>JBAQUQ010000406.1:0-19409 GCA_049297615.1 Burkholderiaceae bacterium
AGGGCGGGTCGGCGGCGGCCACCGCTTCGACGCCCTCCTGGCCGTGCTGGGCGATCTGCACGAGCGCGCCCTCGTCCTCGAGCAGCTCGCGCGCGACTTGCTGGTTGTTCAGGTTGTCCTCGACGACGAGCACGCGCAGCCCTGCCAGACGAGGGCCCGCGCTGGCGGGCGTGGCGCGGGCCGTGGCTTCGAGCCGCGAGGCCTGTCGATGCTCATTCCCGGCCGGCGCCGCGAGCTCCGAGTTGTCGCCGACGGCTTCAGCGGGATGAGAGGCGTCGGTGGCCACCGGCAGGGTCACACAGAAGTGGAAGCAACTGCCCTGACCGGGCGCGCTGTCCAGGCGCAGCTCGCCGCCCATCAGGGCAACCAGGCGCTGGCTGATCGCCAGGCCCAGTCCGGTGCCGCCGAAGCGGCGCGTCGTCGAGGCCTCGGCCTGCGAAAAGCCACCGAAGATGCGCGCCTGGTGCTCGGGCGCGATGCCGATGCCGGTGTCGCGCACCGTGACACGCATCGTGACGCAGACCGAGTCGCGCGCCACCAAGACCAACGACACCAGCACCTCGCCCTGCGCCGTGAACTTGATCGCGTTGCCGCCCAGATTGATCAGCACCTGCTGCAGGCGCATCGCATCGCCCACCACCTGGCGCGGCAAGGCCGGGTCGATGTGAAAGCGCAGCTCGACGGGTTTGCCGCCCACATTGGCCCCCAGGATGACCGACAGGTCGCGCAGCAACTGGTCGATGTGAAAGACATGCGCCTCCAGGCTCATCTTGCCCGCCTCGACCTTGGAGAAATCCAGGATGTCGTTGAGCAGGCCGAGCAGGGATCGCGCCGCGCCCTCCGTCTTGGCCGCGTAGTCGGCCTGGCGCGTGCTCAGTGGCGTCTTTTGCAACAGCCTGAGCATGCCCAGGATCGCATTCATGGGCGTGCGGATCTCATGGCTCATATTGGCCAGGAACTGGCTCTTGGCCTTGGAGGCGGCGTGCGCGGCTTCGGTGGCTTGCACGAGTTCGGTGATGTCGATGCGAATGCCCACGTTGTGACCATCGGGCAGCATGCGTTCGATGATGCGAAGGACGCGGCCGTCGCCGTGGCGCTGCACGTGCGAGCCGCTGCCGGCACGGTGCGCGGCCAAACGCTCGGCCACCCACTCCTCGACCCGCCCGACGGCGTCGCGGTAGTGGCCCGCCTCGGCCCCCGGGCGGATGAGGTCCTCGAAGCGCGCGCCGGGCACCAGGCGCTGGGCGATGAAGGGGTAGATCTCGCGGTACTTGTCGTTGCAGAAGACGAGCCGGTCGTCGGGGTCGAACAGGACAAAGCCTTCGTCGATGACCTCGACCGCGCCGCGCAGCAGTTGCGCGCTGCGCTGCACTTGGGCTTCGGCATTGCGGCGCGCGCTGATGTCGACATAGGTATTGATGCGCCCGCCGTCGGGCATCATCGCGCCACGAATCTCCAGCGTCGTGCCGTCGGGGCGAATCCGCTCGAAGTGGTAGGGCTCGCTGCGCGAGCGCGCGCGAGCGAGGATGGATTGCACCGTGGCTTCGACGTCGCCTTGCCCGTATTCGCCGCGTTGCGCATTCGAGCGCAGGACGTCCTCCATCGACGGGGTGCGCCCTGCGAACAAATCATCCGGCAGGGCGAGCAGGCGGCGAAATTCGGCATTCGCCGTCACCACGTTCAGTTCGGCGTCGAAAACGCTCAGGCCGCAGGGCAGGTTCTCGAGCACGCTTCGCAACAGCTGGCTCTGGCTGTGCAGCTCGGTTTCCAGGACACGGCGTGCGGTGATGTCGCTGCCGATCTCCATAAAGCCGGTCAACCGGCCCGCTGCGTCGTGAAGCGGCTGGACCTCGGTGGCGATCCAGTACTCGCGACCGTCCTTGGCGCGATTCAAAAGCTCGACGCTGCAGGCGGCGCCGGCGGCGAGCGAGTCGGCCAGCGTCTTCAGCACCGCCGGGTTGGCCTTGCCGCTGCCCAGCAGTTCGGCGGGGGTCTTGCCCAATGCCTCGGCCAGGGTATAGCCGCTGATGCGGGTGAAGCCCTCGTTGACCCAGCCGATACGCATTTCGCGGTCAGCGATCGTCACCGCGTTCGAGGTGTGGCGCACCACCTGGGCGAGCCGCTCCAGATCGGCCGTCATGTGCTGCGCCAGCGCCTCGGCGCGGCGCCGGCCCGAAGTCTGTTGCCACAGCAGGGCGGCGAGCAGGGCGCTGGCCAGGGCACCGGCGGCGAACAGCAGCCAGGGCTGCCGGTTGTCGATGCTCGCGTCGAAGTGTGGTGTGCTGCACACGCGCAGCACGAGGTCCCGGCTCGGGAGGGCCACGCTGCGCGTCAGTTCGAAACGGCTGCGCTGGGGCAGGGCGTCGGCGTCGCCGGCACGGCGGGCGCCTGCGGAATCGAAAACGCGCTGGGGCGCCGCCGCGCCGACGGCCTGATCGATCAGCTCGAACTGCACCATGGCGGCGGCGCTATCGTTGACTGTGCCCAGAATTTCGGCTGCGACGATGGGGGCGACCAGCAAGCCGCGCAGCAGCGCCAGTCGCTTGGCCGGCGTGGCCGGGTCGGTGCCGCGCCGGTACAAGGGCATGACCAACAGGAATCCCGGGCGTCGGAGTTCATCCTGGACCAAGGCGATCGGCTGGCTGAGCGTGACCTCGGCGCTGCGCACCGCCTGTTCCACGGCCTCGCGCCGCAGACGCTCCGAGCCCACATCGAGCCCGATGGCGGCGAAATTGAGGCCTTCGGGCTCGATGAACTTGAGGACGTACAGGTCTTCGCGATTTCCGCGCTCGAGCTCGCGCACTGCAAACTGCGGCGCGTAGTCTTCCCGCTCGGCGGCAACAAAAGCGTCGAGGTCGCGGCGCATGACGCGCTGGATAAAACCGAAACCGCGTACGCCAGGGAACTCGCGCTGCAGATCGCGCGCCTCGAAAAAAGCATGGAAGTCTGCGCGCGTCACGTTGGCACTGGCGGAGTACAAGCCCTTGATGCCGTTCAGAGCGTCGACCGCTTCGCGAAAGCGCGTGGCCACCTGGTCTGCAACGCGTTCCACGTGGCGCTTGATCTCGGCCTCGGCCTGGTGGTCGATGTCGCGCCGCAGCCAGAAGGCGAGCGCCGCCGCGACGCTCAGCCCGAGCAGGAACACCGCCCCGGGCAGGGCCACGCCGGGTTGCCTGAGACGAACGATCCAGTTTGTGTTCATGAATTTGCTGCGGCCGAGTTCGAGCCGCGGCGGCGCACGCCCATCCCGCGACACTGCCCGATTCTGCTCAGCCCGGCAGGGGCACGATGCGGGGAGAAAGCCCCGCTTTACCGGCTATTTGGCGAAGCGCGAAGGCGCTGTGGAAAACAGCTCAGACCGCCTCGAGCGCCTGCGCCAGGTCGGCTTGCAGGTCCTCGACCCCTTCGATGCCCACCGACAGTCGCACCGCGTTCGGTGCAATGCCGGCGACGCGCATTTGTGCCTCGCTCATCGTGCCGCGCCACATCGCTGCGGCGTGAACGACGAGGCTTTCCACACCGCCCAGGCTGACCGCCTGGCGCGGCAGTTCCAGGGCGTGCACAAAGCGGCTGGCGGCGTCGTAGTCACCGGCAATCTCGATATTCATCACGCCGCCGAAACCTTTCATTTGCGCTCTTGCCAGGCTGTGCTGGGGGTGCGAGGCCAGGCCTGGATAGAAAACACGTTCGACCTGGGCTTGCTGCTCGAGCCACGCGGCCAGCGCCATGGCGCTGGCGTTGTGCTGGCGCACGCGCAATGCCAGGGTGCGCATGCCGCGCAGCAGCAGCCAGGCGTCCATGGGGCTGAGGGTCGCGCCCAGGCAGATCTGCGTCTTCCACAACTCGTCGATCAGGTCCTTGCGCGCCAGCACAGCGCCCGCCGTGAGATCGTGGTGGCCACCGAGGTACTTGGTGGCGCTGTGCACGACGATGTCGATGCCCAGCTTCAGCGGCTGCTGGTTGATCGGGCTGGCGAAAGTGTTGTCGCACACGCTCAGTGCGCCATGGGCGCGCGCCCGCGCCGCGACTGCGCCGAGGTCGGTCAGCGCGCAGCTCGGGTTGACCGGGGTCTCGGTCATGACGAGCCGGGTGGCGGGTTCGAAGGCGCGCTCCCAGGCCCGCAGGTCGGTCTGATCGACGAGGGTGCAGCGCACGCCGAAGCGCGGCAGGAGCTCGGAAAAATGCTTGGCGCTGCCCATGTAGTGATTCGTCTGCGCAATCACGTGGTCGCCGGCCTTGAGCAGGCCCAGCAGCACCAGGCTGATCGCGCCCATCCCCGAGGCGGTGACGAGGGCGTCGTGGGGGTTCGCGCTCGCATGCACTTCGCCGCCCTCCAGCGCCACCAGTTGCTCGGCGAGCTGATCGTGCAGCGGATTGCCGTAGCGCGTGTAGTAGCGGCTATGGCGCGGCTGGCTCGCCATCTGCGCGAAGTCCTGCGCGTCGGCGGCGCTGAAGCTTGCGCTGTAGACGATGGGCGGCACGAGCGCCGAATCGGCGTCGCCCTTGGCGCGGCGCGCGCCGTGCGCGCATCGGGTCTCGGGGCTGAGCGGGACAGGGGTTCTGGGGTTCATGGCGTCTGTGGGGGGATCGGGGGAAAATGTGGCGATCATGCCCCAGCCGCTCCATTACCATCGACGGTTCCGTGACGCCGCCGCCAGAGCGTACCGCCGATCCCCTTGCCCATGACGCCGAGCTTCGATCCCGCCAGCCTGACGATGACCGAGATCATTCGTCTGCAGACCCTGTTGTCGCAGGAGCTGACGCGCCGCTTCGAGCGCAGCGCGGCGCTCGCGTTCACCGACATCGTCGACTCGACGGCCTACTTCGCGCAGTTCGGCGACGAAGCCGGGCGGCGCGTCCAGCAGCTGCACTTCGACCTGCTCGAGCGCTGCGTGGGCCATGCCCAGGGGCGCATCGTCGACACCGCCGGCGACGGCGCGTTCGCCTGCTTCAGCTCGGCGCAGGCCGCGGCGAGCGCGATGACGGCGCTGCAAAACCTGATCTCCGACGAGAACGTGAACCGGCCGCGCGCGCACCAACTGTGCTTGCGCATCGGCCTGCATTGGGGCCATGTGCTGACCGATGGCGTGCAGGTGACGGGCGACGCAGTCAATTTGTGTGCGCGCCTGGCCGGCGCGGCGCAACCCGGCCAGATCCGGCTGTCGCGCGAGCTCTTCCAGGAGTTGGGCCAGGAGCTGCGCAGTGTGTGCCGGGCCTTGGGCAGTGTGAACTTGAAGGGCATCGTGCGCAGCGTCGACGCGTTTGCGCTGCTCTGGCGCGAAACGGCGCGTTTTCCCAGCGAGGTGGTGATTCGCGAGACCGGCCAGCGCATCGTGCTGCCCGAACGCGATACGGTGGCCTTCGGCCGCGGCGAGACGCTCGACGGCGCTTTCTCGCTCGACGTGGCTCTGAGCCTGCCCGACTCCACGGCGTCCAGGCAGATCAGCCGGCGCCACTTCGAATTGCGCAGCCGCGCCCAGGGTTACGTGCTCAAGGCCTTGTCGACGCAGGCGACCGAAGTCGATGGCATCGCGGTGGCGCGCGACCAGGAGTTGCTCATCCGTCCGGGTTCGTGCGTGCGCCTGGCCGGTGTGATGACGCTCGACTTCGTCGCGCCCAGTCTGGCCGGGCAGGCGGCGATCGACGAAACGGTGTGCGGGCCCGGCGTGGTCTCGATCGGTTGAAGAAAGGGAAAGCCATGCTTCGTTTGCACTGCTTCAGCCAGTCGGGCAATGCCTACAAGGTGGCGTTCCTGCTGCGCTCGCTCGGCGAGCCCTACGAGCCTGTGTTCGTCGACTTCCTGAATGGAGCCACGCGCACGCCGGCCTGGCGCAGCCAGACCAATGAGATGGGCGAGGTGCCGGTGCTGGAAGACGGCGCGCTGCGCCTCACGCAGTCGGGCGTCATCCTGAGCTATCTCGCCGACAAGCATGGCCGATACGGCGGGGCCACGCCGCAGGAGCGCCGCGAGGTGCAGCGCTGGCTGTTCTTCGACAACCACAAGTTCACCAGCTACTTCGCGAGTTATCGCTTTGCCAAGTCATTCGGCCCGAGCGCGCCCGATCCGGCCGTGATGGCGTGGCTCAAGGGCCGGATCGATGCGGCCTATGGCGTCGTCGACAAACACCTCGCGGCCAGCCCTTACATCGTCGGAACGAACCCGACGATCGCCGATTTTTCGCTGTGCGGCTACCTGTTCTATCCGCTCCAGGAGAGCGACTACGAGGTGGGCCAGCGCTTCCCGCACATCGCGGCGTGGCTGACGCGGATCAAGGCCTTGCCCGGCTGGACGGGGCCTTACGAAATGCTGCCCGGGGCGCAGATTGCGCCAAAATGGTGAAGCCTACACATCGACAACAGGAGACATGACATGCAATTCAACACCTTGGTCCGAACCCTGGCGTTCCTGGTCGCGCTTGCCCTGGGCGGCTGCGCCGCCCTGCGAGCGAACCAGGCCGAGGCAGGCTGGACGACGCTGATCGACGGCGCGAGCGGAATGGAGCAGTGGAACATCATCGGCGACGCGAACTGGCGCGCCATCGACGGCGCCATTCAAGCGGACCGCAAAACCGCCCCGGCAAACAGTTTCCTGATGACCAAGCAGGTCTACACCGACTTCCGGGTGCGTGTCGAGTTCTGGGCCAGCCATGACGCGAACAGCGGCATCTACATGCGCTGCCAGGACGTCTTCAACGTCACCGACCGCACCTGCTACGAGGCGAATATTTTCGACCAGCGCGCGGACCCGAAATACGGCACCGGCGCCGTGGTTCATCTGGCGGCGGTCGGGCCCATGCCCAAGGCGGGAGGCCAGTGGAACACCTTTGACATCACGGTCAAGGGTGGCCAGATCACCGTGGTGTTGAACGGCGTGCGCACCGCCGAGGTCGCTGATGGCAAGTTCGCGAGCGGGCCGATCGGCTTGCAGTACGCGGCAGGCACGATCAAGTTCCGCAAGGTGCAGGTCCAGCCGCTGTAGAGGCCCATTCGCGCGTCCAGCGGCGCCGCGCCATGGTCGGCCCGGCGCGGCTGCGCGCCGGCCGCTCTCGAAGCGCGCGGAATAGCCGGCCCTTAGGGTCGGTTTTCGGTCGATGGCATCGGCCATTCGGCGACACCATCGGCAGGGTCCGCTGGTCATCGCCAGCCGCGCCCTCGATGCGAGCTCGACTCCATGGTCAACGATCTGCAAGCCACCGCTGCCCCCGAAAGCGCCGTCGCGACGGCGCCGCGTCGAGAAAAACTGCGCCTGGGGGACGTATTGGTGCAACAACACCTGCTCTCGCAGGCGCAGCTCACGACCGCGCTGGAACAGCAAAAGCAGACCGGCAAGAAGCTCGGCCGCGTGCTCATCGAGGCCGGCATCATTACCGAGGAGGCGTTGGCGCATGGCCTGGCGCGCCAGCTGCGCGCGGCCGTCGTCAACCTGAAGAATTTCCCGCTCAAGAGCGAGACGGTGCGCCTGCTCGGTGAATCCCCGGCGCGGCGCCATCGCGCGATCGTGCTCGAAGACAAAGGCGAGTACCTGCTCGTGGGCTTTTCCGATCCGCTCGATCTGTTCGCCTTCGACGAACTGCAGCGCCTGCTGAACCGGCCGATTCGCCTGGCCGTTGTTGCCGAGAGCCAACTCGTGCCAGTGCTGGACCGCCACTACCGCCGCACCGAGGAGATCAGCGGCCTGGCCAAGGCGCTCGAACAGGACCTGGGCGACGCCGTCGATTTCGGCGCCCTGCAAGCCAGCGTCGGCCAGGAGGGAGCGCCGGTGGTGCGGCTGCTCGAGTCGGTGTTCGAAGACGCCGTACAGGTGCGCGCCTCCGACGTGCACCTCGAGCCGCAAGAGCACGGCCTGCTGATCCGCAGCCGCATCGACGGCATCCTGCAGACCCAGACCCAGGCCGACAAGCGCATCTCGGCCGCGCTGTCGCAACGCCTCAAGCTGATGGCCGGCCTGGACATCTCGGAGAAGCGCCTGCCGCAGGACGGCCGCTTCACCCTGCGCCTGCGCAATCGGACCATCGATGTTCGCCTGTCGACCTTGCCCAGCCAGTATGGCGAATCGGTCGTGATGCGCCTGCTCGGCCAGGGCGACACCGTGCGGCGCCTGGACACGATCGGCATGCCCGAGGACTTGCTGCTGCGCTTCCGCGAGATCCTCGCGCGCAGCTCGGGCATGGTGCTCGTGACCGGCCCGACCGGCTCGGGCAAGACGACGACCCTCTACGCCGCGCTGGCCGAACTCGATTGCGAACAGCAGAAGATCATCACGGTCGAAGACCCGATCGAGTACCGCCTGCCGGGCCTGACCCAAGTGCAGGTGAACGACAAGATCGAACTCAGCTTCGCACGCGTGCTGCGCGCCACCTTGCGCCAGGACCCGGACGTGATCCTGGTGGGCGAGATTCGCGACCCCGAAACGGCCGAGATCGGGCTGCGTGCCGCCATCACGGGGCATATGGTGTTGTCCACCTTGCACACGCGCGACGCGCTGAGCACGCCGTTTCGTTTGCTCGACATGGGCGTGCCGCCGTTCATGGTCGCGAGTTCGCTGCAGGCCGTGATCGCGCAGCGCCTGGTGCGCCAGAACTGCGAGAACTGCGGCGAGCCGCACGCGGCCACGCCGCAGGAAACGGCCTGGCTCGTCGCCACCGGCGGCGATCCGGCCGCCGCGCTGAAAACCCGGCGCGGCAGCGGTTGTTCGGTGTGCAATGGAACCGGTTACGCGGGCCGCGTGGGCGTATATGAAATGCTCGAGATGGACGCGCCGATGGCCCAGGCCGCGACCCACGCCGACCCGTCGACCTTTGCCCGCCTGGCGCGCGAACAGCTGCGCGGCCGCACCCTCGCGAACCGCGCCTTCGACCTGGTGCGTGCCGGCAAGACTTCGGTGGCCGAGGCGATGCGCCTGGCCACTGACCTGGACTAGCACGGCTGCGCACCCGGCATGCAAGCCTTCGCCTGGCGCGGCCGCAATCATCTCGGTGAGCCGATCGTCGGCGTCATCGACGCCGACACCGAGGATGCGGTCGCCGATCAGCTGCTCGCCACAGGCGTCACGCCGGTGCAGATCACGCTCAAGGGGACGAGCCTGTCGGCGCCCAAGCAAAACTGGTGGCAGGCCTTGCGCGCGGCGCCGGTGAGCACGCAGGACGTGCTCCTGTTCTCGCGCCAGATGTATACCTTGCAGCGGGCCGGCGTGCCGATTCTGCGGG
Organism: Burkholderiaceae bacterium; assembly: GCA_049297615.1. GTDB lineage: Bacteria > Pseudomonadota > Gammaproteobacteria > Burkholderiales > Burkholderiaceae_C > JAEMQF01. The sequence goes on from JBAQUQ010000406.1 coordinate 9,207, forward strand.
CCCTGTCAGGACTGCAGGCTTCGACCGCCAAGCCGGCCCTGATCGCGCTGCTGACCGACCTGCGTGCCGGGCTGGACCAGGGCCGCGAACTCGCCACCGCGATGGGCAGGCATGCCACGGTGTTCAGCGCCTTCTACCTGGCGATGATCCGCGTCGGCGAGATGACCGGTCGGCTGACCGATGTGTTCCTGCGCCTGTCGGAACACCTCGAGTTCGAAATCGATGTGCGCTCCCGGATCAAGCAGGCGCTGCGCTACCCGATCATGGTGATCGCCGCGATCGCGATCGCCCTGGTCGTGATCAATATGTTCGTCTTGCCGACCTTCGCCACCGTGTTTGCCGGCTTCAAGGCAGAACTGCCGCTGATGACGCGCATCTTGCTGGGTTTCTCGGCCTGGACGGTGCGCTGGTGGCCGGCCTTGCTTGCCGGCGTCATCGCCGCGGCCTGGATATCGCGCGCCTGGCTCGCCACGGCCGCGGGCCGCTACCGCTGGGACCGCCTGAAACTGCGCCTGCCTTTGGCCGGGCCCATCATCCGCAAGGCCACGCTGGCGCGCTTTGCGCGCAGCTTCGCGCTCGCATCGCACAGCGGAGTGGCGATCAGCCAGGCCATGACCGTGGTGGCCCAGACCGTCGACAACGCCTTCATCGGCGAACGCATTCAACAAATGCGTGACGGCGTGGAACGCGGCGAGAGCCTGTCACGCTGCGCCGCAGCGACCGGTGTTTTTACACCGGTTGTGCTGCAGATGATCGCCGTGGGCGAGGAAACCGGCGAACTCGACACCCTGCTCGTCGAGATCGCGCAAATGTACGAGCGCGAAACCGACTTCGCGGTCAAGGGCCTGTCCTCCTCGATCGAGCCGATTCTGCTGCTCGTCATCGGCGCACTCGTCCTGGTGCTGGCCCTGGGGGTGTTTCTGCCGCTGTGGAACCTGGGCCAGGCCGCTTCGGGGCAGCACGGCTGAGGCGCGCTTCGGACCTTTCTGGCGCACGCGGCGCGACGCGCCCTCAAGCCGGCTTCGCAGGTGCCGAAATGCTTCTCACAGGAGCCGGCCCGGTCCAATCGTGCGCAGCGGGCTGGCTCCGTTGTCCGTCGTCGAACAACTCCGTTCCCCTGAGAGGCTTTATGCGAAACAAACAAACTGGTTTCACGCTCATCGAGCTGGTCATGGTCATCGTCATCCTCGGTGTATTGGCTGCGGTGGCGCTGCCGAAATTCGTCGATCTCGGCAGCGATGCCCGTGCCGCCGCCGCTGCCGGCGTCGCCGGGGGCCTGAGCTCGGCCGCGGCGGTGAACTACGCCTCGCGCAAGGTCAATGCGACCTATGGCGCCGCGGTGGCCAACTGCACCGATGTCGGCCCGCTCCTGCAAGGCGGCCTGCCCACCGGCTACACGATCACCGCCGCGGCGATTGCTGCCGAGGCCACGGCCACTTGCACCGTGACCGGGCCGTCGAGCACTGCGGCTTCGTTCATCGCCACGGGCATCAGCTGATCCTGCTGCACTGGCCTGGCGCCGCTGCCTGCCATGGCCAGGCCTGACCCCGCCCGCGCGCTGCGCAGGGCGGGCTTTACTTTGATCGAGCTGGTTCTGGTCATCCTCCTGGTCGGAATCCTCGCCGTCTTCGTCGTGCCGCGCACGCTCGATCTGACGATGTGGCGCCTGCGCGCATTCGGCGACGAACTCAGCGCACAGATGCAGGCGATGCAGCGCCTGGCCCTGCTGCAACGCCGGCCGGTCATTGCGACGATCAATGGCAGCGGCGTTGCCTTCGCCTACGTGGCAGGCGCCGCGCTCGCCAGCGTCGACTGCCCGCCTGCGGCCAGCCCATGCATCGCCGAGGCCGGCCCGCGCAGCGTGACATTCAACGCTTCGAACAGCGGGCGCGCGGTGACTTCCAGCGGGGCGCAATTGCCGCTCACCGTGACATCGGGCAGCAGCTCGACGAGCTTCGTGATCGAGGCCGAAACGGGCTTGTTTCGCCGGCTTCCTTGATCGATCGCCGCAGGGCTGGCAACCCTAGCATCGCGGCGCACCCTTCCCAATGCCGATGCCGCCGTTTGCCGATTGCCCCCGTTTTGCCATGCCGCCCCGCGCGCGGCGCCGACTCGGCCCGCGCGCGCGTGGCCTGTCCCTGATCGAACTGGTCATCTTCATCGTCATCGTCAGCGCTGCACTGGCCGGTGTGCTCAATGTCTTCGTCGCCGCGACGCTGGGCAGTGCCGACCCGATGCTGCGCCGCCAGGCGCTGGCCATCGCCGAGTCGCTGCTCGAGGAGGTGCAGCTGATGCCCTTCACCTTCTGCGACCCCGACGACGCCAATGTCGAAACGGCAGCCGGAAGCGGCGCCTGCGCGAGCGCGGCCGAAGGGCCAGGGGCCGAGGCCGGTGAAAACCGCTTTGCGCCGCCGCAGTTCGACAACGTGAACGACTACCACGGCTACTCGATGGCCAGCATCGTCGACATCACGAACAGCGCCGTCGCGGGACTGGCCGGCTACAGCGCCAGCGTCAGCGTCAGCAGCGCCGCACTGGGCTCGATCGCGGCGGCCAGCGGCGACGCGCTGCGCATCACGGTCAGCGTCACCGGGCCGCACGGCACCAGTGTCAGCCTGGACGGCTACCGCACGCGCCATGCGCCCAATGCCACGCTTTGAGGCCACCAGGAGCGAATCGGGCTTCACCCTGGTGGAGGCGGTGATGGTGATCGCCATCGTCGGCGTGCTCGCTGCCGTCGTCAGCCGCTTCATCGTGCCGCCGGTCCAGGCCTATGCCTCGACCCAGGCCCGTGCCGCCCTGCTCGACCAGGCCGACCTGGCCCTGCGCCGGATCGGCCGCGACTTGCGCATCGCCCTGCCCAATAGCGCGCGCGTCTCGGCGTCGGGCCTGGCCTTGGAACTGATTCCGAGCAGCGGCGCGGCACGCTACCGAACCGAGGGTGCGAATCGGCTTCAGTTCGGCACCCTGGCCACGAGCTTCGATCTGATCGGACCGCCCTTGAACCTCGGCGCATCGCAGAATCTGGTCTTCTACAACCTCGGCCCGGGTGTCGGCGGGTCGGATGCCTACGCCGCCAACGGCAGCGCGGCCGAACAGGCCGACTCGAATCGCCGAATCAGCACGACAGCGGCCGGCGTGGCGGCTTCGATCACCATGAGTTCGCTCGCCGGCCTGCCGGTGGCTGACTTTGCACCGCCCTACCGGGTGTTTGCAGTGGAGCCACCGGTCAGCTACCGCTGTGACCTGGCCAGCGGCACCCTGACCCGATTCGCAGGCTACGGCTTCTTCGCCGCCCAGCCCGACCCACCGCCCAGCGCCAGCGGCGCCGTGCTCGCCAGCGGCGTCACGGCTTGCCGTTTCAGTGCCGACGCGGCGGTGGTCGCGGCGCGCGCCGCCCTCGTCAACCTGGCCCTGACTCTGACGGCGACCACGCCGTCGGGCAGCGAATCGGTCACGCTTCATCATGCAGTGCACATCGACAACTTGCCCTGAGGCGCGGCGCGGTGATCCGCAGCGCGGCTTCACGCTCGTGTCGGCCGTGTTCATTCTGGTCGTGCTCGCGGCGCTCGGCGCCGCGCTGGCCAAGCTCAGCGTGCGCCAGCAACTCGGCTCGGCGGCTGAGGTGCAAGCCGCGCGCGCCCAGCAAAGCGCGCGCGCCGGGCTGGAGTGGGCAAGCTTCCAGGTGTTGCGCGTTGCGCCGCCGCCGGCGGCGCCGCCCGCGTGCTTCGGCGCGACGAGTTTCACCGCGGCCGGTTTGGGCGGCTTCACGGTCACCGTGAATTGCGCGCGAACTCCCCCCAGCGGGACGCTCAGCGATGGCGTCACGACGCTCGCCTTCTACGAGCTGGTGGCCAATGCCTGTAACGCGCCGAGCAGCGGTGCCTGCCCGGCCAGCGGCACGGCGCCGGCCACGTATGTCGAGCGCCAACTGACCTGGACCCTCGTGCGATGAGGCGCGCACTGCAGCTGATTCACTCCGGCCGGCGGCCTTGGGTCGCTCTGGCCCTGGCCTGCATGGCCAGCCTGCTCGCTGCCCAGGCGGCACGGGCGCAGAGCTGCTCGCCTTACGCGGGACAGGTCACGATCAATGAAGTGCGGATCAATTCGAGCGGCAAATCGAAGACGGGCAACCAGATCGAACTGTTCAACAGCGCCAATATCGCGTCCTCGGTCTGGAGCACCTGGCAACTCGTCGTCTGGACCCGCAAGAGCGGCAAATCGGCAGTCAAGCGCGGCGGCTACTTCTTGTCCTCGGGGTTTATTGCACAGGGCCAGTTCGTCTTCAACAACAACAACAAGAACACCTACTTGCAAAACCGCAGCGGCTTCAACGTCGATATCGCCCTGCTCGACGCGAGCGGCGCCTTCATCGACTACATCGCGATCGGGGGCGCGATCCAGACGGTCCCGGCGTGCCTGGGTGCGCCCAAGGTGGTGTCCGCCTCGACCAACAAGGACTCCAGCGGGGACCTCGCCCGCATCCCCGACGGCGGGGCCTGGCCCGCGGCGGTGGTCAAGACCTCGGTGCACACGATCGGCTCGAGCAATACCTGCACGGCCAGCGGCAATGACCTCGTGATCCAAAACAGCGCCGATGTCACCACGGCCGTCGTGAGCACGACGACGGTGACCTACACGATCACGGCGACGAACAAGAACTGCAGCGGCACGATCAATTCGATCAGCGTCTCCGGCACTGCAATCTCCACGACAAACTTCTCGGGCCTGAGCTACAGCGCCAGTCAAGGCAGCACGTCGCAGGGCGCGAGCGCGCTGAGCTGGACGGTGGGCAACCTGGCCTCGGGTGCGACGGCCACTCTCAGTGTCACGGGCAAACCGCGCATTGTCGGGACGCTTGTCACCACCGCCGCGGTGACGGCGCCGAGTTCGGGCCTCGTGAACACCTTCAATGACAGCGACAGCGAAACCATCACCGTCACCGACTTCAACGACGTCGGCTTCGACGCTGCCACCGCCACGCTGACCGAAGGCACGGACACCAGCTATTCGGCCCTGATCGCCTCGAGCATGACGCCCACCAGCAAGGTCAGCGTCAGCTACACCGTATCGGGCAGCGCGGGGCCAGCGGACACCGACCTGCCGGCCTCGGGCACGGTGGTGATCGACCCGACAGACCCCGACACGCCGGATGAAACCTCGATCGACTTCACGATCAAGAACGACTCGATCAATGAGCCCACCAAGACGATCACACTGACGATCACCGGCGTGACCAGCAGCGACCCCAGCGTACGCCTGAGTCCCAGCGCGAAGCAGATGAACATCACCCTGCTCGATGACGACAGCGCGGTGGACCACTATGAGTTGGCCCTGCCCGCGAGCAGCATCAGCTGCCTGCCCAGTACGGTGACGGTGACGGCCTGCGCGGACGCGAGCAACCCGTGCACCAAGCCCTACACGGCCGCCAGCGTCGGCAGTGCCACGCTGTCCACGACCGGGGCCACGCTCGGCGCGACGTCGGTCACCTTCAATGCCTCGGGCCAGGCCAGCACCACGCTGAGCTATCCAGCCGCGAGCAATGGCACGTCGGTGTCGGTGACGCTGTCGGGCGAATCGACGGCCGCCACGAATCTCCGCAAGTGCTGCCCCAACGGCAGCAGCTGCAGCACGGCCAACAGCTGCGCCACCACTTTCAACAGCGCCGGCTTCATCGTCACCGCAAGTGCCAACGCAGCCGCTGCGACTCTGCCTGTACAGACGGCGGGAACGCCTTCGGGCATCTACTACCTGCGCGCGGTGCAGACCAGCACCACCACGAAGGCCTGCGAAGCGGCGCTCAGCGGTTTGACCAGCGTGAACTGGGCCTTCCAGTGCAACAACCCGGGCACCTGCTCGAGCGGCAACCTGATGTCGGTCACGGGCAGCAGCGCGACGGCGATCGCCGGCAATCCGAACTCCGGCGTCTCGACCTACACCTCGGTGCCGATGAGCTTCGACACGAACGGCAACGCGCCCTTCACGTTCACCTACAGCGACGTCGGCCAGGCCAGCTTGTGGGTCACGAAGACGGTCAACTCGGCCACGCTGAGCGGTACCTCGAACGCCTTCGTCACCCGGCCCGCCGGCTTCACGCTGTCCAACATCCGCCAGAGCGCGAGCCCGAACCTGGTGAACCCGGCGGCGGCGAACGCGGCGGGCGCACGCTTCGTGACAGCCGGCGAGAGCTTCAGCGCCACCGTCACCGCCACCACTTCCGGCGGCGCCGCCACACCCAACTACGGCAAGGAGTCCAGCCCCGAAGGCGTGCTGCTCACCCGCACCCTGGTGCTGCCCAGCGGCGGTGCCGGCGGCACGCTGGCCAATGGCAGCGTCGCCGGCGTTAGCTTCGCCGGCGGCGCCGCGACCCTCACGACGCTGTCGTTCAGCGAGGTCGGCATCATCACGCTGACGCCCAGCGTGGCCGACGCCGACTACCTCGGCGCCGGCAATGTCAGCGGCGGGGCGAGCGCCAATGTCGGCCGCTTCTTTCCGGCGCGCTTCGCGCTCAGCAGCGCATCGGTCACGCACCGCTCGGGCCTGGCCTGCGCGCCGGCGTCGAGCTTCACCTATCTGGGCGAGAACTTCGGGCTCGGTTTCACGCTGACTGCGCAAAACAGCGCCGGCGCGACGACGCAAAACTACACCGGCAGTTTCGCCAAACTCGACCCGAGCTCGGCGAGCGCTTTCAACCTGGCCGGCCTGGGCGGTAGCACGAGCTTCTCCGTCGGCAGCGGACGGCTCGCCCTGGGTTCGGCCGCAGGCAGCTGGAGCAATGGTGTGGCCGGCGGCGTCGCACTCACCGCCAACGCAAGCCGTGCGGCTGCGCCCGACGGCCCGTTCAACGCGGTCTTCGGCATCGCGCCGATCGACAGCGACGGTGTCGCGATCAGCCCCTACGACATGTCCAGCGTGTTCGCCGGCAGCAACGACCGCGCGATGGTGGCCACGCTGGCGCTGCGCTTCGGCCGGCTGCGCCTGTCCAACGCCGTGGGTTCGCAGACGCGCCCGCTTGCCTTGCCGCTTTCCGCTCAATACTGGAGCGGCAGCGATTTCGACGTCAACGCGCTCGACAGTTGCACGACGATCCCGGCCAGCGCGGTGAGCCTGGGCAATCTGCGCCGCACGCTCACTCTGGCCGACACGGCCTTGTCGGGCGGCAGCTTCGCGCTCAGCTCGGGCGTGGGAACACTGGCCCTCGCGCCGCCATCGGCAGGGCGCTACGGCACGGTCGACGTCAGCCTGAGCCTGGGCAGTGGTGCCGCCGACCTCTCATGCCTGCAACCCTGGGCGCCGGGTGCGGGAGACGCCGCAACGGCCGGCGCCAACCTGTCCTTCCTGCGCGGTGCGTGGTGCGGCGCCAACTTCGACAAGGACCCGTCGGCGCGCGCCAGCTTCGGCCTGTACCGGGGCGCCGATGCCGCTCTGTACCGACGGGAGAACTACTGATCATGCGCTGGCCCCTGCGGCGCAAAGCGCGCAACGATCGCCTGGTGATGTCCTGCACCAGCGACGCGCTGACCTATGCATGCTCGGTCAAAGGCCAGCTCGTGCGCTGCGGCGTCGAGCCACTGGGCGACGACACCGCCCAGGCTTTCGCGCGGCGGATACGTTCCCTGGGCCTGCAGGCGGGTCATGTCACGGCGCTCTTGCCCCTGCACGAATGCCAGCTGCTGCAGATCGAGGCCCCGGCCGTTCCGGCCGACGAGCTGAAGGCGGCGGCGCGCTGGCGAATCAAGGACCTGGTCGACGCGCATCTCGACGATTTGACGCTCGACGTGATGGTCGTCGGCGACGGACGCTCGCGCAACCAGCGCCAGTTGTTCGTCGCGGCAGCGCATACGCGCGCCATCCAGGAGGTCTGCGTGTCGAGCAAGGCCGCAGGCCTGGCGCTGGCCGTGATCGACATCCGCGAGACCGCGCAGCGCAATCTGCAAAGTGCCGTCGCGCCGGAGCGGTCCGAGTCGGCCAGCGCGGCCCTGATGCAGCACGGCGAGCAATGCCTGTTGACGATCTGTGCCAAGGGCGAACTCTTTTACGCCAGACGGCTCGCCTGGGACCCATCGGCGCTGGCCGGCGATCGATCGGCCGAGGGTTCGAACCCGAGCCTTGCGCCCCACGCGAGTCTGTCGCCAGAGCTGGCGATGATGGACATCGTCGACTATGGCGCTGACGCGCAGCCCGGGGCCGGCCCGGCCGGCGACGAGACGCCGCGCCTGGTCATCGAGATGCAGCGATCGCTGGACTTGTGGGAACGCACCTGGCCGGATCTGCCGCTCGAACGCGTCTTGATCCAGGTCGGGGAGCCGTCGTCAGCCTTGGCCGCGCTGCTGCGCCATTCGATCGCCCTGCCCGTCGAAATCCTGCAGCCCGAGCGGGTGTTCGCGAACCTGGATGCCCAAGCCGGCACGCCGGCCGTGCGCACTGCCGTCGTTCCCCTGCTCGGCGCGCTGCTGCGCACCGAGTCACGGCAACTCTGAGGCGCGAGCATGGCGCAACAGATCAACCTCTACAGCCCGATCCTGATGGCCCCGCGCCGCTACTTCTCGGCGCTCGCGATGCTGCAGGTCCTGGCCTTTTATGCGCTGCTGCTCATCCTGCTGTGTGGCTGGGCCGTCTGGAGCACCACGGCGTTGCGCGGCGAACTGCAAGCCAGCACACGTGCGCAAGGCGTCGAGCGCGACCGGCTGACCCAAGCCATCGCGCAGCATGCTCCGCAGGCGGCGAGCGGTCCGGCGCTCGCGCAAGAACTCAGCCAGCTGCAAGCAGCAGTAGCCGAGCAACGGCGCCAGATCGACGAGCTGTCGCGCGGCCGGCTGATGCAAGGGCGCAGCCACGCCGAGATGTTGAAGCTGGTGGCGCAGACCGTTCCGGCGCCGGTGTGGTTGACCGAGTTGCGTCTGCTCGAGGGCCGGCTCGAGCTGAGCGGAATGACCTTGCAGCCGCAGGCGCTCAAGCCATGGCTTTCCGAGCTCAGCGCCGACCCGCGCACCGCCGGTCAGCGGCTTGCCGCGGTGAAGCTTGAACGCAGTGTCGATGCCGCTACGCCGCCGGGCGTCGAGGTCTGGTCGTTCAGCCTGGTCAGCGCGGCACCCGGCGCCGACGCCAGCGGCGTTGCGGGAGCTGCACGATGAAGGCGCTGTGGAAGGCTCAGGCGCAGCGCATCGACGCATTGAGCCTGCGCGAGCGCGCCATCATGTTCGCCTCGATCGCGGTGGCGCTGGGCGCACTCGCCGACTGGCTGGCGCTCACCCCGGCCATGGCCGAGCGCCGTCAACTCGCGGCCCAGATCCGCAAGCAAAGCACCGAGCTCGGCGCCCTGCGCGCCCAGCTGGCGGCGGGCAAGGCCAAGCCTTTGCCCGACACACCGCTGAACCGGCAGCTGGCCGCGATCGAACAGGTTCGCACCGAACGCACCGCGCTCGCCGCCCAACTGCTCGAGTTCCTGGCCGGCCGAGCCGAATTGGCGCAGCTGACCGATGTGCTCGACCAGGTTCTGCGGCGCCACGATCGATTGACGCTGACCCGACTTTCAACCGTACCTGACCTCCCCGGGGGCGCGCCGTCCAGGGCCGCTGTGCCCTTGTCGGGCGGTTCTGCGGCTATCCGCTGGCAGGGCGTTGACCTGAGCCTGGCCGGCCGCTACCTGGACCTGATGCATTACCTCGCCGACCTGGAGCGCGCCCTGCCCGGTCTGCGCTGGGGCGAATTGCGCATCGCAGCCAAAACGGCGCCACCGGAGTTGACCGTGCGGCTGCTGATGGCGGGAGAAGTTCGATGATGAAGCGACACAGTCCCAGCAAGGAAGCGCGTCGAGCGACCCCAGGGAAGTGCCGCATGGCCCGGCGCGCCGGAGTTTTCACGGCCCTGCTGGCCCTGGCTGCGGCCCAGGCTGTCGACGCCGACCGGGCCATGCGCGACCCGACCGTGCCGCCGATATCGCTGCAGGTGGCCCCGCCCATCGTCACGGCGCTTCCCGGCAAAGCCGCGGCTGGCACTTCGGTCGCGGCCAGTGGCCCAGCCGCACCGCGTGCAGCCGGGCACCCGCGCCATATCCTGGTCATCGACGGGCAGCGCTACGTCATCGAAGGCGGGCGCCGGCGCGGCGTCGGCGACACACTCGCCGGCGCGCGCATTGAACGCATCGAGGACAGCGTGATCTGGGTGCGCGAGGCGGGCGCATTGCGGCGGCTGCCGATGTTC
>JBAQUQ010000407.1:0-2420 GCA_049297615.1 Burkholderiaceae bacterium
AGCCCGCTGCTCTCGGCGCTGTTTCACGACGAGCCGACGATCCAGTCGCTGAGCATGATGGGGTTGGAGCTCAGCGCCGTGGGCAACCACGAGTTCGACCGCGGCAGTGCCGAGCTGTTGCGCATGCAGCACGGCGGTTGTCACCCGGTGCAGGGCTGCCAGGGGCCGGAGCACTTTGCCGGCGCGGGCTTCAGGTATCTGGCCGCGAGCACGATCGATGAAGCCTCGGGGCGCACCCTGTTCCCGGCGTATCACGTCAAATATTTCGAAGGCATTCCGGTCGCCTTCATCGGCCTGACGCTGAAAGACACGCCGACCATCGTCGTGCCCTCGGGCGTGACGGGCCTGCGCTTTCGCGATGAAGCACAGACCGTGAATGAACTCGTGCCGCAGTTGCGCGCCCAGGGCATCGAAGCCATCGTCGTGCTGATCCACGAGGGCGGTTTTCCCAGCGGCGACTACAACGAATGCCCCGGCATCAGCGGCGCCATCGTCGGCATCGTGAACAAGCTCGACAAGGCCGTCGATCTGGTGATCAGCGGCCACACGCACCGCGCCTACAACTGCCGCATCGACGGCAGGCTCGTCACGAGCGCCGACAAGTTCGGCACCCTCGTCACCGAGATCGATCTGCTGCTCGACCCCGCCAGCGGCGACGTCATCTCGGCCGCGGCTGCGAACCTGATCGTGCGCAATGACGCTTTCGCCAGGGACGAAGCGCAGACGAGATTGATCGCTGCCTACGAACAACTCTCGGCGCCGCTGGCCAAACGAGTCGTCGCGCGCCTGCCCGCAGCGCTGCCGCGCGACGAGAACCCGGCCGGCGAGATCCGCATCGGCCAGGTGGTCGCCGACGCACAACTCGCCGCGACGCGCGCCGCGGAGAACGGCGGCGCCCAGCTTGCGCTGATGAATCCGGGCGGCTTGCGCGCCGCGCTGGCGCCTTCGGGCAATGGCGACGTGCGCTACGAAGACCTGTTCGCCGTGCAGCCCTTCTACAACAACCTCGTCACGCTCACGCTGAGCGGCACGCAACTGCTGCAAGTGCTCGAACAGCAATGGCAGAACCAGCCGCGCGCGCGAATCCTTCAGGTGTCCAGAAGCTTGAGCTATACCTGGGACGCTGCCCAGCCCATTGGCCGGCGTGTCGTGCCAGGCAGCGTGCGCCTGAACGGCGAGGCGATCGATGCGGCCGCGAACTACCGCGTCACCGTGAACAGCTTCCTCGCCGGCGGCGGCGACAACTTCGCGGCGCTCAAACTCGGGCGCGACGCTCGCACCGGCATGATGGACCTCGACGCGCTCGAGCAATACCTGGCCGGCCAGCCGTCGCTCGCGCCCGCAGCAGACGAGCGCATCAAGCGCTTGAACTGAGGCGTTCGGCACGGCGCCAGGCGCAAGGTGCAGCCATGACCGACTTGCCCCAGGAAATCATCCGCATCAAACGCGACGGCGGCGCGCTGAGCAGCGCGATGATCGACGCCTTCGTGCAGGGCCTGGTGCAGGCCACATGGAGCGACGCCCAGGTGGCGGCGCTGGCGATGGCGGTGCTGCTGCGCGGCATGGACAGCGCCGAGACGGTCGCGCTGACGCAGGCGATGACGCGCTGCGGCGAAGTGCTGGCCTGGCGCGACGCGGGCTTGAGCGGCCCGGTGCTGGACAAACATTCGACCGGCGGCGTGGGCGACAAAGTGAGCCTCCAGCTCGCCCCTATCGTCGCGGCGTGCGGCGGCGTCGATCCCATGATCAGCGGCCGCGGCCTGGGCCACACAGGAGGAACGCTCGACAAGCTCGAGTCCCTGCCCGGCTACGAAGTGACGCCGAGCCGCGAGCTGCTGCTGCGCGCACTTCGCGACGCGGGCTGCGCGATCGTCGGCGCGAGCGAACACCTGAGCCCGGCCGATCGGCGCCTGTATGCGATTCGCGACGTGACCGCCACGGTGGAATCGGTGCCTCTCATCACGGCCAGCATCCTGAGCAAGAAACTCGCCGCCGGTTTGAGCGCCCTGGTGATCGATGTGAAGCTCGGCAACGGCGCGTTTTGCACGAGCGTGGCGCAGGCGCACGAACTCGCGCAGAGCCTGGTGCAGGTCGCGCGCGGCGCGAATCTGCCCTGTGTCGCCCTGATCACCGACATGAACCAGGTGCTGGGCAGCACCGCCGGCAATGCGCTGGAAGTTCGCGAGGCGATCGACTTCCTCAAGGGCTCGACCGGCGACGCGCGCGAGCCGCGCCTGCTGGAAGTGACCCTGGCACTGGCGTCGCAACTGCTGCATCTCGGCGGCCTGGCGATATCCCTGGATGCAGCCCGGCGTGCCGCGACACTTGCCCTGGAAAGCGGTGCGGCGGCCGAGCGCTTCGCCCGAATGGTCGCAGCGCTGGGTGGGCCCGGCGATGTGCTGCGCGACGCCAAGCTGCCC
>JBAQUQ010000408.1:0-23824 GCA_049297615.1 Burkholderiaceae bacterium
GCCTCGGGCCGCGCAAACGCCTGGAGATTCACAACCTCGTGCTGGGCATCGAAGCGCTCGATGCCGACATGGTTTTTCTGCAAGAGGTGCGCCACTCGCATCGCTCCGATGCACGGCGTTTCCCCGACACCCACATCGGTTGGCCACGGCTTCCCCAGGCCGACTACCTGGCGCCCGAAGGCTACGTGGTGGCCTACCGCACGAATGCCGTGACGCGCTTCGGCGAACACGGCAATGCCCTGCTGTCGCGCTGGCCGCTGGGCGACGCCGGGCACCACGACGTGTCGGACCATCGCTTCGAACAGCGCGGCCTGCTGCACGTGCCGGTGCAGTGGCGTGCATCGACGCTGCACGCCGTGGTGGCGCACTTCGGCTTGATGCACTCCGGCCGGCTGCGCCAGGTCGAACGCCTGGCACGCTTCATCGCTGCCGAAGTGCCCCCGGATGCATTGCTGATCGTCGCGGGCGACTTCAACGACTGGGGCGAAAGACTCGACGCGCCGATGCGCGACAGCGGCCTGGCGCGTGCCGTCGTCGAGGGTGCGGCGAGCATGCGGGTGAACACTTTTCCCTCGCGCGTTCCGATGTTTTCGCTGGACCGCATTTACACGCGCGGACTGCGCTGCGTGTCGACCTCGGTGCCGCGCGGCGCGGCCTGGGCGCGAATGTCGGACCACTTGCCGCTCGTCGCGGAGCTCGAACTCGCCTGAGGCGAGAGCATCAGTGGCGCCACCGACACCGCTCTCGGGCACGCGCGGGCAGGCCTTGCGCCCCAATCACAGCCTGACCCTGCTCAAAGGCGGTGAGGCGCTGTTCCCGGCCCTGGTGCAGGCGATCGACGCCGCACTGCACGAGGTGCTGCTCGAGACCTATATCTTCGATTTCGCCGGCTCCGTGATTGCCGTGGCGCAGGCACTGGAGCGTGCCGCGGCACGCGGTGTCAACGTCTGCGTTGTCGTTGACGGCGTGGGCACGCGGGACGTGCCGCCGTTGTGGCAGCAGCGCTGGACCGCTGCCGGCGTGCGCTGGCGGATTTTCAACCCCGCAGTCGGCTGGCGCTTGCTGATTCCCAGGCGTTGGCGGCGCTTGCACCGCAAGCTGTGTGTCGTCGACGGGGGTGTCGCCTTTTGCGGTGGCATCAACCTGCTCGACGACTACTTCGACCAGAACTACGGCGATTTGACGCAGCCTCGGCTGGACTTTGCCGTGCGCATTACCGGCCCGCTGGTGGCGGACATGCACGACACGATGACGCGCCTGTGGTGGCGGCTGCAGCTGGCGCGAGAAACGCGCAGGATCGATTTGGAAGGCGCGCTTCGCGCCGCGCGCGAAGCCGCGGCGGCGGGCGTGGACATGATCGAAAGTGGTGTCGAAAGCAGCGCGATGTCGGCAATGTCCGCAATATCCAGTCTGCCCGATAGCGAACTGGGCGAGGCACGACGCGGCCCGCTGGCGGCACTCGTGTTGCGCGACAACGTACGGTTTCGGCGCCGCATCGAAGGCACTTACCGTGTGGCCATCGCCCAGGCGCAAACCGAGATCCTGATTGCCAATGCCTACTTCGTGCCGGGCGTGCAACTCCAGCGCGCCCTGCTGCGTGCGGCGCGGCGGGGTGTGCGCATCACGCTGCTGCTGCAGGGCCGCTACGAATACTTCATGCAGCACCACGCCAGCCGAGCGGTCTACGGCGTGTTGCTCGAGGCGGGAATAGCGATCTACGAATACGCGCCGAGCTTTCTGCACGCCAAGGTGGCCGTGATGGACGCCCAGGGTGGTGCCCTGGCCACTGTAGGCTCGTCCAACCTGGACCCCTTGAGCCTGTTGCTCGCTCGCGAAGCGAATGTATTCGTGCGCGACGACGCCTTCGCCAGCGAGCTTCGGGCCCATCTTCTGCGGGCGATCGATGACGGCCTGCGCGTCGACGCGCAAGCGCACATGCGCCGCCCGCCACTGACGCGCCTGCTGAACTGGGTCGCATACGCCCTGATGCGCATCGCCATCCTGGTTACGGGGAAACGCTACTGATCGGGCTCTGCCACTTTCCTTGACCCTCTTACCGGGGGCGGGTTGGGCGCAGCCCGGCCCTGAGGGCACGCGACCCATGCCATTGGCCCGGGGGGAGCTCCGCGGTGGGCACACTGCAGCGATGCGAGCAGCCCCCCACGGATGTGGGAGGCACGAATCGCAACAGCGCAGGCACAATGCCTCGCAACGCCCAATACCATGGACCGACACCCCGCTGCTGCTGACTGCCGCATCGTTGCACGCCCCGAGCCGGGAGTGTGGATCGGCGCAGTGCGCCGCATCATCGGGCCGATCGCCGAAGTGGTGCAAACCGTGCATGGCGACGCGATCGAGAACCACCCGCCGCAATACCTTGTAGCGATGTGGGCGCCGCTGCGCGACGACGAGGCCTTTCTGCGCCGCTGGCCCGATTCGGTGTCGGTGGCCGTGAATGACCACGAGGGCGCTGTGGCGGAACTGCTTTGCAATCTACCCGAGGGGGCGCGCCTGTGGGTCACCCCTCAAGAGGTCGATTGGGCCGTGATCGCGGAAATCGCAATGCTCAGCGAGGGGAAGAAGTTCACGCCGGACCACTATCGCGAAATCGAACGTTTCATCGCCGAAGAACGCGCCGCGACATTGGCCACTATCAGCGCCAATTACACCGATCACGAATCGGGATTCGAAGGATTCCTGGGAACCTTGCAGTCGCCCTTTGGCTGACCAAGGTCGGGCTGGAAGCGGCCCGGCCTTGGCTTGCGAGTCGTGCGGCAAGCATGCTGAGATGCGCGCTCGACGCGCAGCGCTGGTGTCGCTACCCGTCCTGCGACTTGACGAAAGCGCGCAACTGCATCGCCAGGCGCGCCAGCGACGCCTGGTGGATGTACATCAAGTGGCCGGCCTCGAAATAGTTGACGCTGATGTTGGCGGCCTGGGCGTCGCGCAGACCCAGGTGGCTAAGCGTGTAGTCGGCCGCGGCGTGCGGTGTGGCCAGGTCATAGAAGCCACTGGCCACGTAGACGCGCATGTGCGGATTGGCCTGCATGGCTCGCCTGAGGCTGGCCCCGACATTGGCGTACTTGTTCTCGAAGTCTTTCCATTTCCACTTCGGCGACAGCGGTGCGTGCACGACGTAAGGAGCATCGCTTTCGAACTTCAATGTCGAGCGCAGAAGGCGATTGATGCCTGCCGTGTAGGCGCCCACCAAGTTGCTCATCGCGGCGTCGAATTCGGGCTGCTCGCCGGCGTCGTCGCGGTCATGACCCACGAAACGCGAATCCAGATGCCCCACCGTCTGGCCGCGCTGGCGCAGCAGTTCTTTGCAGAAGCGTGCGTCGCGAGGGCGTAAATCGCAACGCAGCACGTAGTCGATGCCCAGGCCGGTGAAGCGCGCAACTTGCGAGGCGATGCGTTCGCGCTCGGCCGGAGAAAGGCGTGACCCTTGCATCAACGCGAGGCTGTATTCGGCATTGGCGAAGGTCTCCGCCGCGGCAATCACTTCGCGCAAGGCCTTGCGTTGCATGTCGGGCGGCAGGGCACGGTGGTACCAGGCCGTTGCTGCGTAACTGGGCAGGAACAGCGCGTAGGGGAGATCGTTGGCGTGATCGAAGCAAAGCGTTTGCATGTCGATCGCCAGCGACAGCAGCATCACGCCATTCAAATAGACGTCGTGCTTTTCCTGCAAGCGGTGCGACAGGCCTGCGGCTCGCGTCGTCCCGTAACCCGCGCCGATCAAGTATTTCGGGCTACCCCAGCGGTCATATCGCGTCAGGTAGAGGCGGATGAATTCGCTCACCGAATCGAGGTCGGCTTGGTACTCGTGGAACCCTGCGCCAGTCTCGCCGTCGAGCGTTCGCGAATGACCGGTTCCCACGGGATCGATGAAGACCAGATCGCTGTGTGTGAGCAAAGTGTGTTCGTTCTCGAGCAGCGCGTAGGGTGGCGGCGGCGCGAGGCCGGTGTCGTCGGTTGCCACGATGTGCGGCCCGAGAAGGCCCAGGTGCAGCCACACGCTGCTCGAACCCGGGCCGCCGTTGAAGGCAAAGGTCACGGCGCGCGTTTCCTTTGCCCGCGCGCCTTTTAGCGTGTAGGCGATAAAGAACAAGGCTGCGCGTGCCGTGTCGGGCCTTGTCGCGGCGCTGGCGGCACTGTTCGCGCCGTCCGTGATGGCAGCGCCTTGCGATTCGGTATCTTCCGTCTCGTCGCTGCAGCGCAGCCGCAGCGTGCCGCAGGTCGCGGTGTATTCGAGGCTGTGGCCAGCGATCGCCAGGCTGTGGTCGGTGCTGACAATTCGTTGGCGCGGCTGCTGTGCCTGGCTGGGGGGGGAGGGCTGGTCCGTGAGGTCAGGCATGAGGCGTTGCGATCGCTGAGGTTGTCGTCGATGATGTCGCCAACGGTGTCGAAGCAGGCAGCCCTCACTCTAACGCCATCGATGCAACAAGCCTCTCGCGATTTTCCCGTGCTCGCTGGCGTCGATTTCACGAGCCGCCCCCGCCCGGCCAAACCGATCACGCTGGCGCTGGGCCGATGCGTTGCCACTGGTGTTGTCTTGGACGGCCTGCACCGGTTGGCCGATTTCGATGCGCTGCGTGATTGGCTGCACACACCGGGCCCCTGGCTGGGTGCCTTCGATTTCCCTTTTGGGCTGCCCCGCGAATTGGTCATGGACTTGGGTTGGCCTTTGTCGTGGCCGGCTCTCATCGCCCACTATGCGGCACTGCCGCGCGAACGGATCCGCTCCACTTTTGCTGCCTTCTGCGCGGCTCGACCGCCTGGCGCCAAATTCGCGCATCGCGCCTGCGACCGGCCTGCGCGATCGTCGCCTTCGATGAAATGGGTGAACCCGCCCGTGGCCTTCATGCTCCATGCCGGCGCGCCTTTATTACTGGCCAGCGGCGTGCACCTGCCGGGACTGCACGAGGGTGACCGCAATCGCGTCGCGCTGGAAGCTTACCCCGGCCTTCTGGCGCGCGAACTGATCGGCGCGCGATCCTACAAGAGTGACACCAAGGCGCGCCAGGACGAACCACGCCGAGCGGCGCGTGCCGACCTCATCGCTGCGCTCGAGCAAGGCCGCACGCGCCTGGCCTTGCGCCTGGTGCTGAGCCGCGCGCAACGCGACAGCCTGATCGCGGACGCCAGCGGCGACTGGCTCGACGCCGTGCTGTGCATGGTGCAAGCGGCGTGGTCGAGCGCGCAGCCGAACTTCGGGCTGCCCGAGGGCGTCGATCCGCTCGAGGGTTGGGTCGCGACGGTTGGTTAACTTGTTGAATCCGGGCTGCGCAGCGCCGCCCAGCGCGCAATGAAATCTCGCTGCTCCTGGGTTTCCGGTGAATGCTCAGCATGGGCGAGTTTCGCCATGACGCGCCACTTGTCATGGATGACGCCCAAGGCCTGATTGGCTTGCACGCCTTGTTCGACGAGCAGGCAGCCCGCCACCGTGCCGGTGCGTCCGATGCCGGCGCGGCAATGCAGGTAGACGGCGGCGCCGGCAAGCAGTGCGGCGTCGATGGCACGCAGGGTCGCGCGCATCCGGCTCACCGAGGGCACGCCGAAGTCCGCCACGGCAAATCGCTGGCTGCGTGCCTCGACGCCTCGCGTTGCGCCGGCATGGGCCAATGCCGCCGCGTAAGGCGGCAAGGCTTCAGCCTCGTGCGTGAAATCGAAGCAGCGCGTGATGCCGGCCGCGACCAGGGCCTGCATTCGTTGCTGCATCAGCCCGGAGTGATCGGCGCCCGGATATTCACCGGCCAGCACGCGGCCGGGAATGAGCCAATAACAATTGCCGTACGGGCGCGGCAGAGCGTCGCCGGCAGCGTGGATGGATCGGTGCTCGAATCGGGTATCCACGCGACCGTGTGTGTCGAACCGGCGCAAACGCCTGCGCCTCAGTGCGCGAGGATCTTCGAGAGGAAGTCGCGCGTGCGTTCGCTCTTGGGATGGCTGAAAAACTCCTCGGGAGTGTTCTCTTCGACGATTTGGCCGTAGTCCATGAAGATCACGCGGTCGGCCACCGAACGCGCAAAACCCATCTCGTGCGTGACGCACAGCATCGTGATGCCCTGTCCGGCGAGCTCCTTCATGACGTCGAGCACTTCGTTGATCATCTCCGGGTCGAGCGCCGATGTCGGCTCGTCGAACAACATGATCTTGGGCGTCAGGCACAACGCCCGCGCGATCGCGACGCGCTGCTGCTGCCCGCCGGAAAGCTGCAACGGGTACTTGTCGGCCTGCTCGGCGATGCGCACCCGCGTGAGCTGTTCCATCGCACGCGCCTCGGCCTCCTTCTTCGGCACGTGGCTGACCCACATCGGCGCCAGCGTCAGGTTCTGCAGCACGGTGAGGTGCGGAAAGAGATTGAACTGCTGGAACACCATGCCCACGCTCTTGCGGATCGCGTCGATCGCGCGCAGGTCGTCGGTGAGTTCGGTGCCGTCCACCACCAGCCGGCCTTCCTGGTGCTCTTCGAGCCGGTTGATGCAGCGGATCAGTGTCGACTTGCCCGAGCCCGACGGCCCGCAGATGACGATGCGCTCGCCCTTGGCGACGCTCAGGTTGATGTCGCGCAGCACATGGAATGCACCGAACCACTTGTTGACGCGGTCGAATTGGATGATCGGAGGGTCTGTTGCCATCGCCGGTTCCCTGAAGACGCTTGCACGAGGGTCACTGCCGGCGCGTGCCGGTGTTGAGGTGGCGCTCGACCCATTGGCTGTAGCGCGACATCGCGTAGCAGAACACGAAGTAGATCGCGGCGACGAACAGCTGGCCTTCGAAGAAGAACTTGCGCCAGTTGGCGTCTCCGAGCGCGAGCTGCAACGCGCCGGTCAGGTCGTAGAGGCTGACGATGGTGACGAGCGAAGTGTCCTTGAACGCGCCGATGAAGGTGTTCATGATCGCTGGCACGACCAGCCGCAGCGCCTGCGGCAGCACGATCATTAGCGTGGTGTGCCAATAGCTCAAACCGAGAGACTGTGCCGCCTCGACCTGCCCCTTGGGCAATGCCTGCAAGCCGCCGCGCACCACCTCGGCCAAATAGGCAGCCGTGAAGAGCGTCATGCCGACCAGCACCCGCAGCAGCACGTCGATGGTGGTGCCCGCCGGCATGAACAGCGGGAACATGAACGATGCCATGAACAGCACCGAGATCAGCGGCACGCCGCGGATCAGCTCGACGTACAGCACGCAGATCGTTCGGATGCCCGGCAGGTTTGACATCCGGCCCAGCGCGACCAGCACCGCGAGCGGAAACGCCACCACCAGGCTCACGGTGGACAGCAGCACGGTGAGCGGAAAACCGCCCCACCGCGAGGTCTCGACCGGTTCCAGGTCGAACCAGCCGCCGAACATCAACACGAAGAAGGCGCCCATCACCACCACCCACATCGGCAACAGCCACAAACGCCAGAACGGCCGATAGCAGCTCGCGACGATGGCGCCGATCATCAGCAGGCAGGCGAACAGCGGGCGCCATTGTTCCTCGTAGGGGTAGCGGCCGAACAGGATCAGGCGGTACTTTTCGGCGACCACGCCCCAACAGGCACCCGATTCGGCGATCGCGCGGCACGCGTCGTTGTCGGCGCCGAACACGGCCCGAATCAGCCCCCACTGAATCATCGGTGGAACGGCCCAGGCCAGCAGCAATACCACCACCACCGTGGCCAAGGTATTCGTCCAGCCGTCGAACAGGTTGCGTCGGATCCAGGGCAGTGCGCCGCCCACAGGCGACGGTGGCGGGCGGCTGACGAGGCTGCCCGGTGCGGAACCGGCGTTGGCGCTGGCACTGGTCATGGCAAGGCCTCAACGCTCCTTGATCAGTGCGCGCTTGTTGTACGCGTTCATGAACCACGAGGTGCCGAGCGACAGCGTCAGGTAGCACGCCATGATGATGGCGATGCACTCGATGGCACGGCCGGTCTGGTTCAGCGACGTGGTCGAGATCGACACCAGATCGGGGTAACCGACCGCCACCGCGAGCGAGGAGTTCTTGGTCAGGTTCAGGTATTGGCTGGTGATCGGCGGAATGATCACGCGCAGCGCCTGCGGCAACTGCACCAGTCGCACCTCGCGCGCGCGCGACAGGCCGAGCGCCGCACTGGCTTCATGCTGGCCGTAGGGAACGGCCTGGATGCCCCCGCGCACGATCTCGGCGATATACGAGGCGGTGTATATCGTCAGGCCGAACAGCACCGTCATGAACTCGGGGGACAGCGAGCCACCGCCCACAAGCGCCAGGAAGGTCTTCTCGGGCACGTTCAGCTCCGTCGGTGCACCGCCAGCCAGCCAGCCCAGCGCGGTCAGAGCGGGCACCACCAGCAGGCTCGGCCACAGCATTGGCCGCGCGATGCCGGTGGCTTCGAAGTGGCGCATGCTATGCCAGCGCCAGACGATCGCCGCCGCGATCCCGAGTCCCAGCCCCGCCAGCGTGAAGGCGTGCCCCGCTGACCACACCGGAATCGGGAACTGCAGCCCGTTCTTGCTGAAGAACGCGCCTTCGAACGGGCGCAACGCTTCGTTGATCGGCGGCAACGTTTCAGTCAGGATGAAGTACCACATGTACAGCTGCAGCAGCAACGGCACGTTGCGGAAGAACTCGACGTACGCGCTGCACAGCATGCGCACCAGGAAGTTGTGCGACAGCCGCCCGATGCCCAGCAACGTGCCCAGACCAGTCGCCAGCACGATGCCGATGATGGCCACGCGCAGTGTGTTCGACAGCCCGACCAGGAAGGCCTTGCCGTAACTTTCGGCCGAATCGAACGGGATGATGCTTTCGCCGATCGCAAAACCCGCCGGCTGGGTGATGAAGTCGAAGCCGCTCTGGATACCGCGCACACGCATGTTGGCCAGCGTGTTGCTCATCAGGTAGGCGCCGACCGCGAACACCAGCGCCACCGCCACGACCTGGAACACCAGGCTGCGAAAAGCCTGGCTGCGCCAGGTCCAGCGGCTCTTCTTCGGCGGCGGGTCGCGGTCCGCGGCGCTCATGCGGGCGGGGCCGGGTGTCGGCGGGCCGGGCGTGGACGAGCCGCGGCGATGAGGGCCTCAGCGCACCGGTGGCGCGTACATGTAGCCGCCTTGGCTCCACAGGTTGTTGGCGCCACGCGGCAGCTTGAGCGCCGATTTCGGTCCGACATTGCGCTCGAAGATTTCGCCGTAGTTGCCCACCGCCTTGATGGCGCGATAGGCCCAGTCCTTGTCAAGACCGAGCAGCTTGCCGGTGTCCTCCGACGTACCCAGGATGCGCTGCACCACCGGATCCTTGCTGTCGGCCTTCATCTGGTCGACGTTGGCCTGGGTGATGCCGTACTCCTCGGCCTCGATGAGCGCGAACACGACCCATTTGACGATCGCGAACCACTCATCGTCACCGCGCCGCACCGACGGCCCAAGCGGTTCCTTTGAGATCAGATCGGGCAGGATGACGTGGTCGTCGGGGTTGGTGGATTCCTTGTTGCGAATCGAAGCCAGGCCCGAAGCGTCGGTTGTGTAGACCTGGCAGCGGCCGGCGAAGTAGGCCTTGTTGGCGGCTTCCTGGGTCTCGAACACCACCGGCTTCATGTTCAGGGCGGCGGCCTTGGAGTAGTCGGTCAGGTTCTTCTCCGTGGTGGTGCCCGACTGCACGCACACGGTGGCGCCCTTGAGCTGCTTGGCATTGGTCACCTTGAGGTTCTTAGGCACCATGAATCCCTGGCCGTCGTAATAGGTCACACCGGTAAAGCTCAGGCCCAGCGACGCGTCGCGCGTCAGCGTCCAGGTGGTATTTCGGGCCAGCACGTCGATCTCGCCCGACTGCAGCGCAGCGAAGCGTTGCGAGGCATTCAGCGGCACCCACTTGATCTTGCTGGCGTCGTTGAGCACGGTGGCAGCCACTGCCTTGCAGGTATCGACGTCCAGGCCCGCCCAGTTGCCCTGGCTGTCAGCGGCAGAAAATCCCGGCAGGCTGGGGTTGACACCGCAGATCAACTGGCCGCGCTGTTTGATGGCGTCCAGCGCCTTGCCGGCTTGCGCCGGCACCGAAACGGCCAGCATGGCTGCGGTGCAAAGACCGAACAGAATCGAATGGGAAGGGAAGACTCGCATGATGGAAGACTCCAGGATCGATATCGATGAAATCGCCGGGGCTAGCCAGCGCTGGGAACGCGGTCAGTCTAGGGGGCCTGTTCGTCGCGGCGCATGCTCGATTTCCCTCGGGCACAGCGCCCTCGCACCGCGTCACAAGGGATTCCAGCAAGTACCATGCCGAATATCCCGCGCATCGCCCCCTGGGCATTCTTCACATGACCTGGTTCACGCGTTTATTCAAGCAGGACGCAACAGTCAAATTCAGGATTCGCCTGCTGGCGCTGTGGAAGCTCATGCGCCACCCGCAGACGCCGCGCGCCGCCAAGTGGGTCGCGTTCGCCGTGATCGCCTACGCGGTCAGCCCGATCGACCTGATCCCCGATTTCATTCCGGTCCTGGGCCTGCTCGACGAATTGCTCCTTTTGCCGCTGGGCGTTGCGCTCGTGGTTCGCCTCACGCCCGCTTCGCTGTGGCAGGTCTGCCTTCGCGAGGCACAGGCGTCGAGCGAACGCCTGCCGCACCTGTGGTGGGGCGCGCTCGGCGTGCTGGCAATTTGGCTCGTCGCGCTGGCACTGTTCGCGGCTTGGCTGCTCCAGCTGTTGACCACAGCATGAAGTGGGCCGGCGTTCTGGCGCTGCCCATGTTATTGCTCGCGGCGACCGCGCAGGCGCAGGCGCTGAACGGCGGCACCGTCACACTCGTCACCGACGGCGACACCTTGTGGATACGTCCCGACGCCGGGCACGGCAATGCAGGCAAGCCGCGTGCGTTTCGCCTGCGCGGCATCGATGCGCCGGAAATTTGCCAGCCCTGGGGAGCGCAAGCCAAGGCCGCGCTCGAAGCACGCGTGCTGCATCGGCGGGTGCGGCTGCACAGCTACGCGACGGATGACTATCGGCGCAGCGTCGCGACTGTCGAGGTGGACGGCGTCGACATCGGCGCCTGGATGGTCGGCCAGGGCCACGCCTGGAACTCGAGGTTCGGGCAAAGCCCCGGGCGCTACGCGGCGCAGGAACATGCGGCGCGCATTGCCCGCCGCGGACTGTTCGCCCGAGGCGATGCGCTGGAGCCGCACAAGTTTCGCAAGGTTCACGGGCCGTGCCGATAAGTCCAAGCTCGCCGTGCGCCAGCGCTCAGGGACGGCGCATCAAGGTACTCTTGCCGAACAAGCTTTCAATCAGGTCGACGGCCAACTCGGCGGTGCGATTGCGCACGTCCAGTGCCGGGTTCAACTCCATCACATCGAGCGAGGCGAGCCGCCCGGTGTCGGCAATCATCTCCATGCACAACTGTGCCTCGCGGTAGGTGGGGCCGCCGCGTACGGTGGTGCCCACGCCGGGCGCAATGTCGGGGTCGAGGAAGTCGACGTCGAAGCTCACGTGCAAATGCGTCTGCGCGTCCAGCGTTGCCAGCGCCAGTTCCATGGTGTGGCGCATTCCCATCTCGTCGATGAAGCGCATGTCGAACACCTCCAGCTCCGCTTCGTGCACGAGACGCTTCTCGCTGTCGTCGACGCTGCGGATGCCGATCTGGCGCAGTTCCTTGGGGTGCAGGGCCGGCACTGCACCACCGATCTGAATCAATTCTTGCGGTCCTCGGCCGTACAGGCAGGCCACCGGCATGCCGTGCACATTGCCGCTGGGCGTGAGTTGGTTGGTATTGAAATCGGCGTGCGCGTCGAGCCACAAGACGCGAAGTTTCTTGTGCCGGTCGCGGCAATGGCGCGCGACTGCGCCGATCGAGCCGATGGCCAGGCTGTGGTCGCCGCCCAGCAGAATCGGCAAACGCTGCTTACGCAATTCGGCGTCAACGGCGTCGTGCACGGCCTGATTCCAATGCACCAATTGGGGCAGGTGTCGATAACCGTTCACCGGCTCCAGGCAAGGGTTGGCCGGGCCCGACAAGTTACCCCGGTCGACAACATCCAGGCCGCGGTGCGTCAGGACGGAGACGATGCCAGCCACACGCAAGGCTTCGGGCCCCATGCTCGCGCCGCGCAGGCTCGCACCGATATCGGTCGGTGCGCCGATCAGGCTCACCCCAGGCGTCATATGTCGACGGCAAATTCACCCGTCTGCGTCTGCGGCAAATCGAAGCCGTATGCGCTCTCGAGGTGGCTCCACGCCTCTTCGGCGCTCTCGACGAAGTGAAACAATTCCATGTCTTCAGAGTTGATCATGCCAGTCTCGATGAGCAGGTCGAAGTTGATCAGGCTGGTCCAGTAGTCGCGCCCGAACAGCAGGATCGGCCGGCGCCGGCACTTGCCGGTCTGGACCAGCGTGATCGTTTCGAACAATTCGTCGAGCGTGCCGAAGCCGCCGGGAAAGCACACCAGGGCGATGCTGCGCATCAAGAAATGCATCTTGCGCAGCGCGAAGTAGTGGAACTGAAAGCACAACTCGGGCGTGATGTAGTCGTTGGGCACCTGCTCCTGCGGCAGCACGATATTCAGGCCGATGCTCTTGCCGCCAACCTCGAATGCGCCCCGGTTGCCCGCTTCCATGATCCCGGGGCCGCCGCCGGTGACCACATAGATCGGCGTCTCGTGGTCCCGCGAACGCGTCGTGACCAAGGCGGCGAAGCGCTGCGCCTCGTCGTAGTAGCGCGACATGAGCATCTTGGTTTCGGCGCGGTTGATGGCTTTGGCATCGCCTCGCACTCGCGCTGCGGCGAGTTCAGAGGCTGCCACGTCGGGCGGCGTGATACGCGCACTGCCGAAGATGACGATGGTCGACTTGATGCCGTGGGCGAGCTGCACCATTTCTGGCTTGAGCAACTCGAGCTGCATTCGCACAGGGCGCAGCTCCTCGCGCAGCAGGAAATCGTTGTCGGTGAAAGCCAGCCGGTAGGCGCTCTCCGGCCCGGCATAGCGCGACGGCGCCTCGAGTGCCTCGGCCTCTTCCTGGGCACTGGGGAAGTTGCGCGCTGTCAGCTCGGTGCGTTTGTCCATCTTTGCAGCTTAAGGCATGGGGGCCGGGCGTCGCGTGCTGCACACGCTGCAAGACGGGTTGCGCGGCAAGCGGATTTCGGTCCACTCCATATTGCGCGCGTCGAGCATTTGCAAGCGCCCGGCGAGCGACGAACCGATTCCCGCGAGCAATTTGAGCGCTTCGGCGGCCTGCATGGTACCGATGATGCCCACCAGGGGCGCGAACACGCCCATCGTCGCGCAACGCGTTTCTTCGAACGTCGCTTCCGGCGGGAAGACGCAGGCGTAGCAGGGATGAGTGTCGCCGCGCGTGTCGTAGACCGAGATCTGCCCGTCGAAACCGATCGCTGCGCCCGACACCAGCGGCTTAGCGTTCGCCAGACACGCCGCGTTCACGGCATGGCGGGTTGCAAAGTTATCGCTGCAATCGAGCACGACGTCCGCGTCGACGAGCAGCCGAGCCAGGCTGGGGGCGTCGGCGCGCTCCTGAAGCGCCGTGACGCGGACCTCGGGGTTGATCGCTTGAATCGTTTGCGCCGCAGAGAATGCCTTGGGCTGGCCTACTCGCGCCAGGTTGTGGGCGATCTGGCGCTGCAAGTTGGTCAGGTCCACCGTGTCGTGGTCGACGATCGTGATGTGCCCAACGCCAGCAGTGCCCAGGTACAACGCAACCGGAGAACCCAAGCCACCGGCGCCGATCACGACCGCGTGCGACGCGAGTAGTCGCTGCTGGCCTTCGATACCCAGCTCGTTGAGCAGGATGTGGCGCGAATAGCGCAGCAGCTGGTCGTCGTTCATTCACCGCGGGCCACTGGAGACGAAAAACGCCCGCTGGCGCGGGCGTCTTCTCTGGTTGAACCAAGCGCTGGCTCAGTTCGTGTTCACTTCGGCCTTGCGCTCGACAGCCGTCTTGCTCACCAGCACCGGTTTGCCTTTAAGGCGGTTCAGTGCCTGGGTCAGCTGAAAATCTTCTGTGCTGCCGAACTCTGGCAAGGGCTTAGGCGGAGCGGCGGCGCGCTTGGCGCTTTCGTCCTCGAGTTTCTTGCGCGCTTCCTCGCGCGCCTTCTCGCGCATCTCGTCTTTCACTTCGGCGCCTTGGCCACTTTGCAAGTGCTTTTCCAGGTCGGCTTCACGCACGCGCAACGACGCGAACAAATTGCCTTCCGAGGTTTCGTCGAGCATCACATCGGGCACGATGCCCTTGGCCTGGATCGACGCGCCGCTGGGCGTGAAGTAGCGCGCCGTCGTGATCTTCAGCGCCGTTTCGGGCGAGAGCTGGCGCACCGTCTGTACCGACCCCTTGCCGAAGGTCTGCGCGCCCATGATGGTCGCGCGTTTGTGGTCTTGCAGCGCCCCGGCGACGATTTCGCTGGCCGAAGCCGAGCCTTCATTGACGAGAACGATGAGCGGAACTTTCTTCACGGCGTCGGGGAGCTTCTTCAACGGGTCGCCGCCGCCGCGGCGCATGTAGAACTCGGGGGCGGCTTTGAACGTCGCCTTCGAATCGGCGATCTGTCCGTTCGTCGACACCACCACGGCGTCACTTGGAAGGAATGCCGCGGAAATCGCGACCGAAGCTTCGAGCAGGCCGC
Organism: Burkholderiaceae bacterium; assembly: GCA_049297615.1. Classification (GTDB taxonomy): domain Bacteria; phylum Pseudomonadota; class Gammaproteobacteria; order Burkholderiales; family Burkholderiaceae_C; genus JAEMQF01. Next base: position 14,590 of record JBAQUQ010000408.1, read on the forward strand.
CGGGGTCGTTGCGCAGATCGAGCACAAGGCCCTTGAGGTTGGGTTCTTGTTTGTAGATTTCATCGAGCTTGCGCACGAAGTCGTCAACGGTACGGTCCTGGAACTGGCTGACGCGCAGCCACGCGTAACCTGGCTCGACGACCTTGGAGCGCACGCTCTGGGTGCGGATTTCCTCGCGCACGATGCTGACCGGGAAGCTGCGGCTCTCAGACCTGCGGAAGATCGTCAGCACGACCTTGGTATTGGGCTCGCCCCGCATGCGCTTGACCGCCTGATCCATCGTCAGGCCTTTGACGACGGTGTCGTCGATCTTGGTGATCAAGTCGCCGCTCTTCACGCCGGCGCGAAAAGCCGGGGATCCTTCGATGGGCGAGACCACTTTCACCAGGCCGTCTTCCATGCCGATCTCGATGCCCACGCCGACAAACTTGCCGGTCGTGCCTTCGCGAAATTCCTTGAACGTCTTCTTGTCGAAATACTGCGAATGCGGGTCCAGGCCGGAGACCATGCCGCCGATCGCGTCGGTGATGAGCTTCTTTTCGTCGACCGATTCGACGTAGTCGCTTTTCACCATGCCGAACACTGCCGCGAGCTGCTGTAGTTCCTCGAGTGGAAGCTGGGCGACCGAGCTGCGCGCGATCGCCTGCAATTGCATCGTGGCGAGTGCGCCGGCCACCGCGCCCAGCGCGATCCAGCCAGCCACCTTGATTTTCCTGCCCATCGAGTACCCCCTGTGCCTGCGCTCACGAACCGCGAAATCATCTGCAAAACTGCACGGGCAGTATATTCCCAACCCTCGTCTTGGATAGGAAGCACCCCGGGAAAGTTGCACGGCAATATGCGCTTTGGCGCCCTCACCCCGAGACCCGGGGAGGGCCACCTTGCGCAAGGCTTTGGGCGGATCGAGCGTGGCCTCCGACTCCCACAGACTCCTATGGGCTGACACAGTGAACTCAGGGGTGGGGTCGCCGCGCAAACGTCACCACGTGGTCGACCTGGGCGCGAATGCCTATCCATTCGCCGATTTGGTGATCATGGTGTGACGGCACATGCGCCATCACCAGTTCGCCGCTGGCCAGGCGCAATGTGTAGAGGAACTCCGAGCCGCGAAAGGCTTTGCGTTCGATGCAGGCCTTCACCGGAGCGGCGTCGTCGTGGACGATGTCGTCGGCGCGCAGCAGCACGTCGCACAGACCGCCGTCGAAGGCCTCGGGCAGAGGGCATTCGAGCGTGTCGCTCAGGTCGCCCAAGGCAGTTCGCACCATGCTGCCGCCGGGCGCGGCGACGATCTGTGCTGGTGTGAACACCCCGTGGCCGATGAAATCCGCGACAAAACGCGTTGCCGGGCGGTGGTACAGCGTGTAGGCATCGTCCCACTGCTCGAGGACGCCTTTGTCCATCACGCCGATCAGGTCGCCGATGGCGAACGCCTCGAACTGATCGTGCGTCACGAACAATGCTGTGATCTGCAAGCCCTTGAGGATGGCCCGCAGTTCCTGGGCCAGGCGCTCTCGCAGGTCGATATCGAGACTGGAGAAGGGTTCGTCCAGCAGCAGCAGGCGCGGCTGGGGCGCCAGCGCGCGTGCCAGCGCCACACGTTGCTGTTGGCCACCCGAGAGTTCGTGCGGTGCGCGTTTAGCGGCGTACCCCAGGCCCACCAAATCAAGCACTTCCTGGGTACGCGAGCGGCGTTGCGCCACAGCGAGGTGGGCGAGGCCGAACGCCACGTTCTGGGCCACGCTCAAGTGCGGGAACAGGGCGTAGTCCTGAAACACCATGCCGATCTGGCGCTCCTCAGGGGGCACGTGCACATCTCGCGCGGCGTCGCCAAGCACGGTGGCGTCGATCGCGACGCGGCCGGCGCGCAGCCGCTCCAGGCCGGCAACGGCGCGCAGCAGCGAGGTCTTGCCGCAACCCGAAGGCCCGATCAAGACGCCGATTTCGCCGCGCTGCAAGCCCAGCGACACCGCGTCGACCGCCGCTCGCGGCGCGCCTGCGTCATAACGAACTTCGACTCGTTCGAGCTCGAGAAACATGGGCCTTATGATAGGGCGCCATTACAAATCAGAATCGTTCGCATCTATTTTCAGATTTGCTTTCGGGTTCGCGACGCCCGCCCCACGAAGACATGACACGCCTGCTGACGATTGGCGCGCTACTCCTGGCGCTTCCCGTGTTCGGGGTGCTGGGCGCATGGCTGGCCTTGGATGCGCCGGGGATCGCGACATTGCGCCACCAATGGAACACCGTGCTGCCGGTTTACGCGTTGAATTCGCTGTTGCTGGCCGGTGCGGTTGGCCTGGGCGTCGCATTGGTGGGGGGAGGCACGGCAGTATTGGTCACATTGTTCGACTTCCCCCTGCGTCGCAGTTTCGAGTGGGCCCTGTTGTTGCCGCTGGCGATGCCCGCCTATGTGCTGGCCTACGCAACAACCGATGCGCTGCAATACAGCGGCGCCCTGCAAGTGGCATTGCGCGCCGCGACCGGGGCAAGCGGAGCACTCTGGCCCGACGTGCGAAACCTCTGGGGCGCGGCGATTCTGTTCGTGTTTTGCCTCTACCCCTATGTCTACCTGTTGACGCGCGCTGCGCTCGACGAGCGAGGCGTGCAATTGATGGAGGCCGCGCGCTTGCTCGGGGCTGGCACATCGCGGCGCGTGCGCGAAGTGGCGCTGCCACTGGCACGCCCGGCCATAACCGCCGGCGTGGCGCTGGCGCTGATGGAAACGCTGGCCGATTACGGCGTTGGTTCTTACTTCGGCCTCCAGACCTTCACGACCGGAATCTACAAAGCCTGGCTGGTCATGAACGACGGCGATGCCGCAGCGCAACTCGCATCGATGTTATTGCTCGTCGTCGCCGTCCTGCTCTGGCTGGAGCGCCGCGCCCGGCGCCGTCTGCGTTTTGCCAGCTCGACAGTGGCCGCCGCTGCAAGCAACGAGGCCAGGCCGCTGCGCCTGCAGGGCAGGCGCGCCGTCTGGGCGTTCGCCGCCTGTGCCGTCCCCGTGCTGCTGGGGTTCTTGTTGCCGGTGCTGGTGTTGTTGCGCTTGTTCGTGCAGGAACTCGAGTCCGCCGATGTGCACTTGCCGCTGCTGCGATTCGCCCAATCAGCCGCTGTCAGCCTGCAGCTCGCGGCGATCGCGGCCGTGCTCGCCGCGCTATTGGCGGCCGCTTTTGCGTTCGATTTACGAACCCGGCCCAGTCGGACCTTGAATTGGGCCGTGCGCGCGGTCTCGCTCGGCTACGCCCTGCCGGGGGCAGTCATCGCGGTGGGGGTGCTGGTGCCGCTGTCTTGGGCGCAGCATCGCTGGCCGCAATGGGGCGCCAGCGCCCTGGTCACCGGCACGCTGTTCGGCGTGCTCTATGCCTACCAGGTGCGCTTTTCGTCGGTGGCCTTGCAGTCGCTCGAAGCGGGCTATGCACGAATTCCTCCTTCGGTGGACGAGACGGCGCGCATGCTCGGCGTATCGCGCTGGCGCATGCTGGTCCGATTGCACGCTCCCCTGTTGCGCCGCGCCACATTGGCCGCGCTATTGCTGGTGTTCGTCGACGTGATGAAAGAGCTGCCCGCCACGCTGGTACTGCGCCCGTTCAACAGCGACACGCTCGCCGTCGTCGCCTATCAACTGGCGCGCGACGAGCGCTTGGGCGAAGCGGCGCTGCCGTCGCTGGCGATCGTGCTGGTCGGCCTGGTGCCGGTGCTGCTGCTGTCGCGCGCGATGCGACGCTGAGGCGCACTGCCGGCGGCAATTCGTTCGATGTTGTAACGATTGTCGCCCGAGGCGTGCAGCGTTCGAGGCACGCCGTGAGCCCCGAGCCGAGTCGCAGGCGACACCGCAGCCGTAAATCGATTCGGCGTCGGTCATGTCGTTACCGATTCCAATGCCTGCTTACAAACTCGGATCGAGGAATCGTGAGACTTCGCTTCTAACCAAAAGGAGCGTTGAAATGAACTTCTTCGATGTACTTTTCTGGATGGGGGCGCTTTGTTTAGTCCCCATAGTCATCGCCATCATTCGTGACGCGCTCAGCGAAGCGCCGGTCAAAACGGATATCTCCTTCGAGCCCTCATTCGCCTCTGGCCCCCCCGGCGGGAATCGAACCCACATCTAGCGCTTAGGAGGCGCTCGTTCTATCCATTGAACTACGGCGGGAAGCGCGAATTTTCGCATGCGGGTTTCGCCGTGGTTCACCCGACTCGCGTGCTCAGGCCGCGCGGCCGAACCACCACACTGATAAGCCCACGGCGCCGATCAGCAGGAATGCGCCGAGCAGCGCGAACAGCGCGCTGATCTCGGTCTCTTTGCGCTCGACGACAAGGCGCGTGCTGAGCGACTGGTAGACCTTCTTCAGGTCTTCTGCCGTGCCGGCGTAGAAGTAGTCGGCGCGGGTGCGGTCGGCGATGTTCTTCAGCGTGTCTTCGTCCAGGCGCACGCGCATCGACCAGCCCTCGAATCCTATCGTCTCGCCTTCCTTCGTGCCTATGCCCACGGTGTAGACACGCACGCCGCGTTCCGACGCCATCTTGGCGGCGTCCAGCGGATCCGGGCCGGTGGTGCGCTGGCCGTCGGTGAGCATGATGATCGCCGCCGAGGCGAATGAGCCGGGCTCGACGGGCGTGAACTCGGGGCGCGGCTTTTCGCCGGGCTGCGCAGGCATGTTGCGCGCGCCGGTGATTTGCGACAGGTCGATGCCGGCTTCGGGAAATATCGTTGCGAGCGAGAGCACGATGCCACTGCCGGTGGCCGTGCCGCGCTGCAGCTGGAAACGATCGATCGACGCGTAAACATCGTCGCGGCTGAGCGTGGGTGCTTGCACCACGGCAGCGGTACCGGCGAACGAAACGACCGCGACTCGCACCGAGCGCGGCAATTCGGCAACGAAGGTCTTGGCCGCCTCTTGCGCGGCAGTGATGCGGTTCGGTTTTACATCGGTGGCGCGCATGCTGCCCGAGACGTCGATCGCAAGCACGATCGTCTTTTGCGCCGTCGGCAAGCTGACCACGGCGGCGGGCCGCGCCGCGGCGAACAGCAATGCGATGGCTGCCAGCAACATCAGCGCCGGCGGTACATGGCGCCGCCAGGCCGTCGTCTTGGCCAGCGCTTGGCGCACCAGTCCCAGGCTGGCGTAACGAAGCACGGTCTTCTTGCGCCGCGCCAGCAGCCAAAAATAGCCCGCCACCAGCAGCGGCACGGCAAACATGGCCCAAAGCATTTCGGGCCATAGGAAGTTGATCCAAGGCGTCGTCGTCATGATGCGACAGCCCTCCATGCCGGCGCCGAGCCCGGTGCACCGCCACCAGCACTCAGGCGACTGCGCTGGCGGCGCAGGTTGGCAAACCGAAGAATAGCGTCGAGCAGATTATCGTCGGTGGCCAACTCGAGGGTGTCGACACCTGCATGAGCCAAGGCGCCGCGCAGAGCGGTCTCGCGCTCTTGCGCGAGCCGCGCAAAACGCTGGCGAAAGCCTGGGTCGTGTGTGTCGACGACGAGCTGCTCGCCGGTCTCGGCGTCATTCATCGTCACCAGGCCCATGTCGGGAAGGTCCATTTCGAGCGGATCGTACAGGCGCACGGCAGTCACCTCATGGCGCTGCGCGAGGTGGACGAGCGCGCGCTCCCAGCCCGGCGCGCTGATGAAATCGGAGACGATGAAGACCGTGCTGCGCCGTTTCACGATGCGCTGCCCGGCAATCAACAAATCGCGCAGCTGCGTCGCGCCTTCGGCCGACTTCTCGGGACGCTGCGCCATGCGCTGCATCAAATGCAGCACTTGAGTGCGCCCGCCGCGCACGGGGATCACGCAGTCAACGGCATTGCCGTACAGCAGCGCGCCGATGCGATTGCCATGGCGCGTGAGCAGACGCGCGAGCACGCCAACGAATTCGCGGGCCACGCTGCGCTTCGTGATTCGGTTCGACCCGAAGTCCACGCTCGCGCTCAGATCGACGAGAAACCAGGCCGCGAGTTCGCGGTCTTCGGTGAACTGGCGCACATAGGGCGTTTGAAGGCGCGCCGTGACGTTCCAGTCGATGTGGCGCACGTCGTCGTGGTGCTGGTATTCACGCAGATCCGCCAAGTCCAGCCCGGCGCCGCGCCACAGCGTGCGGTAGTCGCCTTGCAGCACGCCGTCCAGGCGCCGCAACACGGTCCACTCCAAGCGCTTGAGCAAAGCCTCGGTGCTGCGCGCCGTCCCGTTTTCCTTGCTGGGCGCCGCATCGTCCTGGCGCCGTTGCGGCCGGGAGGGATAGGACGAGGGCGTGTCGCCCCATGGAGCGATCGTCTCGCTGCGGCGTCGCTCGTCGGCAAAGGCTGACACGATCTCGCCTTCAGGATGCCTGCAATTGCGCCGATTGGGTCGCATGCGTCGCGAGGGGCTTGTCGGGAACGGGAATCTTCTTCTGCACCCGCTCGACAATCTGGTCGGCGTTCAGCCCATCGGCCAGCGCCTCGTAAGACAACACGAGCCGATGCCGCAACACATCGGCGATCAGGCCCGTCATGTCTTCGGGCAGGGCGTAGTTGCGCCCGCGCATGAAGGCCAGGGCACGTGCGCCTTCGATCAGGCCGATCGTTGCGCGCGGGCTCGCGCCAAAGGTGATGTACTTGGCCAAATCCGGCAAACCGTAGCGCTCGGGCCGGCGCGTCGCGCTGACGATTCTGACGGCGTATTGCATCAGCGACGGGTCCACATACACCCACCGGCATTCCTGCTGCAACTCGCCGAGCTGGCTCATGCTCGCCACCGCGTTGACACTGGTGGCTGGCCCGGTGACGCGCTGTGCGACGACAAGTTCTTCCTCTTCGCTCGGGTAATCGACGAGTACCTTCATCATGAAACGATCCACCTGGGCTTCGGGCAGCGGATAGGTGCCTTCGGTCTCGATCGGGTTCTGCGTGGCCATCACCAGAAAGGGCTCGGGCACCTTGTGCGTTTCGCCGGCAATCGTCACCTGGCGCTCCTGCATCACCTCCAACAGCGCGCTCTGCACTTTGGCGGGGGCGCGGTTGATTTCATCGGCAAGCAGCAGATGCGTGAACACCGGCCCGAGCGAGGTGCTGAACTCGCCCGTGCGCGGGCTGTAGATGCGCGTTCCCACCAGATCGGCAGGAACCAGATCGGGCGTGAACTGGATGCGCTTGAAACTGCCACGCAAGGTTGCGGCGAGCGTTCTCACCGTCAAGGTCTTGGCCAGGCCCGGAACGCCTTCGACCAGCAAATGGCCCTGCGCAAGCAGTGCGACCATGACGCGCTCGAGGAATCGGTCTTGCCCGACCACGATGCGCTTCACTTCGTAGAGCAGGTTCTCCATCAGGGTGGAGGCTGCGGCGCCGGAGGAAGGGGTGTTGTCCATGAATGACGCGGGTTGTCGACGGTTTGCCGGGATGCGGTGCGTTCAGGGGTGCTTAAAAGGGCGGCATTCCCGCGGCGCTGGCGGCGTTCTCGATCGGCACGGCGAAGCCGATGCCGATAAAGACGCGCTGGCGCGAGGGGTTGAGGATGGCCGTGACGATTCCCACGACGGCACCGTCCAGCGTCACCAGTGGCCCGCCCGAATTACCGGGGTTCGCCGCAGCGTCGAACTGGATCAGATTGGTCAGCACGCGGTCGCCTTCGGGCGAGCGAAATTCACGCTTCAAGCCCGACACCACGCCGGAGGACACCGAAGGTCCGATCCCGAACGGAAATCCCACCGCGATCACATGGTCGCCGGGGAGCAGGTCGCCGGTGGAGCGCATCGTCGCGGCGGGCAAATCGTCGGGGATGCTCTTGGCCTTCAACACCGCCAGGTCGTGTTCGGCGTAGACGCCTGTGACCGTGGCGTCTGATTCGAGCCCGGTGGCAAACGTCACCTTGATGCGCTTCGCGCCGGCGACGACGTGCAGATTCGTCAGGATGATTCCGCTGTCGACGATCACGACGCCGCTGCCCACACCGCGTGGCTCGTTCTCGTCCGACCCGTCGTTGGCTCCATTGTTCTGCCCAACGACCCGCACCAGTGACGGCAGGATCGCTTGATAGGCGCGCGCTTCGGCGGCGGCGAGTGGCTTTTCTTCGAGCGAAGCGCGAAGGGCGGCTTCGATCTTGTCCAAGCTCAGCGGTGCGGGACGGCGTTGCAGCGTGCCTTGCAAGGCCAGGCCGAACAGCAACAGCGCCGCCAAGGACAGCGCCCACAGGCGCCGCTCATGGCGCAGCGCCGCAGACCTGATTTGCGCCCAGCGTGTCGGCGCGGCCGGACTCGGCTTCGCCGCTGGCCTCAGCAGTGGCGGGGTTGGGCGGGGCGAGCGGCTGTAAAGCGGCGCTTTCTTCATGGCCTGCGTCCTGACAGGTGTCGAACCTGATGCATCGAGCTTATCCCTATGCCGGTGTTGCAACGGCAGCGGTGCTACGGTAGCACGGCGGTCGAATCCTGTCACAGTGCCCTGTCACCTCAGCCCACGCCAGTCCCCGCGCGTTTGCGGGGGTCATGCATCATCCCACCATGTGGATCGACACCCATTGCCATCTCGACGCCGCCGAATTCGACGCCGACCGCGGCGCCGTGATCGCACGCGCCGCGCAGGCCGGTGTCGAGCAAATCGTGCTGCCGGCTGTCGCCCCGGACAATTTCGACGCCGTGCACGACTTGGCGCACGCTCAAGGGTTTGTCTATGCCTTGGGCATCCACCCGCTTTATGTGGAACGCGCCGGCCCCGCGCCGTTTGCCGTGTTGCGCGAACGCCTGGCCGCGCATCACGACGACCCGCGCCTGGTGGCCCTCGGCGAGATCGGCCTGGACCATTTCGCCCCGGGACTGGACCACGCCTTGCAGCTTCGTTTTTACGTCGAGCAGCTCGCGCTCGCGCGCGAATTCGAACTGCCCGTGATCATTCACGTGCGTCGCTCGGCCGACACTTTGCTCAAGCGCTTGCGCCAGGTGCGCGTCAGCGGCGGCATCGTCCATGCCTTCAATGGCAGCGAACAACAGGCGCTGGCCTTCGTCGATCTCGGCTTCAAGCTCGGTTTCGGCGGCGCGCTGACGTTCGAGCGCGCCTTGCAGATCCGGCGCTTGGCAGCGAGTTTGCCGCTGGAGTGCATCGTGCTGGAGACCGACGCGCCGGATATCGCGCCGCAATGGCTGTACCGAACCGCGGTGCAACGGGCAGCCGGCGAACGCTCGCGCAACGAACCGGCTGAGCTGCCACGCATTGCGGCACAGCTCGCGGCGCTGCGCGACATGTCGGCGCAGGCCCTGGC
>JBAQUQ010000409.1:0-14326 GCA_049297615.1 Burkholderiaceae bacterium
GCGCCGCGTTGACGCAAATGCTCGACCGGCGCCGCGCGCTCAATCGCCGCGCGCCGGTCGCTGCTGCGCAGCAAGAGCCGGGCGTCGACTGGCTGCTCGACGTCGACCGCGAGTACCGCGCCGGGGCTGAAGCGGGAACGCTCTCGAAGATCGCGCCGCGCCGCTTCAACCCGAGCGGCGAAGCCTGGCTGCCGGTGTTGCACACGCAGCGCGGCGCCTGGCATTTCACGGCGCTGTTCTCGAACACGGCGCGCGCGCATCAGCTCGGCCGGGTGCGCGACTGGGTCGTGCTCTACGGCGAAGACAAGGAGCACGGCGAACGCCAGTACACGGTCGTCACCGCGGCGCTCGGTCCACTCGCCGGGCGGCGTGTCGTGCGCGGCCGCGAGGCGGAGTGCCGGGCCTGGTATTCACGCCCCTGAGGCGCCTCGCACAGACCCAGTGGTGGCGCATGCCCTGGAACAACGAGTATTTCCCCGTGGCGATGCGCCACCTGAGCGAAGCAGCCCGGCACAAGGCCATAGCGATCGCGAACGCGCTGCTCGACGAGGGCATGGACGAAGGCAAGGCGATTCGCATCGCGATCGCCAAGGCCAAGGTGTGGGCGTCGGACCATGGCCTGCCGGAGCGCGACGATGGATGAGCGCTGCCTGCGCCCTGGGTGTCGCAGCCGGTTCGTCGATGAGACCACAGGCCGGCGCGCCGGCTTCACGCGGGGCAGATCAGCGCTGCGTCTTCTGATACGTCCCGACGAGCTCCGCCTGCGCGACGATATGGCCTTGCATGGCGTGTTCGACCTGCGCCTTGGTGGGCTGGCGCAGCCCGGGCAGCCAGATGTCGAGCGCGTACAGCTTGAAGAAATAACGATGCCGGCCGATGGGTGGGCAGGGCCCACCGTAGCCGACGCGGTGCCAGTCGTTCAGGCCTTCGCGCGCGCCCACCGGCAGCGGCTTGCCGCCCTGCGCCAGCCCCGAGGCTGACGGCGCGATGTCGACCACGACCCAGTGCACCCAGGTTTGCTTGGGCGCCGCCGGGTCGGGCGCGTCGGGGTCGTCGACGATCAGCGCGAGGCTCTTGGCGTCGGGCGGAACGCCGCTCCATTGCAGAGCCGGAGCCAGGTCCGCACCTTCGCAGGTGTGGAGCTTGGGGATCGTGCCCAGGGAATCGAAGGACGTTGAACTCAGCTCCATGATCGACCTCCTGGCGTGCACGCCGGCTCACACGACAGCTGCTTCAGTGTGACCGGCCTCTGGCCGCGATCATGGCGCGGCTGCGACGCCGCGCGTCTGCGCCAGCGCAAAACGCCGTGGCTCCCGCCTCACCAGCTGCGCACGCGCCCGGTATCGATGTGCACGAACTGCTCGCGCGGGTAGAAGCCCACCCCGCCGGCGCGAAGCAGCAGCGCCGCGTCGCGCAGATCGGCCAGCGCCACGCCGGTCAGGCGCACGTCGATCGCGCGGCCTTCCAGGTGCAGGCTGTGCCGGGCCACGCCGCCGCCGCGCGCCTGACGCAATTTCGTGTTCGTGGCGGCGCAGCGATAAGCGGAGATCACCTCGAACGGGTGCTTCGCTGCGAGCGCGGTGTGCACCTGGTGCAGCAGGTCGAACATGCGAGGGTCGATCGCGCCGACCTCACCCGTGTAGTGGTCGCGCAGAAAGTGGTTCAACGAACCCAGCGCCGCGGGAACGTAGTGTTCATGCCGCGCGTAAACCAGGTCGATTCTCTCCTGGGTGTGGGTGTGGACGAATGCCAGGGCACGCACGCCCGGCACCAAAGCGCGCGCCGGGGTGGACAGTGCCGGCAACGCGCTGGCCGCCGCGAGGCGGGCGCTGTGATGCAGAAAGCGGCGGCGCGTGGGGATGGTGGGGTTGTTACTGCTCATTGGGCGGATTGTCGGCGCGCCGGCGCGCGCTGTCGTAACCAGGTGTCGAGCACGCGGTCGTGGTCGTAGAGGTCGGCGAAGAAGTGCACCCGGCCGTCCTTCACGAGGGCGGTTGCGTAGGCGATCAACACCGGCACCGGCTCGGCCAGCTTCAGCGTCATCGATTTGCCCTCGCGCATCGCGCGCACGATGCGCTCCTCGGTCCAATCCGCCATGCCCCGCAGCACGAACTTCGCCAGCGCCACCGGCTGCTCGACGCGGATGCAGCCGTGGCTGAAGTCGCGCCGCTCGCGCTCGAACAGCCGCTTCTCGGGGGTGTGATGGAGGTAGATTTGTTCACGGTTCGGAAACACGAACTTGATGTCGCCCAGCGCGTTCTGCGGCCCGGGCCGCTGGCGCAGACGCAAAACGCCGGCGAGCACCGCGTCGAGATTTTGCTCCGACCGCTCAGCGCTCACGCCGCCGTCGGGTCCGACAAACTCGAAACCCTGCTCGTCGAAGTAGGCCGGATCGCGCCGCAGCCGCGGCACGATCTCCGCGCGGGCGATCGACGCCGGCACGTTCCAGTAGGGCTGGAACTCGATGGATCGCATTGCCTCGATAAGCAGCGGCGTGCGCGTGTCCATCGACTTGCCGACGATCACCTTCATCTCGTGGTGCACGCTGAGGCGGCCGTCGCTGACTTCGACCGCGCGCAGCACGAACTCGGGGATGTTGATGACGATCATGCGCGGCGCTTGCAGTGGCGGGCTCCAGCGCAAGCGCTCCAGCGCGAGTTCGATCTGCCGCACCCGGACGCTTGGTGCGACCTGCAGTTGCGCGAGCGTCGCTTTGCCGATCAGCCCGTCAGCGGCCAGGCCGTGGCGCTGCTGGAACGCCGCGACGGCGTCGACGAGCAGCCCTTCGTAGAGCGGTGCCGGCGTGGCCTGCAGCGCCTGCATGGATTGAGGCGCCTGCATGGATGGAAGCGCCTGCATGGATGGAAGCGCCTGCGGCGCGAGGTCACCCAGGGCCACCAAGCGCTCCCCGAGCAGCGCCAGGCCCGCATAAGGCTGGCCCCGTTCGAGCTTGCCGCCGATGCCGCGTTGAGCGCCCGGCAACGGCGGCAGCGCCGGCCACGAGGTTGCAGCAGTGGCCAGCTCGCGATAGCGTGCCAGCGCGTCGCGCAGTTGCTCGTACAGCGGTACGCGCGGTGTGGCTTGTTGCACGGCTTCACGCAGGTGGTCAGCTGCGACTGCGGAACGCAGCCTCGCTGCAGCGTCGAATGGGGCACGCTGCGGCACGGCGAAGTCGTGGTGAATCTGGCGCGGGTCGACTCGGCCGCCGTGCAGGTGGGTGAGGTAGCGCTGCATCGCAGCGCTCAGCGTTTGCTCCAGCCGCGCGATCGTGTCGCGATCCGGCGGCGGACCCTGGGTGGCCAGCGTGACGCCGCGCGACAGCGCGTCGGCGTCGTAGTCTTGCGGGTCCAGTCCGTGGCTCGCCGCGGCGCCGAGCAGTTCGACGGCCTGGCGGGCCTGCCGGTTCGGCCGGGCCTGCTCGAACCACAGCAACGCATCAGCGCCGAATGCGCTGCCGGCGCACAGCCACACCCCGAACGCGAGCGCGCCTGCGAAACGTGAAACCAGTCGCAACACGGCAGGAACGCACCGCGCCGGCGCAGCGCCGGCGATCCCCGTGCGCAGGGCGGCGCGGGCGGCGTCACACGTGGTCAGCTGATCGCGAGGCGCTTCGCTGACGTCGCCGTCTTCTTCGGCAGGGTCAATTCGAGCACGCCGTTCTGGTACTTCGCGACCGCTTTGGAGTCATCGACGGGGCAATCGAGCCAAAGGCTGCGGCTGGCGAAGCCATAGTGGCGCTCCGAGCGCAGCACACGACCGTTCTTCTTCTCTTGCGACTCCTTCTTCACTTCGCTCGTGATGCTCACCTGGTTGCCGTCGATGCGCACGTTGATGTCTTCCTTGCGCGCACCGGGCACTTCGGCCCTCAGGGTGTAATTGCCATCCGCTTCGCTCAGGTCGACGCGGATTTCAGGAACGTCGAGCGTGAGCTCGCTCTTCCATGGACGAAGGAAGTTGCGAAAAGCACCCTCGAACGGGTCCATCTCGAACATGTCTCTCAATCGAAGATCGCTCATGACATCTCTCCTGACTGGGTAGGTCCAGTGAAAGCGCCGCTGGCCGCGTCGCCCCAAGAGTCCATGTTGCACCCCAGTGAAGTTCCGCGATTGATCCGGCGCAAACGATCAAGCTCGTTGGCTGATGCTTCCTCAAGACATTGCGGCGCGCCGCGCTTGAGCATTCACCATGGCGGTGACGCTCCCGCAGTGGCCTTTCATCATTCATCGCCTTGGCAGCCGGGAGCCATGGAAAAGGACCGAAGCATGAAGACGGATGCCCAGACCACGCCATCGGCAACGGCGGGTCTGTCGTACGCCCGCAGCGAGATCGGTCTCATTGAATGCCGAGTAAGCGTCGTGCGACCGGCGTGTCGCCTTCGACACGACCTGCACGTCCGGGGGCAGGCGCAATTCGTCGGCAAAGGCGGCGCCCGGGCTTGCCCTGGGTATCGAAGGGGACCTCCAGATTCTTGAATTTCGCGTCCGCCACCCATGCAGTGCTCAGTTGATTCGTCTCAATAAGGACGCAGGGCTGCTGTCCTAATCTGCATCTACGAGCTGGAAGTCCTCGTTGCGCTGGCGCGTCGTCTCGCCCAGCGCAGCAGCGACCGCGTCGTCTACCGTTTCGAGCCATTCGAACTGCAAGGCCTGGCGCGTCGCCTCGGGCACGTCGTGCAAGTCTTTGCGGTTGCGCGCCGGCAGCAGCACGGCCTGCAACCCGGCACGCTGCGCGGCCAGCACCTTTTCCTTGATGCCGCCCACCGGCAGCACCAGCCCGCGCAGGCTGATCTCGCCCGTCATCGCGCAATCGGGCCGCACCTTGCGGTCGCCGAACAGCGACGCGAGCGCGACGAACATCGCTACGCCGGCACTCGGCCCGTCCTTCGGGATCGCTCCGGCCGGCACGTGCACATGCACGTCGATGTGCTCGAACGCGTCCGCAGGCAGGTTGAGCTGCGCGGCGTGCGCCTTGACCAGGGTCAGCGCGGCTTGTGCGCTTTCCTTCATGACGTCGCCGAGTTGGCCGGTCAGGATCAGTTTGCCGCTGCCGGCGACGCGCGTCGCCTCGATGAACAGAATGTCGCCGCCCACCGGCGTCCAAGCCAGGCCGGTGGCCACCCCGGCCAGGCCGCTGCGCAGCGCGACTTCATGCTCCATCGTCGGCGGTCCGAGCAGGGCCTCGAGGTCGCCTTCGTCGACGTGCACCTGCGTGGCAGTGCCGTCAGCGATGCGCAGCGCCGCGCCGCGCATCACCCGCCCGATTTCGCGTTCGAGCTGGCGCACCCCGGCTTCGCGCGTGTAGCTGGCGGCGATGCAGCGCAGCGCCGCGTCGCTCAGATCGAACTGGTCCTCGCGCAAGCCGCAGGCCTCGCGCTGGCGGCGCACCAGGTAACTGCGCGCGATCTGTTCTTTCTCCTCCAGCGTGTAGCCGGGCAGCGCGATCACTTCCATGCGGTCACGCACCGCAGACGGAACGTTGTCGATGACGTTCGCGGTGGCGATGAAGACGACGCGGCTGAGGTCGAACGGCACACCCAGGTAGTTGTCGCGAAACGTCGAGTTCTGCTCCGGGTCGAGCACTTCGAGCAGCGCCGCCGAGGGGTCGCCTTGCATGCTCATCGACATTTTGTCGACTTCGTCGAGCATCATCACGCAGTCGCGCGCCCCGGCCTTGCGCAGGTTGCTGACGACGACACCGGGCATCGCGCCGACGTAGGTGCGGCGGTGGCCGCGGACCTCGGCCTCGTCGTGCACGCCGCCGAGCGAGACGCGCACGAACGGCCGGCCGATCGCCCGTGCAACGCTCTGCCCGAGCGACGTCTTGCCCACCCCGGGCGGGCCGACGAAACACAGGATCGGCGCGCGGCCCTGCGGGTTGAGTTTCTTCACCGCGAGGAACTCGACGATGCGCTTCTTCACGCGGTCCAGGCCGAAGTGGTCGGCCTCGAGCGTTTTGCGCGCCGCGGCGATGTCGATCTCCAGCTCGGCCGGCGCCGCCCAGGGCAGCTCGGTCATCCAGTCGATCCAGGTGCGCAGCATCGAATACTCGCTCGAGCCGTCCTGCATGCGTTGCAGGCGCTGCAGTTCCTTGCGCACATGCGCCTCGGTGTCGGCGGGCATCTTCGCGGCGCTGACGGCGTTCGAAAGCGCTGCGACCTCCTGGGCGCTGCCTCCGTCCTCGCCGAGCTCCTTCTTGATCGCCTTCAATTGCTCCTCGAGGATGAAACGGCGCTGCCGATCGTCCATCTGCTCCTTGGTGCGCGCACCGATCTCCTTGGACAGACGCAGCACCTCGATGCGTTGGGCGAGCACCTTCAGCACTTTCTCGAGACGCTCTTCGCTGCCCTGCGTCTCTAACAGCATCTGCTTCTCGGCAGGTTCGATGTCGAGCAGGCTCGCCGCCAGATCGGCGAGTTGCGACGGCGAACGCGTCGCCTGCAGCACATGCGCCATCTCGGCGGGCACGCCCGGCATCATCGAGAGAATTTCCATGCCGCGCTCGCGCAGTTGCATGGCGAGTGCCTGCGCTTGGGTCGACACCGCAGCCGGCTCTTCGAGGTGTTCGATGCGCGCGGCGAGGAACGGGTGGCCCTCGACGAGTTCGACGATGCGCATGCGCTGCAAGCCCTGGCACACAGCGTGGATCTGGCCGTCATCGCCGCTCTGGTGCTGCACGATGTTGGCCAGCGTGCCGATCGCATGCAGCCCGTCCAGGCCGGGGTCGTCATCCTTCGGATCCTTCTGCAACACGAGGCCGAATACCGCTTTAGCCGCCAGCGCCTGATTCACCGCGGCCACCGACTTCGGCCGACCCACCGTCACCGGAATCAGGACGTGCGGGAAGAGCACCACGTTGCGCATCGGCACGAGCGCAATCACGCCCTCGGGAAGGCCAGCCGACGCTGGGGTGGACTCGTTCATGATGCCACCCACGTCACGCCGCCGCGGGGTACCCGACGCTCTGCGCCAGCGTGATCCGCTCGGTCTTGGTCAGCCCCAGAGCAGCGGCCAGGCGAGACCGGTCGATCAGGCCGCGCACTACGGTGGCCAGGCCTGCGGCGGCGCAATACAGGTAGACGTTTTGGGCAATGCAGCCGGCGTCTGCTCCGGCGAGAAAGCTGCGCTCCTCGGGTTTCGATTCGGGCATGCGCGCGAAGTCGGCGACGTAGACGAGGTTCAGCGGCGTGCCCGCGACGAAGTCCTGCGAACCCGTGACGCTGCGCAGATCCTCGGCTTTGACCAGCAGCAGGCGATGGCCTTGCGCTTCATAGCGGTAGGCGCCTTCGGGCAAGACGACGAAGATGTCGATCTCCTGCCAGTTGTGCGCCGAAGGCGCGGTGCGGCCACCGCTGCGATTGAGGCCGAATGCGGCCCACAACAGGCCTGAGAGGATTTCCAGAGGTAACGAATCAGGCAGAAACGCGCGCGAACTGCTTCGGCTCTTCAGCGCCTGATCGAGCGTGACGCCGGATGGCAGATTGGGTTTCGGCAGGACAACGGTGTCGGTCTCGAGATTCAGGGCGATCGTGGACATGGTGTGCTCCGGCCGGTTGAATGTTCTCAGTTCTGTTCCAGGCAGGGCGGCAAATGCGAGTCGCCGTCTTGATCGCCGGCCGATTCGACAAAGCCGGCGACTCCTGACACCGGCTCGGCCGGCGGCAGGGCCTGTATCGATCCGAGCTTGGCGTCGTCGGTCCTCTCGATGTCGATGCGCGGCGGCCTCGCCGGCCCGTCGGGCAGCGGCGGCCCATCCTCGGCCGGACCGTTGTTGACCGGAACGCGCGCAGGCGACCGCGTCGGCGCGCGCTTGTGTCGGCTTGGTTTGACGGGGTGTGTCATCGGCGCTGTTGCGTGACCCGAAGCTAAGGTTGCGCGCTGCGGCTGCACAAAGCTTTGCGTTCAGTCAATTGCGGGCCCGCCAAAGCCCCGAGTGACGCGCCCGGCCGGCCTTGCCGCCCCACAGCAGGACGTAATGCGCACCGGACAGTGCAATCGATGCGAGCGTGGTCAGTGGGTCGGCGACGGCGCCGAAGCGGGTGCGCAGGTTCCAGTGCCGGGCAATCACGCCGTCGGCGAAGTCCGACAGCGCCGCAACCATGAAGAGCAGCAAGGCCGTCGTGTAGTCGGATTGCACCAATCGCAGCGCGATTGCCGGAACCAGCGCAAAGCGCAGCAAGGTGATGGCGTTGGCTGTGTTCAACATGTCGGCGCAAAGCCTCACCAGGCTACTGCCCAAGCATCTTCGGCGTGATCAGCGTCACGCCGCGTTCGGTGACGTGGAAGTGGCTGCGATCTTCGGCGGGGTAGACGCCGGCCTTGAAGCCGTCGGGCAGGATGCAATTCTTGTCCACCACGACGCGGCGCAGCGTGACGTTGCGACCGATCACGGTGTCGGGCAGGATCACGGAGTCTTCGATCAGGCTGTGTTCGCCGACGCGCACGTTGGAAAACAACACCGAGCGGCGCACTGTCGCGCCGCTCACGATGCAGCCGCCGGAGACCAGAGAATTGACGGCCATGCCGCGCCGGCCGTCGTCGTCGAACACGAACTTGGCTGGCGGCAACTGGTGCTGCAGGCTCATGATCGGCCAGGCCGGGTCGTACAGGTTGAGTTCGGGCACCACGGCGGCGAGGTCCAGATTGGCCTCCCAGTACGCGTCGACCGTGCCGACATCGCGCCAATAGGGCCGGCCCTGCACGATGTTGACGCAACTGTCGGCGAAGCAGTGCGCGAACACGCGTTCGTTGCGCACCAGGTACGGGATCAGATCCCTGCCGAAGTCGTGGCTCGACGCAGCGTCTGCGGCATCGCGCGCGAGTTGTTCGCACAGGAACTTCATGTTGAAAACGTAGACGCTCATGTTGACCAAGGCGCGTTCGGCGCTGTCCGGGCACGGCTTGGGCTGCAGCGGTTTTTCTTCGAAGGAGGTGACGCGCGCGTCGGCGTCCACGCCGATCACGCCGAAGTTGCAGGCCTGCGCCATCGGCACGTCGATGTAGGCCAGTGTGAGGTCCGCAGCGCGCGCCACATGCTCTTCCAGCATGCGTGCGTAGTCCATTTTGTAGACATGGTCGCCGGCCAGAACAAGCACGTACTCGGGGTTGGCATCGCGAAGGATGTCCAGGTTCTGGTAGACGGCGTTGGCCGTGCCGCTGTACCAGTGGTCGTCCAGGCGCTGCTGCGCCGGGACGACATCGACGAACTCGCCCAGGCTGGATTCAAGGAAGCCCCAGCCGCGTTCGATGTGGCGGATCAGGCTCTGCGCCTTGTACTGCGTCAACACGGCGATGCGCCGAACTCCTGAGTTGACGCAATTGCTGAGTGCGAAGTCGACGATCTTCAGCTTGCCGGCGAACGGCACGGCCGGCTTGGCGCGCCAGTCGGTGAGCTGCATCAGCCGGCTGCCGCGTCCGCCGGCCAACACCAGGGCGTAGGTGCGCTGCGTCAGGTGGTGCAGGGTCTCGCGCTGCGTGGCTGGGCCCGAAGTGTGCGTGGGCGTGCCGGAGGTGGAACGAGCGGCCATTCTGGAGATTTGGTGGTTCCGACCAGCGACACGCGGCAAGCATCTGGAGCGGCAAGACTAGGGCGATTCGCACTGCCGGTATTGCCGAAGATCAACTGCCTCCTCGAAACCTGATCCAGCGCAAGGCAGGGGCCCCGGTGTTGCGCGACATTGACGCCATGGCGACCGCAGGGCCAACGTATGGAGACCTTGACCGACACCCGACCCGCGATGCGAGCGCGTAAATCCAGCCGAATCCGTGACAGCAGCGGCCCGGTACAGGGCGGCGCTTTGCACGATCTGGACGAGGTGCGCGCCGCCTGGCAGAGCGTGCTCGGGCCCGCGCCGCTGTCGCCCGTGCTGCTCGATCAACTGCTATTGCTCTCCAATGTGCGCAATGCGGCCATCGGTCAACAGGTGTTCTCCAGACGCGAAACCGCACGGGGCCTGCTTTTGTTGGTGCGGGGCGACATCGGCTTGGGCTTGACGGCGCCATTGGCTCCGCTGCGCATCGAACGCAGCCTGCGCGGCCCGGCATGGCTGGATCTGAGCAGCGCCTGGTTGAACGGCCGGCCCAATCTGGACGGCGTCGCCCTGAGCGAGGCGGTGCTGGTCAATGTGCCGCGCAGTGCCTATCAGGCGCTCATGGAGCGCCGGCCCGAGCTGTCCCGGCGCACCGTCGTCTGCCTGGCCGAACAGTTGCATGCGGCCACAGCGGCGAAGCAGGACCTGATGCACAAGGACGCTCAGGCGCGCCTGGCGACATTTCTGGTGCAGCGCAGCGGTGTCGACGCCGCGGCCTCGCAATTCGTGCTTCGCGAACGCAAGCGCGACATCGCTTCACAGCTCGCCGTCACGCCCGAGACCCTATCCCGACTGCTCAAGCAGTTCAGCGACGAAGGCCTTCTCGAGGTCCACGGCTACACCATCGCGATTCGCGACGCGGCCGGATTGCAGGCGCGGCAAAGCGCCTCGGCAGCGCATTGGCGGGCACCGAGACGGAGCTGAAACGCGAAGCCGGCGCCGCGCGCCGGCGGCATCGCGAGCACCGTGCTCGAATCTGCCTGGTGTCGCAACGCTATGCCGCAAGAACGTAACTGCCGGGTGCAGCGGCCAGAGGCGCGCCGTCCGGCGTCGCCAGCGTCGGCGGAGCAACGCGTTGGCCCGAATCCTTGACCAGCCAGGCTTGCCACGCCGGCCACCACGAGCCCTCGAAGCGCGGCGCAGCCTGCAGCCAGGCGTCGGGGTCGAGGTGGCGCTGGCCGCTGCTGCGCGCGAGCATCCGGTAGCTGCGCCTGGCGTGCCCGGGCTCGCTGACGATGCCCGAGTTGTGGCCACCGCTGGTCAGCGCGAAGTTCACGTCGGTGTCGGTGAGGATGTGGATCTTGTACACCGAGCGCCACGGCGCCACATGGTCGGTCAGCGTACCCAGGGCGAAGACCGGCACGCGGATGTCGGTCAAGGCCACCGCCGCGCCCTCGACGCAGTAGCGGCCTTCGGCCAACTGGTTGTCCAGGAAGAGCTGGCGCAGGTACTCGGAGTGCATGCGAGATGGCAGGCGTGTGGCGTCGGCGTTCCATGCCACCAGCGCGTTTGCCGGCTGGCGCTGGCCGAGCAGATAGTTGTTCAGTCGATACGACCAGATCAGATCGTTCGAGCGCAGCATCTGGAACGCGCCGGCCATCTGCTTGGCGTCGAGAACCCCGCTGTCGCGCATCGAGTCTTCGAGGAAGGTGACCTGGCTGTCGTCGACGAACAGCGAAATCTCGCCCGGGTCTTCGAAGTCGGTCTGCGCCGCCAGCAGGCTCAGGCTGGCGAGCCGGTCGTCATGGTCGCGCGCCATCTGCGCCGCCGCGATCGCCGCGAGCGTTCCGCCCAGGCAGTAGCCCGCCAGATGCACGCGCTCGCCCGGGCAGATCGAGCCGACGGCGTCGAGCGCGGCCATCACGCCGAGCCTGCGGTAGTCGTCCATGCTCAGATCGCGGTCGCGCGGGTCGCGGCTCGGGTCCGGGTTCTTCCAGGAAATCGCAAACACCGTGTGCCCCTGAGCGACGAGCCAGCGAATCAGCGAGTTGTGCGGCGACAGATCGAGGATGTAGTACTTCATGATCCACGCCGGGACGATCAGCACCGGCTGGGCATGCACGACCTTTGTTGTCGGTGTGTACTGGATCAGCTCGATCAGGCGGTTCTTCAGCACGACGCTGCCGGGCGTGGCCGCGACATCTCTGCCGACTTCGAAGTCTTCGACACCGGCGGGCTTGCGGCCGCTGGCCATGCGTTGCCAATCGTCCAGCGCATTGAGCGCGCCCTGCCACAGGTTGGCGCCGCCCCGGCGCGCCACCTCGGCCAGCACCACCGGATTGGTTGCCACGAAATTGCTCGGGGCGAAGCGGTCCAGCCATTGGCGCGTGCCGAAGCTGACCATCTGCTCGTGATGCGGGCTCATGCCGGCGACGCCCGTCGTGGCGACGTGCCACCATTGCTGGGTGAGCAGAAAGCCCTGCGCCATCAGGTTGTACGGCCAGGTCTGCCATGCCGCATCGGCGAAGCGCTTGTCCTGCGGCAGCGGTTCGATGCAGGGCTTGCAGGCGACGGGGCGCGATGCCGCATACGCGAACAAGCCCCAGCGCAAGGCCTTCTTGAGCGCCTTCTCCGCCAACTGCACCTGCTTGCCCGGTGCGAGCGCCAGGTGCATCGCCCAATCGGCGCAGGCCGCAGCGATCGAGACCGGCGAGACGCCGCCCGTGAACTGCGCCAGCGCGGCGCGCGTCGTGTGGTCCAGACTCGCCCAGCGCGCTTCGAGCTCGGGCGTATCGGCGGCGATGCGGCCGAGCCAGCCGCTCGCAGCGCGCTCCAGCGCGGTGCTGGGCGGGGCTGCTTCGGCCACGGCTGCGGCGACGTTGTCAGGGGCTCGGTCCACGGTTTCCCTGGGGCATGGTGCGATGGCGACGATGATGGCACTTCGCGCCTCGGGCTGGCTTGATGCCGGTCAAGCCCTCACGGCGCCGGCTGGTTAGCATCGACACGCAGCCACGACGGGAGTCCAGCATGCGCCACGCGACGTCGACCATCATTCATGAAGAGCATGCGGCGCTGGCCGCGATGCTGCGCTCGGTGCTCATGCTGCTCGCCCAGTACCGCCGCAAAGGCGAAACGCCTGACTTCGCCCTGCTGCGCGCCATGCTGTTCTACATCGACGAGTTCCCCGAACGCCTGCATCATCCCAAGGAATCGAAGCTGCTCTTCCCCAAGCTGCGACTGCGCAGCCACGAGGCCGCGGCCGTGCTCGATCAACTCGACCGGGACCATGTCCAGGGCGAGTGGCAGATCCGCTACGTCGAGCGCAGCTTGCTCGCCTTCGAAATCGTCGGCGAATCGCGCCGCGTGGCCTTCGAAGAAGCCCTGCAGAAGTACGTCGACTTCTACCTGGCGCATATGCGCACCGAGGAACTCGAAGTGCTGCCGCTGGCCGAACGCGTCTTGACCGAACAGGACTGGGCCGAACTCGACGCCGAGTTCTCGCAGAATCGCGATCCGCTCACCGGCCACGAGCCGCAACAGGAGTACAGCGCACTGTTCAGCCGCATCGTGTGCCTGGTTCCAGCTCCCATCGGACTGGGGGCAGGGTGAACGCTGCAGATTCGAGCGCCGCTTCGTGGCGCTGCCACTTCACCCGCTGCGCTCCTGCGTCGGCCCGGTGGGCGGGTCCGGGCGCTTCGGCAGGGGGCACAGGCCCTGCGACGCAATGTCCAGGGCAGCATTGAACTTGCTCGACAGATTCTGGAACCCGATCAATGCCGTCAGTTCGATCAGCGCCGCTTCGCCGAATTGCCCGGCCAGGCGTGCGCTCAGCGCATCGCTGACGCGCCCTTGCGTGAGCGTCATCGCTTCGGCGTATTCGAGCGCGAGCCTCTCTGGCGCGCTGAAGCAATCGGCGTCGCGCCAGGCGTCCACGGCCAGGGCCTTGGCCAGCGAGCCGCTGCGCTGCGCGGCGTGCGCGGCGTTCAGGTCGACGCAGAACACGCAATGATTGAGCTGCGAAACGCGCGTCTGCACCAGGGAGCGCAGCCCCGGAGCCAGGGGCGAGCCGCGCCGCTCCAGCGCGGCGTAGAAGCCCGCCAGCGCGAGGTAAAGCGCAGGCACGCGCGCCCAGATCGTCGCCGGAGTCAGATAGGTCCCGTAGCGCCTGCGCTGCAGCCAGAAGAAAGGGCGCAGATACCAGCGCAGTTCGGCCAGCGGTGGGCTCGCGACTCGCAAGATGGAACGCCCGTCAATGAGACGTGGGCAAGGGCGGTTGGCTGCGCGCGATCGCGCCTTTGGCGAGGTCGGCGCCGTGCACAGGACTCGAGCGGTGTCTGAACATCGCGGCTGCGCGCGGTCGCTGCGTCATCGCTGCACCCGCTCGGGCATGCCTGCGCCCAGCACGCCCTTGGCACGCGCCTCGAGATAGGCGAACAGATCGTCGATGTGCGCCTTCACGCTGGGTTCGCCTTCCCAGGCCGGCATCACCGACTCGCCGGCGCGGCGCCGCAGCACGTCCTGGATCAATGCGTCGCGGGCTGCGCCTTCGCGGGCCGATTCGCTGGCCGGCATGACCCACTGGTAGCGCCGCAACACGGCGCCGACAAAGCGCGCCTCGCTCATCGCCCGCACGCGCGGCAGCAGATCGGGAGCGCTTAGCGTTCCGGTGGCGTCAGCGCCGTGGCAGCGCGCGCAGTGCACCTGGAACAATCTCCAGCCGAGGTAGGCGGGCTGGGGCACTGCGGCAGCCGGCGCGACCTGCGCCCACGCGGCGCCGGTGCCGACTGCGCAGACGATCGC
>JBAQUQ010000410.1:0-90912 GCA_049297615.1 Burkholderiaceae bacterium
AAGCTGGTGAAGAAGTCGCCCGTCAGACGCGGTATGCCGGTGACGACCATGTCGGTGAACAACGCGGCCAGCGTCATGACGCCGACCATCATCGCGAGCAATCCCAGCAAGCCGAACAGCATGTCCCAGCGCTTGTGGCGCCGGATCATGGCACGCAACGGCTTGGTTCGCGAGGAGGCGACTGCGCTCATCAATAGGCCTCCCGATACCTGCGACGCAGCCAGTAGCCGACCAGGTTGAACGCCAACGTCAGGAACATCAATGTCAGTCCCGCTGCAAAGATGGTCTGGTAGCCGATGCTGCCGTGCGGCAAGTCGCCCAGCGCGACTTGAACGATGTACGAGGTAATCGTTGCGGCAGGTTCGAGAGGGTTGAGGCTCAGGTTGGGCTGCATGCCGGCGGCCACGGCAAGGATCATCGTCTCTCCCACCGCTCTTGATACGCCCAGGATGTAGGCGGCCGCGATTCCCGACAGTGCGGCCGGGACGACGACCTTGACAGCGGTTTGGTAGCGCGTCGCCCCCATTGCGTACGAACCTTCACGCAAACTCATAGGCACGGCGCGCATCGCGTCTTCCGACAGCGACGAGACATACGGGATGATCATGATGCCCATCACGATGCCGGCCGAGAGCACATTGAAACCGGGCAACTCGGGATAGATCCGCTGCAACAGCGGAGTCACGAACAGCAGCGCGAAGTATCCGTAGATGATCGTCGGCACACCCGACAACAGTTCAAGCAAAGGCTTCATTGTTTCGCGAGTCTTGTGCCCGGCGAACTCCGAGAGGTAAATGGCGATGATCGTGCCCAGCGGAACGGCGATGAGCAGAGCCACCGTCGAGCTCGAAATCGTTCCGGCAAGCAGCACGGCGATGCCGAAATGGGCGTCGTCGAACAAGGGAGTCCATTGGCGATCGGTCAAAAACAAGCTCAGCGGCACATGCCGGAAGAATTCGAGCGACTCCGACGCCAAGACGTAGACGATACCCAGCGTCGTCAACACCGACACGCCGGCCGCCGCGAGCAGCACGGCCTCGATGACCGCCTCGCGGCGCTTGCGCTGCATCTGCAGCTTGGCAAACTCGGCAAGCTTGGTCGAACCGCGTTCTGGCACGGCGGGCACCGCTTCAGCAGTCGTCATCGAGGTGAGCGTCATTGTAGTAATTCACTGCGCCGCGGCCGAACTGATCCGCGACACTGCGATGCGTCGCACGGGCGCCGAGGCGGTGCCGCGCGACGCGCCCACTGCTGGCTTGCGCCCGAGCCGATCGTCAAAGCCTGGCCTCGCGGGCGAGCAAGGCTTCAATCGTGACGCCCACTTCGGCGACACCGCCGAACACTGTTCCCTTCTTGCCCTTGGCAAGATGCTCGAGATTGGCGTCGTAGGCCTGCTGCGGCAGCGGCACATACTTCACTTCCTTGGCAATCTTGGTCACGTTCTTCATGTAGAAGGCGACGAATTCCTTGATTTCCGGTCTGTCGAGCGACTTGGCATTGATATAGATGAAGATGGGTCGCGACAGGGGTTGGTAGCTGCCGTTGAGCACGCTCGTCTCGCTGGGCAGAACAGCGGCCTTGCCGGCCTTGTCGACGATCGCAACCGCGCGCACGCGTTTGGTGTTCTCGGCGTAGTAGGCGTAGCCGAAGAACGCCAGGGCGTTCTTGTCTTGAGCGACTCCCTGCACCAGCACGTTGTCGTCTTCGCTCGCGGTGAAGTCGCCACGGCTCGACTTGGACTTGCCCGTGACGGCCTCGGTGAAGTAATCGAACGTTCCCGAATCCGCGCCGGCACCGAACAACTTCAATGGCGCGTCCGGCCAGGCCGGATTGACCTGGTTCCAACGAGCCACTTTGCCTTGTGCCGCGGGCTCCCACATGAGCTTCAATTCGGCGATGCTGATTTCCTTGAGAAAGCTGTTCTTCGGGTTGACGACGACGGTCAAGGCGTCGAACGCAACGGGCAGTTCAAAGTATTCGATGCCGGCCGCCTTGCAGTCGGCCATTTCCTTGGCCAGGATCGGGCGCGAAGCGTTGGAGATATCGGTTTCACCACGGCAGAACTTCTTGAAACCACCGCCCGTGCCCGAGATTCCAACCGTGACCTTGATCGCGTTATTTTTCGCCTTCTGAAAGTCCTCGGCGATGCCTTCCGTGATCGGATACACCGTCGACGAACCGTCGATCTTGACCAGGTTCTGCGCCAACGCCGATGCCGCCACGCTGGCCAAAGCGACGCAGACCGCCGCTGTCACGAATTCAGTCGTTTTCATCCTTCTCCCTCCGGTTCCGGCCGGACGCCGGGTTCAGGACGAGACTGTACGAAGCAAATATGTCAGGGGCGTGACGGTTCGGTGAAGCAACCGTGACTTTGTGGATGCCCAAGCACCCGCGAACAATTTCTCAGGCCAGCGTATCGGCCATGCGCTGGGCGCATCGCTGCGCGAGTGCCGCGTCGGATGCCTCGACCATGACGCGAACCAGCGGTTCGGTCCCGGACGGCCTGATCAAGACTCGCCCCTTGCCATGCAGTTCGCTCGTCACGGCAGCCTGAGCCGCTTCGAGGCGTGTATTGGCTTTCCAATCGACCCCCGGCTTGAGACGCACATTGATGAGCGACTGCGGGAAGAGTGAAACGCCCTGCAGCAATTGGGCCATGGTCCTCTTGCTGCGGGTTACCGCCTGCAGGATCAGCAGAGCGCTGACGATTCCGTCCCCTGTCGTGTGCTTATCCAGCGCCAGCAGGTGTCCCGAGCCCTCGCCGCCGAGTTGCCAGCCCCGGGCCGACAACTCCTCGAGGATGTAGCGGTCACCGACCTTGGCGCGTACAAACTCGATATTGCGCTCGCGAAGCGCCAGTTCCACCGCCATGTTCGTCATCAGTGTACCCACGACGCCAGGAACCGGCTGCCCTTGCCCGAGCCGGTCGTTGACCATCAGGAACAAGAGTTCGTCGCCGTCATACAGACGTCCCGCCGCATCGACGATCAGGACTCGGTCGGCGTCGCCATCAAGAGCGACCCCGTAGTCGGCGCTGTGTTCTTTGACGGCCGAGACCAAGGAGGCTGGCGCGGTGGCGCCGCAGCCGGCGTTGATATTGGTCCCGTCTGGGCTGCAGCCGATCTCGATGACCTCGGCCCCCAATTCATGAAAGACGCTGGGAGCCACCATGTAAGCGGCACCATGTGCAGCGTCAACGACGATCTTCATGCCTTTGAGCGACAGTTGCGAGCCGAACATTCCCTTGCAGAATTCGATATACCGCCCCCGGGCGTCGTCGAGCTTGCGCGCCTTGCCTAATTCAGACGAGGCTACCCACTGCGGGACTTGTTCCAGCATCGCTTCGACCCGCTGCTCCCACGCATCGGGCAACTTTTCGCCCCACGCCGAGAAGAACTTGATGCCGTTGTCGCTGAAAGGATTGTGCGAGGCGCTGATGACTACGCCCAGACTGAGGCGCAACGCGCGTGTCAGGTAAGCCACTCCGGGCGTGGGCAATGGGCCGGTGAGCAGCACGTCAACCCCGGCTGAAGCGAAACCGGCCTCGAGTGCAGACTCGATCATGTAGCCCGAAATGCGCGTGTCCTTGCCGATCAGAACCGTGGGTCTTGTATCACTGGTCTTCAATACCCGCCCGACGGCGTGGCCCAGGCGCAGCATGAAGTCCGGCGTAATCGGCGCGGTGCCGACGGTGCCACGAATTCCGTCAGTCCCAAAGTACTTTCTGCTCATCGCAATTAGTCCTCCTGGGCGCAGATTGTTGTCACTTGCAAAGGCCTGCCGCGCGCCAGACGCTCAATGCATCTGCCGTTGCCGCGACATCGTGCACACGAATCAAGTTCGCCCCGTTTTGCACGCTTGCCAGGGCTGCCGCGACGCTGCCGATCAGCCTGTCGGAGACAGGCCGTCCCGTGAGCGCACCGAGTGTGGACTTGCGTGACCACCCCACCAGCAAGGGAAAACCGGCCTCGGCAAGCTCGCGTTGCCGCACGAGCAACTCGACATTATTCTCGACGCTTTTCCCGAATCCGATCCCGGGATCGAGGACGATGCGCTGCGCGCCGATTCCCGCCGCCATCACGGTATCGGCGCGGGCCAGAAGGAAGCTGCGCACCTCAGCGACAACATCAACATAGCGCGCATGGCTCTGCATCGTGCGCGGGTTGCCGAGCATGTGCATCAGTACCACACCGCACGATCCATGCGCGACAACCGCTTCGAGCCCCCCAGACGTCTGCAGGGCACTGATATCGTTGACGATGTCCACACCCATCGCCAGAACTCGGCGCATGACCTCGGGCTTGGCGGTGTCGACTGAGACGGGGCAACCCATTTCAAGCGCTGCCTCCACCACCGGAAGAATTCGTGTCAGCTCTTCCTCGATGCTCACCTGAGGTGCGCCCGGCCTGCTGGATTCGCCGCCGATGTCGAGTATGTCTGCCCCGCCCTGCAACAGGTGTTCGCAGTGGGCGATCGCGGCGCTCGCGCCGACATAGCGACCCCCGTCCGAGAACGAATCGGGAGTGACGTTGACGACGCCCATGATGCGCACGCGCGTCAAATCGACTCGATGGCGCGACGTTTGCCAGATCATCGAGTGCACAACATGCCGATGCGGCAAGCAAGTGAGAGGGCTGCGCCCTCAGGTGCTGCGCAAGCCCTCAAGCCGCGGCCGGGGCGCTTCCTGGGCTGATGGGTGGCGTGGCTGGTGCGGCCTTGTTCGCGGGCGAAGTCCAGTCCTTCGGCGGCCGCGGCGGGCGGTCGTTCATGATGTCTTCGATCTGGTCCGCGTCAATGGTTTCCCATTCGAGCAATGCCTTGGCCAGGGCGTGTATCTTGTCTTTGTTTTGTTCGATGAGTTTGCGCGCGACCAGGTACTGCTCGTCGATGATGCGGCGGATCACGGCATCCACTTTTTGCATGGTCTGCTCGGACACATTGACCTGTCTGGTGACCGATCTGCCGAGGAACACTTCGCCCTCGTTTTCGGCGTAGACCATCGGCCCGAGTTCGTCACTCATCCCATAACGCGTCACCATATCGCGCGCCATCTGTGTCGCGCGCTCGAAATCGTTGCTCGCGCCAGTCGTCATTTGATTCATGAAAACTTCTTCGGCGATGCGTCCACCGAACAAGACCGAGATCGTACTCAGTATGCGCTCCTTGTCGAGGCTGTAGCGGTCGCCTTCGGGCAACTGCATCGTGACCCCTAGGGCGCGCCCCCGTGGAATGACCGTCACCTTGTGCACCGGATCAGTCTTGGGCAGCAGCCTCGCCACGAGGGCATGCCCTGATTCGTGATAGGCCGTATTGCGGCGCTCCTCCTCGGGCATCACCATCGACTTGCGCTCGGGCCCCATCATGATCTTGTCTTTGGCCTTTTCGAAGTCGACCATCTCCACGACTCGGCCATTGCGCCGCGCCGCGAACAGTGCCGCTTCGTTAACCAAATTTGCCAAATCGGCGCCAGAAAAACCGGGCGTGCCACGCGCCAGAATGTCGGAGCGAATGTCTTGACCGACCGGCACTTTGCGCATGTGGACGTTGAGAATCTGCTCTCTGCCTCTGACATCGGGTAAGGTCACGTACACTTGGCGATCGAATCGCCCAGGGCGCAGCAGTGCCGGGTCCAGAATGTCGGGCCGGTTCGTCGCGGCCATGACGATCACGCCGACGTTCGTCTCGAAGCCGTCCATCTCCACCAGCATTTGATTGAGCGTTTGCTCGCGCTCGTCATTGCCGCCGCCCAGCCCAGCGCCACGGTGCCGGCCCACGGCGTCGATCTCGTCGATGAAGATAATGCACGGCGCGCTTTTCTTCGCTTGCTCGAACATGTCGCGAACACGCGCTGCACCGACGCCCACGAACATTTCAACGAAATCAGAACCCGAAATCGAAAAGAACGGCACCTTGGCCTCGCCGGCGATTGCCTTGGCCAGCAGGGTCTTCCCGGTCCCCGGTGGGCCGACCAACAACACGCCACGCGGGATGCGCCCGCCGAGCTTTTGAAATTTCTGCGGGTCCTTCAGGAAGTCCACCAACTCCTTGACCTCTTCCTTGGCCTCGTCACAACCCGCGACGTCGGCGAACGTCGTCGTATTGTTTGCCTCGTCGAGCATGCGCGCCTTGCTCTTGCCGAAGCTGAACGCGCCGCCCTTGCCGCCACCCTGCATTTGGCGCATGAAATAGATCCAGACACCGATCAATAGCAGAATCGGGCCCCACGACGCGAGCAAACTCAGCAGAAACGACGGCTCTTCGCGCGGCTTGACGTCAAACTTGACGCCGTTGTTGATAAGGTCACCCACGAGGCCGCGATCGAGATAGGTGGCTGTCGTGCGCAGTTCCTTGTCGTCGTTCGTACGAGCCCTGATTTCGGTGCTTCCGCCGGCACCCTCCTGCAACTGGACCGTTCGAATACGCTTGTTGCGCACTTCCTCGAGAAAATCGGAATACCCGATCTGATTGCCCTGCGCAATCCCTCGATCGAATTGCTTGAAAACGGTGAATAGCACCAGGGCAATCACCATCCACACGGCAACTTTTGAGAACCATTGGTTGTTCAACTCGGCTCCTTAGGCGGGACGATGCGGCTTGGACCCCGCATCCTTGCAGGCACTCGCCAACAATAGATATGGTCAAGTTTAGTTCAGTCAATAGCCATAATTACGCTGGGCCCCCCTGAATGCGAATCGAGCAGCCGATTCGCATTCAGTCGAATTCGGGTTCATTGGGAATTAGGCACACAACTTCGGCGGCTTCGAGGCGTCAACAACGCGTTTCGGACCCATTCCGACGAGGTAAGTTTCCGAAGATTTGTCCCTAGAAGCCTTCGGTTTAATGACCTTGAAGGAACTGAAATTGCCCTTGAATCGCTGCGCGAGCTGACTGTAGCCGCTTCCATGGAACGCTTTGCACAGCAATACCCCCTGGGGGCTTAGGTGCTCGAGTGAGAATTCAAGCGCCAGTTCCACGAGATCGGTCATGCGCGCAGCATCCACTTCCGGAATGCCCGAAAGATTGGGGGCCATATCGGATAACACGACGTCGACCGGACGCCCTCCAAGCAGGGCCTGCAATTCCACCAACACGCTCATCTCGCGAAAATCACCCAGGTGGAAATGCACGCCTTCAATCGCTTCCATGGGCAGCATATCCAGCGCGACGATACGCCCAGCGTCCCTTCGATCGCTCACGCCACCCGCGCGTTGTGGGGCGAATCGGCGACGCACGTATTGCGACCAAGCCCCGGGCGTCGATCCGAGATCGACGACGAGCTGCCCCGGTTCGATCAAGTGCAATGCTTCGTCGATCTCCTTGAGCTTGTAGGCGGCTCGCGACCGATACCCCTGCCCTTGGGCCAATTTGACGTAGGGGTCGTTGAGGTGGTCGTGCAGCCACGCCCGTGTGACCTTCTTGCTGCGCATGTCAGTCTTCGTCTCCAGTCGATAATAGGCCGATGCCAAGCATTCAGATCACGGCGTCGCAGCGCAAGGAACGGCGCGCGCAAGCCCATCACATTGATCCAGTCGTCGCCATCGGATCGGACGGATTCACCGAAGCCGTTCGCCGCGAGCTCGACCTAGCGCTGACAGCGCATGGCCTGATCAAGGTGCGCGTGTTCTCTGACGATCGCGACCTGCGAAATGCGCTGTTCGCGAGCCTTGCCGACGACTTGAACGCCGCGCCCATCCAGCACATCGGCAAGTTGCTGGTCTTTTGGCGCCCCGTGCCGGCCAAGGAATCGGTTCGTGCCGAAGGTGGGAAGCCCGGTATCAAGTCGGTCAAAATCGTTCGGTTCTCTAAGAGCGGCAATCACCGGCCTCAGATCAAGACGGTCAGATTGATGGGCAATCAGCGCATCGCTGCCGGGGGCGAGGTCAAACGCGTCCGTCAGCGAATCGGCAGCGTCAAGAAAACTTCTCAACAGGCTTAGCTTTTTAGTAGGAGTGCGCTCAAACCAAGGAATTTATCCGCGCCACACTTGCGGACCCCGGGCTCAAACATAGCGGACGGCAACGATCTCGTAGTGGCGCAGGCCGCCCGGGGCCTGGAACTCCACAACGTCACCGCTCTCCTTGCCGATCAAGGCTCGCGCAATCGGAGAGCTGATTGAGATGAGGCGCAATTTCAAGTCAGCCTCGTCGTCGCCGACGATTTGATACGTCACACGCGCGCCGCTGTCCTCGTCTTCGAGATCCACCGTCGAGCCGAATACCACGCGCCCATCTGCGTCCAGCGTCGCGGGATCGATGATCTGTGCAGCAGCGAGTTTGGTCTCGAGGTCGCGAATTCGTCCCTCGACAAAGCCTTGTTTGTCCTTCGCGGCTTCGTACTCGGCGTTCTCTGTCAAGTCACCCTGGGCGCGGGCCTCCGAAATCGCCTTCACTACGGCATGGCGCTCTACATTTCTCAGACGCGCCAACTCGTCTTTGAGCTTTTCCGCGCCCCGCAGCGTCAATGGAATCGTCGTCATGTCCAGCAAACCCCAGCGCCAAAACGAATCCGCCGCCGGTACGAACCGGCGGCGGTAACTGGCCGCAGTTTAAGTCAGTTCGGCGTGCAGTTGCTGCAATGAATCGACGCTGAGATCGGTTTGATGCTTCATACCTTCGACCGCAGCTTCGCAACCCGCCATGCTGGTGTAGTAAGTGATTCGATGGGCGAGTGCCGCCTGCCGGATGTGCCGCGAATCGGCAATAGCCGTGCGCGTTTCATCCACTGTCGTGAAAACCAGTTGAATCTCGCCGGCCTTGACCATGTCGACAATGTGAGGGCGTCCATCCTTGACCTTGTTCACGGCGCGCACCGGAATACCCGCCTGGGCGATCGCCGCAGCCGTGCCTTTGGTCGCCGCGAGCAGAAATCCCATGCGATGCAGCTCTCGGGCCACCGCCACTGCGCGGGTCTTGTCGCTGTCCTTGACGGTGATGCACACCGTGCCCTTCGCTGGCAGGCGCGAGCCTGCCGCGAGCTGGCTCTTGAGCATCGCTTCGCCGAAGCTGCGTCCCGTACCCATCACTTCGCCGGTTGAGCGCATCTCCGGCCCGAGAATGGGGTCGACGCCGGGAAACTTGTTGAAGGGGAATACTGCTTCTTTCACCGAAAAGTAGGGCGGAACGATTTCTCGGGGTGCTTTGCCGTCGCGCTGGCATTGCTCACGCAGCCGCTGGCCCACCATGCAACGCGCCGCGATCTTGGCCAGGGGCTGCCCAGTGGCCTTGGACACAAAGGGTACCGTTCGCGATGCACGGGGGTTCACTTCCAGGACATAGACGACAGCCGAGTTGCCTTCGCCCTGCACGGCGAATTGAACATTCATAAGACCGACGACCTTCAGGGCACGTGCCATTGCAATGGTCTGGCGCCGCATTTCGTCTTGCAGGTTCTCTGACAAAGAATAGGGCGGCAGGGAGCAAGCGGAATCGCCCGAATGAATGCCAGCTTGTTCGACGTGTTCCATGATGCCGCCGATGATCACATCGACGCCGTCGCTGATGCAGTCCACATCGACCTCGATCGCATCGTCGAGAAACCGATCCAGAAGCACCGGGGACTTCTCCGATACCTTGACGGCCTCACGCATGTAGCGCTCGAGATCCTTGTCGCCGTGCACGATTTCCATGGCCCTGCCTCCGAGCACGTAGCTGGGGCGCACCACCAGCGGATAACCGATTTCCTGAGCCAGCTGCAGGGCTTGCTCTTCGGTTCGCGCGGTGCGGTTCGGAGGTTGCTTCAGTCCGAGCCGATGCAGCAGTTTCTGGAACCTCTCGCGGTCTTCGGCAATGTCGATGCTGTCGGGTGAGGTGCCGACGATCGGAACACCGGCGCGCTCGAGCTCCAGCGCGAGCTTGAGCGGCGTCTGACCACCGTATTGAACGATCACCCCCTCGGGCCGCTCCTTGTCGACAATCTCGAGCACGTCCTCGAGCGTCACCGGCTCGAAATACAGGCGATCAGAAGTGTCGTAGTCGGTTGATACGGTCTCTGGGTTGCAGTTGACCATGATGGTCTCGTAGCCATCTTCGCGCAGCGCCAGTGCGGCGTGGACGCAGCAGTAGTCGAACTCGATCCCCTGTCCAATCCGGTTCGGGCCACCGCCCAGCACCATGATCTTCCTGCGCGTTGTCGGCTCGGCTTCGCACTCTTCCTCATAGGTCGAGTACATATAGGCCGTCTGCGTGGCGAATTCGGCGGCGCAGGTGTCGACTCGTTTGTACACAGGCCGCACGCCCAAGGCGTGGCGGCGCATGCGCACGTCCTGCTCCTGGCACGCGACCAGCTTGGCCAGGCGTCGGTCGGAAAAGCCCTTCTGCTTGAGCAAGCGCAATTCCGGCGTTGTCAGGCCTTCGATGTGGCGCCCATCGAGAGAGGATTCGATGTGCACCAGTTGCTCGATTTGCGCAAGAAACCAAGGATCGATCGCGGTTTCTTCGAAAACCTCGTGCAGGCTCATGCCGATTCGGAATGCATCGGCGACGAACAAGATTCTTTCCGGGCCTGCCTCGCCGATCTCCTGCACGATTTCTTCGCGATCGCTGCTGCGCTCCGTCAATCCATCGATGCCGGTTTCCAGACCACGAAGCGCCTTTTGAAAACTCTCCTGAAATGTGCGCCCTATGGCCATCACCTCGCCCACCGATTTCATTTGAGTCGTCAGGCGCGAGTCGGCAGCGGGAAACTTCTCGAAGGCAAAGCGCGGTATCTTCGTGACCACATAGTCGATGCTGGGCTCGAAACTCGCTGGCGTCACGCCTGCGGTGATGTCATTGCGCAGTTCATCGAGCGTATAGCCCACCGCGAGCTTGGCGGCCACTTTGGCGATCGGGAAACCAGTGGCCTTGGAGGCCAGCGCCGAAGAGCGCGACACGCGTGGATTCATCTCGATCACGACCATGCGTCCATCGCGCGGATTGATCGAAAACTGAACATTCGAACCACCCGTATCGACGCCGATTTCGCGCAGGATCGCAATCGACGCATTGCGCAGGATCTGATATTCCTTGTCCGTCAAGGTCTGCGCCGGCGCCACGGTGATCGAGTCGCCGGTGTGGATTCCCATCGGGTCCAGGTTCTCGATCGAACATACGATGATGCAGTTGTCAGCGCGGTCGCGAACCACCTCCATCTCGAATTCTTTCCATCCGATGAGGGACTCTTCGATCAACAGCTCGTGGGTCGGCGACAGGTCCAGGCCGCGCTCGCAAATTTCTTCGAATTCATCGGGGTTGTAGGCGATTCCGCCACCCGTGCCACCGAGCGTGAAGCTGGGGCGGATCACCAATGGAAATCCGGTTCCCCCGGTCACGGCGACGATCTGCTTCTGCACCGCCAAGGCCTCTGCCATCGAGTGCGCAATGCCGCTTCGCGCCGACGCCAAGCCGATGCCCGTCATTGCGTCCTTGAATTTGAGCCGATCTTCAGCCTTCTCGATAGCACGCTCATTGGCGCCGATCATCTCGACCCCGTACCTTTCGAGAACGCCATGGCGGTGCAGGTCCAACGCACAGTTGAGTGCGGTCTGTCCGCCCATCGTGGGCAGGACGGCGTCTGGCCTTTCCTTGGCGATGATGCGCTCAATCACCTGCCACGTGATCGGCTCGATATAGGTCACGTCGGCCATATCCGGATCCGTCATGATCGTCGCCGGATTGCTGTTGACGAGAATCACTTTGTAGCCCTCTTCGCGCAGGGCCTTGCATGCCTGAGCACCGGAGTAATCGAACTCGCATGCCTGACCGATGACGATGGGGCCGGCCCCGATGATCAGAATGGACTCGAGGTCACCGCGCTTAGGCATGGTGAGCCCTTGCCCCAAGGGAAGTCCTTGTCTGCATTGAATGCACAAACCGATCGAACAGGTAGGCTATATCGTGCGGACCGGGCGACGCTTCAGGGTGCCCCTGGAAACTGAATGCCGGCCGGTCAGTACGTGCCATGCCTTGCAAGCTACCGTCGAAGAGCGAAACATGCGTGAGCCTCAGAGTCGCAGGCAACGACTTCTCGTCGACAGCAAAGCCGTGGTTCTGGCTGGTGATGCAGACTCGGCCGGAATCGAGGTCCTTGACCGGGTGGTTCGCGCCGTGATGCCCGAATTTCATCTTCAACGTCTGCGCGCCCGATGCGAGAGCCATGATTTGATGCCCGAGACAGATGCCGAACGTCGGGATGCCAGCGTCGATCAGTTGGCGGGTGGCTTCGATCGCGTAGTCGCAAGGCTCGGGGTCGCCCGGACCATTGCTCAAGAAAACACCGTCTGGTTGCAGTTCCAGAGCCTGGCTTGCCGAGGTTTGCGCCGGTACCACCGTGATGCGGCATCCGCGGCTGGCCAACATGCGCAGGATATTGCGTTTGGCGCCGAAGTCGAAAGCCACCACGTGATAACTCGCCGGGCCGGCATGCGCATAGCCGTGCTCCAGGGTCCAGGTCGATTCGCGCCAGTCGAAGCGCTCCGAACAACTGACAACACGCGCGAGGTCGAGGCCCGTCATGCTGGGCGTTGCCCTGGCCAGATCGATCGCCTCATCGATGTGAGCGGGCGCAAATGCCTGCTGCTGCGCTGGCAAGCTTAATATGCAGCCGTTCTGCGCCCCCAAATTGCGCAGATGGCGTGTCAAACGACGCGTATCGATTCCGGCGATGGCAATCGTCTTTTGGTCTTTCAGGTATTGCCCGAGCGTCGCAGTGCTTCGAAAGTTTGACTCCACTACGGGAAGTTCCCTGATGACCAAGCCGGCAGCCTGAACCCCGGAAGATTCGATGTCCTGCTCGTTTACTCCGTAGTTGCCGATGTGCGGGTAAGTCAAGGTGACGATCTGTCGGCAGTAGCTTGGATCGGTGAGGATTTCCTGGTAACCCGACATCGAAGTGTTGAACACCACTTCGCCCACGGTGCGCCCGGGAGCTCCGATCGAAATTCCATTGAAGATCGCGCCATCCGCAAGCGCGAGGATCGCCTGGGGTTGAGGGTTCAGTAGTCGCGGCGGCACCGGGCCCTCCGTTCGCGTGCACCCAGCTTCGCGCCCGATGGCAAAAACTGACGGAAGAAACCGCTGGGGTGCCTCCGAGCGGGAAACTGCGAGGAGTTTCGCTGGGCGATGATGGTTGCAGATAAACCGTCGAAGTATATTCGACGCCCCGGGGGCGAGAGCCGACAAGCCTGGTTGAGCGTAGGCGAAGCCTCGTGCTGGGTCGGCCCAATGCCTCGCGGCCCGTCAGAGGTTCAGTGCCGCGATCCCTGCCTTGGCAACTTTCGCGTCCTCGGCGCTCTTGACGCCGCTCACGCCGACGGCGCCAATGCAGTGCCCTTGCACCAAGATCGGCACGCCACCTTCGAGCATTCCTTCGAGGCCCGGTACGCTCAGGTACGAGACCCGTCCCTTATCGATCATCTCCTCATACACCCGGCTCTCACGCCGGCCCAATGCGGCGCTGCGGGCCTTGGCCGGTGCGATGTGGGCTGAAATCGGCGGCGCACCGTCGAGGCGCTGCAGCCAAAGCAAGTGTCCCCCGTCGTCGACGATGGCCAAGCTCACTGCCCAGTTGTTGCGGCTCGCTTCAGCCTCCGCTGCGGCGGCGATGCGTTTCACGTCCTCGAGGACAAGGCATGGTCGGTTGAGCATTGATTGTTGACCAGGGTCGCTGGCACTCGAAATCGGCAGTCCCGCAGTATCCCGCATCGTCGCCGATCACCGTCCAGCCCACCTCCAGGCAGGCCCATGCAGGCGTCAATGCCACCACGGGCGCGGCCGTGCGAAACTCTACGTTCCCTGACCTGCGGGAAT
This sequence comes from Burkholderiaceae bacterium, assembly GCA_049297615.1. Taxonomy (GTDB): domain Bacteria; phylum Pseudomonadota; class Gammaproteobacteria; order Burkholderiales; family Burkholderiaceae_C; genus JAEMQF01. Next base: position 13,785 of record JBAQUQ010000410.1, read on the forward strand.
TCTCTGCATTCCCTTCGCCCACGCAGGGGAACTAGAATTTGTATTCGGGGTCTCAAGGCCCAGTGTTTTCAACCCGGAGGTTTCATGAATCAAGGCCTGCAAACTGCTGTCGTTGACCGTTTCGGCACAGCCGTTTCGGTTGAGCAGCGCAACCGCGTTCTGCGCAATACCTATTGGCTTCTCGCGTTGTCGATGGTGCCAACCGTCTTAGGGGCGTGGCTCGGCGTGTCCACTGGCATCGTGCGTGGCATGGGCATCGGGATGAGTGCCATTGTCTTCCTCGCTGGGGCGTTCGGTTTCATTTTCGCGATCGAGAAGCTGAAGAACTCGGCAGCCGGAGTGCCCGTGCTGCTGGCATTCACGTTCTTCATGGGCCTGATGCTTTCCAGACTCATCGGCGCAGTGCTCGGACTGGCGAATGGCGCGGGATTGATCATGACGGCATTTACGGGGACCGGTTTGATTTTCCTGGGTATGGCGTCGATGTCATCGGTGATCAAGCGCGACCTGACGGCGATGGGCAAGTGGCTGTTCATCGGCGCCATCATGCTGCTGGTAGCCGGTGTGGCGAACATCTTCCTGCAATCCAGCGCCCTGATGATCACCATCGCCGTCCTTGCGATCGGCATCTTCTCTGCCTTCATCCTGTACGACCTCAAGCGCGTCCAGGACGGTGAAGAAACCAACTACATCACCGCTACGCTGGGCGTTTATCTCAGCGTTTACAACGTGTTCCAGTCGCTGCTTGCCTTGCTCGGCATTGCCGGAAACAACGAATGAGGCGCGACACCTGAACCATCAATGGGGCCTGCGGGCCCCATTTTTATGGCGCGGTCTATGGCCAGGCTACCTCTTGATGGGCACGCTCGAACACTGCAATGCTCTCCACATGTGCGGTGTGCGGAAACATGTTGATCGCGCCGGCGGCAGAGCACCGATACCCGGCTCGATGCACCAGCAAGGCGGCGTCACGCGCCAATGTTGCCGGGTTGCAGCTGACGTAGACGATGCGCTGCGGCATCATGCCGGTCGCGTCGGTTGACGAGTCTTCTTTCAGATCGGCAAGTGCCTTGACCAGCGCAAATGCGCCTTCACGGGGCGGATCGACGAGCCACTTGTCAGCGGGCGCGAATCCCCGCAAGTCCGCGGGCGACATTTCAAACAGGTTGTGCGAAACGAAGCTCGCTCGCTCATGCAATGAATTGCGCACGGCATTCGCGCGCGCGCGTTGCACGAGCACCTCGCTGCCTTCAACGCCCAACACTTCGCGCGCAAGCGTCGCAAGGGGCAGCGTAAAGTTTCCCGCCCCGCAGAACCAGTCGATCACTCGTTCGGTCGGGTGGATCTCGAGCAGGCGAACCGCACGCTCGACGAGCACGCGATTAATCTGCGCATTGACCTGAGTGAAGTCGGTGGGCGTGAACGAAATTCCGATTCCAAACTCGGGCAGCTCGTAAGCCAGAACCGAGTCGGCCTCGTGCAAAGGGCGGGCACTGGCCGGTCCCTGGGCTTGCAGCCACCACTGGATTCTGTGCAAGGCAGCGAACTCGCGCAACCTCGACAAATCGGCTGGGCCCAAGGGTTGGAGATGGCGCAATACCAGGGCCGTCGCCGCATCGCCGAGCGCGAATTCGATTTGCGGCAACCGGTCCCGCTCATCCATGCCGGCGATCATCTCGCGCAGCGGCAGCAAAAGCGCACTCAAGGTAGGCGGCACGATCTCGCAACTGCTCATGTCGGCGACGAAACTCGATTTGCGTTCGTGGAAACCGATCAGCACCTTGCCCTTCTTGGCGACAAATCGAACCGACAGACGGCCGCGGTATCGATAGCCCCAAGCGGGCCCTTCGATCGGCCGCAGCATTTGGCCGGGCCGCACTTTGCCGATAAACCACAGCGCATCTTCCAAGGAGCGCTGTTTGACGGCCACCTGCGCACCCATGTGCAGATGCTGCATCTTGCAGCCGCCGCAGGTGCCGTAGTGCGGGCATTGTGGAGTCACCCGTTGCGAACTTCTGCGTCGCCAGGCGATCGGGGTCGCTTGCTCCCATTGGTTCTTGCGACGCACCACACTGACCGTGACTTCCTCACCCGGCAGGGCGCCTTCGACGAATACCACCTTGCCTTCGGCGTTGTGGGCAACGCCCTGCGCTTCAATGTCGAGCGATTCGATTCGCAACCACTCCTTCGAACCTGTCATGAAGGCGATTATCGGAGGCTGCACAGCCATTCCCGCGTACGGCGAAAACGGGCCGATTGAGCGTGCCGCTGCTACACTCTCCGCGCGAAAAGAGAGCCTCGAGCCGAGGCCGCCGAGGACGCGCAACCCGATTCGAGTGGCGGGTTCGACACCGGTGCGCTGAGTGCCATGGGGCACACTCCGACGGGAGGCTCACCATGTCCGACATCGATCTGCTGACGACTCCGCTGCACGCCATGCACCGAGAACTGGGCGCCAAGATGGTGGCGTTTGCCGGCTATTCGATGCCCGTGAGTTACCCGCAAGGCATCATCGCCGAACATCGGCATTGCCGAAGTTCAGCAGCCTTGTTCGACGTTTCACACATGGGCCAGATTCGCCTGATCGGCGAGGACGCCGCGAAGGCGCTCGAGACCCTGGTTCCCTCCGACGTGCTCGATCTCGAAGCCGGCAAGCAGCGCTACTCCTGCTTCACGAATAGCAATGGCGGCATCCTCGACGACTTGATGATCACGCGTCGCGTTGACGATCTGCTGCTGGTCGTCAATGCTGCTTGCAAGGTCAGCGACATCCGACACCTCGTGACTCACATCGGCCACCGCTGCGCGGTCCAGCCCATGCTCCAGCATGCCTTGCTGGCCTTGCAGGGGCCAAGCGCCCAGCTTGTCCTGGGACGGCTCAATGCGGCGATCGATGGCTTGGTGTTCATGTCGGGAATGACCGTCGAACTGCTGGGATCCACCTGCCACGTCACGAGAAGCGGCTACACCGGGGAAGACGGTTTCGAGATATCGGTGCCGGCCGATCGGGTCGTCGAGTTGGCCCGGGCACTGCTCGCCATGCCCGAGGTCAAACCCGCAGGCCTTGGCGCGCGCGATACCTTGCGCATGGAGGCGGGCATGTGTCTCTACGGGCATGAGATCGACGCTGGCACAACGCCCATCGAGGCCGGCTTGGGTTGGACCATTCCAAACACCCGCCGGCCCGGCGGGGCAAGACCGGGCGGATACCCCGGAGCAGATGCTCTGGCGGCTCAAATCGCGCGCGGCACCGCGGTCAAGCGCGTCGGCTTATTGGGACTGGAGCGCGTGCCGGTTCGCGAAGGCGCGCCGCTGCACGACGCGCAGGGGCACAGGCTCGGCAAAGTGACGAGCGGAACGCTGGGGCCGAGCGTGAATCGCCCGATCGCCATGGCCTACGTCGCCGCCAACCATGCATCGCCAGGCCACGAGCTCTACGCCGATGTGCGCGGCAAGGCGCAGCCCATGCGCGTCACGCCGCTCCCGTTCTCACCCCACCGCTATTTCCGTGGCTAACAACGAAGGAGACACCCTATGACGACGATGTACACGCCCGACCACGAATGGATCAATATCGAAGATCATGAGGCGGCCACGGTGGGCATAACGCATCACGCGCAGGACGCGCTGGGCGATGTCGTGTTCGTCGATCTGCCCACGGTCGGCACGACGTACAGACAGGGCGATGTGGCCGGCGTCGTCGAGTCGGTGAAAGCAGCGGCCGATCTCTATATGCCTGTCAGCGGTGAAATCGTCGAAGTCAATGAAGCTCTGCGCGGCGACCCGTCCCTGGCCAATTCCGACCCGCTCGGCCACGGCTGGTTTTTCAAAGTTCACCTCAACAACATGGCCGAATTCGAACACCTCTTGGACGGCGCGGGGTACGACGCCCTGCTCAAGAAGGCGTAAGGCGTCTCTTCTGGGCGCCCCATGGAGGCCGACTCGACGCCTGTGCACGGTGCCACTCAAATGCCAACGTCGTCTCACTTGTCTTGCCTCGAGAACCAGACGGAGTTTCAAGCGCGCCATATCGGTATCGACGCGACGGACGAAGGCCGCATGCTGTCGGTCATCGGCGCCGCGTCGAAGCAGGCTTTGATGGATGCCGTCATCCCGCGCGGTATCACCCGAAGCACGCCCATGCAATTGCCCTCGCCCATCGGCGAGGAGTCTGCCTTGGCCGAATTGCGCACGATCGCGTCGCGCAATCGAGTGCTGAAGAGTTGCATCGGCCAGGGTTATCACGGCACGCATACGCCCGCCGTAATCTTGCGCAATGTTCTCCAGAATCCCGCCTGGTACACCGCGTATACGCCCTACCAGGCGGAGATTTCCCAGGGCAGGCTCGAAGCCTTGGTCAACTTTCAGACCATGGTTTGCGATCTCACGGGTCTGGCGATCGCCGGCGCGTCGATGTTGGACGAAGCGACGGCTGCCGCCGAAGCGATGACACTCGCCCTGCGCGTGGGGAAATCGAACTCCAGGGTATTCTTCGTCGCCGACGACGTTTTGCCACAGACGATCGAAGTCGTTCAGACACGAGCGAGGCCCCTGGGGCTGACGGTGCGGGTTGGGCCAGCCGGCGACGCCCCTCTCTGCGGTGCCTTTGCCGCGCTGTTCCAGTATCCCGGGGTGACTGGCATGGTGCGCGATCTGCGCCCGTTGACAGAAAGCCTGCAGCGACAAGGCGCATTAGCTATCGTCGCCGCCGACCTGCTGGCCTTGACGCTCTTGACACCCCCCGCGGAGCTGGGCGCCGACATCGCCGTGGGCAATACGCAGCGTTTTGGCATGCCCATGGGCAATGGCGGGCCACATGCCGCTTACCTGGCGACCAAGGATGACTTCAAGCGCTCGCTGCCGGGACGATTGGTCGGTGTCAGCGTCGACACCCAGGGCGCACCCGCGTTTCGCCTCGCCCTGCAAACGCGCGAGCAGCACATTCGGCGCGAGAAGGCCACGAGCAATATCTGCACCGCGCAAGTGCTGCCGGCTGTCGTCGCGAGCATGTACGCCGTCTATCACGGTGCCGAGGGATTGCGCCGCATCGCGTGGCGAATCGCGAGCTACACGGCAGTCTTGGCCAATCGCCTGCGCGAGTCAGGTTTCGACTTGCCGAACCCGAGCGGCTTCGACACCGTGCTCATCGATACCGGCGACCGCACGGACGCAGCGCTGCAAGCAGCCCTGCAGGCCGGCTACAACCTGCGCAGGGTTTCCGGGACGAGCCTGAGCATTTCGCTCGACGAGACGACGACGCGCGACGACGTCGACGCCCTGTGCAAAGCCTTGGGCTCGGCGAGTGCTGAGCACGCATCGACCCCGAGTAGCACTGGGCAGGGCTCGAAACCGCCGTGGCATGGTTTCGAAGCGGGTGTCGAACCACTCTTCCCCGCGCCATTGGCGCGCACCAGCTCTTTTCTCGAGCACCCGGTATTTCGTCGGCATCGCAGCGAGACCGAAATGCTGCGCTACTTGCGCCGTCTCGCCGACAAAGACTTGGCACTGGACCGAAGCATGATCGCGCTGGGCTCGTGCACGATGAAACTGAACGCGACCAGCGAAATGATTCCTGTCACCTGGCCCGAATTTGCCGATGTGCACCCGTTCGCGCCGGCCGATCAGCGCTGCGGCTATGAGACATTGCGCGTGCAGTTGGAGACGTGGTTGTGCCAGGCCACGGGCTATCGTGGCGTGAGCCTGCAGCCCAATGCCGGATCGCAAGGCGAGTTTGCCGGGTTACTGGTCATCAAAGCCTGGCATGAGGCGCGCGGCGACATCGGCCGCAACATCTGCCTGATCCCCGCATCGGCGCATGGCACGAACCCGGCGAGCGCGCAGATGGCGGGCCTGCAAGTCGTTGTGGTGCGTTGCGATGAGTCAGGCAACATCGACCTTGCCGACCTCGCTGCGAAGTGCGATGAACATGGGCCCGCCCTGGCCGCGGTGATGGTCACGTTCCCGTCGACATATGGAGTGTTCGACACTCAAATCAAGGAGCTGTGCGCCCTGGTGCACCGCCACGGCGGGCGGGTTTATGTCGATGGCGCCAACATGAATGCGCTGGTGGGCATCGCCGCGCCGGGGGAGTTCGGCGGTGACGTGAGCCACCTCAACTTGCACAAGACTTTCTGCATTCCGCACGGTGGCGGTGGGCCCGGTGTCGGCCCAGTCTGCGTTGTCGACGACTTGGTGCCTTATCTGCCTGGCCACCGTACGGGCGGCACTCACAGCGCAAAGCAAGTCGGTGCTGTTTCGGCCGCGCCGATGGGCAACGCTGCGGTATTGCCTATCAGCTGGATGTATATGCGCATGATGGGCGCGCCCGGCCTGCGCAGCGCCACCGAAGCGGCAATTCTTGCCGCCAACTACATCGCGGCACGCTTGGCCGATCACTATGAACTGCACTACAGCGGGAACATTGCAGGAATCAAGGGCGGGGGCGTCGCTCACGAATGCATTCTCGATTTGCGCCCGCTGCGAGACGCCTGCGGCATCAGCGCCGAAGACGTCGCCAAACGCCTCATCGACTACGGTTTTCACGCACCTACCTTGAGCTTTCCGGTTGCGGGCACCTTGATGGTCGAGCCCACCGAGAGCGAGTCGCTGCACGAGCTCGACCGGTTCTGCGACGCCATGATTGCGATTCGCGCTGAGGCTGCCCAGGTCGCGGCAGGCCATTGGCCACGCGAGGACAACCCCCTGAAGAACGCACCGCACACGGCGCAAGTGCTGCTTGCGCACGCGTGGGCGCACGCCTATACGCGCGAACAGGCCGCCTATCCACTGCCGGCGCTGCGTCAATCGAAATACTGGTCGCCCGTGAGCCGAGTCGACAACGCCTGGGGCGACCGCAATTTGAGCTGCACCTGCCCCCCGGTCAGCGACTACCAGAGCTGATTCACCTCTGGCTCAGGCTTATTGCGCCTGGGGCGTCTTCCAGGCGGCTCAAGTGATTCAAGAAGGTTCGCGCATCCTGGTAGCCGATGACACGCGCGGCGCTCAACTCTTCGCCGCCCGGCCGAAAGAACAACAACGCGGGCGGGCCGAACAGGCCATAGCGACGCATGAGCGCTTTGTCGTCTGCTGAATTGGCCGTGACGTCGACGCGCACCAGGGTCATCTCGCCCAGTCGACGCCGGACCGAATCGTCGGTGAAGGTCAATCCTTCCATCTCCTTGCAAGACACGCACCAGTCGGCATAAAAGTCGAGCATGACAAGCCTGGTCGAGCGCTTCAACACGGTATCCAGCGCGTCGAGGTTTGCAACCCCCTGGAACGCCAATGCCGGCTCGAGCCCTGCCGCAGCTGAAGCCGGTCGGGCGCGGGACCCCGACCAATGGGCCAGCGGCTGGAGCACGTCACGCCCGCCGGAGGCCGCGCCAACCAGCTGCAGCGCGGCCAAAACGGCCAGAAGGATCCCGGCGCTCTTGGTCATCGCGCGGCGCGGCGTCACTGCCTGTTCGAGCCGCTCGAAAGCGCCCAGGAAGACCGCACAAGCCAGCAGGAGGGCAGCCGCAGCGACCATTGCCGCCCAGACGGGTAAGACCGGGGCCACGATCCAAAGCGCAATCCCGATCAACATGAAACCGAACGCGTGCTTGATTCGCTCCATCCATGCGCCTGCACGGGGCAGCACGGATCCCGCGGAAAGTCCGAGCAGGATCAGCGGGGCACTCATGCCGACCGCCATCGCGAACAAGGCCACGCCGCCGAGCACGAGGTCGCGCGTCTGGCTGATGTAGACGAGCGCCCCGGCCAGCGGCGCGGCGACGCACGGCGACACGATCACCGCCGACAGCCCGCCCATCGCAAAGACGCCGGCATACCGGCCGCCTTGGAGGCGGCCCGACCATTGAGCAAGGCGCGACTGCAAGGCAGCGGGCATTTGAAGTTCATAGGCACCGAACATCGACAGCGACAGGACAACCAGCAACAGTGCAAACGCGCCGAGCACCCAGGCGTTTTGCAGCGCTGCCGCGAGGCCCTCACCAATCAGCCCGGCGGCCATGCCGAACGCGGTGTAGACAAGTGCCATGCCCATGGAGTATGTCAGCGCCAGGCGCAATCCGCGCCCGCGTGTCGGCGCGCCTGATTGCCCGACGATGATCGACGAAAGAATCGGCAGCATCGGCAGCACGCAAGGCGTCAGTGACAGCAGCAGACCCGCCAGCACGAAAGCACCGGCGACCCACAACAGGCTCTTCGAATCAAGGGCTGCAGCGAAACCGCCGCGCTCTGCGGCGCCACTTCCGGCCATCCCGATGCCCTCGGAAACCGCGCCACCGCCCCCGGCCACGGGCGTCGGCGTCGCACTCGCAGCCTGGACCTCACTCAACAAGGAAACCCTCATCGGCGCGCCGCCTTGACCCGCGTCGACGCGCAAGGTGCGCTGCGTCGGCGGATAGCACAGGCCTTGATCGGCACAACCCTGGTTGCCAACCAGAAGCTCGAACGGCGTGAACGCTGCCGTGGCCGGTTCAGCCAGGGTCAGCGTCAACGCGACGCTGCGACGAAAGGTCTCCACGTCCTTCTGGAAGGTTTCGTCATATTTGACTGTCCCCTTAGGCACCTGAAGCGCCCCCAGCTTCACCCCGGGTGGGCTGGCCTGGACACTGAACTTGTCGCCATACAGGTAGTAGCCGGGTGCGATATCGAAGCGAATCTCGATGCGCTGCGCGTCCAACGCACGGCCGGAAAGCCTGAACGCAACTTCGGGATCGAGAAATTCGTCGGCGGCCTGCGTCAATCCGGCGAATACCGCTGCGGCCAGCAAAGGCAAAAATCGTCTCATCGCACTGTTCCAATGTCTGCGCACAAGCGTGAGCGTACACCGTCGCCCGCTCCGGCGGCTTGCGAATCCGCCCCCTGGAGACCTCTGAACGTGTGGCAGTGCAAAGCCAGGCTGTTTCCAGGCGCCACGACAATCGGATCATGTCCCAGCTGTTTCAGGTGCATCCGGAAGATCCCCAACCGCGCCTGATTCGGCAAGCCGCGCAGATTCTGCACGGCGGTGGCATCGCGGCGATTCCCACAGATTCGAGCTACGCGCTGGTTTGTCACGTCGACGACAAGAATGCCGCGCAGAAACTGCGCCGCATTCGAGGTGTCGACGACTCACACCAATTGACATTGTTATGCCGCGACCTCAGCGAGCTCGCGACCTATGCGCGCGTTGACAACCGGCAGTACCGCATGCTCAAACATGGAACACCTGGGGCGTTCACCTTCATTCTCGAAGCGACCAAAGAGGTGCCGCGCCGCCTGTCGCACCCGTCGCGGCGCACCATCGGCTTGCGCGTGCCGGACCATAGAGTCACCCAGGAACTGCTTGCGGTCCTGGGCCAACCCCTGCTTGCCACCACCCTGATCGCGCCCGGGCAGTCCGAGCCGATGAATGACCCCCGGTTGATCCGAATCCGTTTCGAAAGGGCCGTTCAAGCCGTCCTGGACGCGGGCGCCTGTTCCATGCTGCCCACCACCGTGGTTGATCTCAGTGGAGGCGGCGCCGTGCTGTTGCGACGCGGCCGAGGCGACCCTGCATTGCTCGGCTTGGAGTTCGATACCACGCCCCCGGCTTAGGAGCCCAGACGCAGCGCGAATCAGATGCCCGTGGGCAAGGCGCCGCGTTCGATGCTGGCAATCGCCGAATGACTGTGAATCGATTCAAAATTCTCAACGTCGACACGGTAACGCCCCACGCGCGGCTCGGCGTCGAGCAGCAATGCCACGTCGCGAACCATGTCCTCGACGAATTTTGGGTTTTCATAGGCGCGTTCGGTGATCCACTTTTCGTCCGAGCGTTTGAGCAAGGACCAAATCTCACTCGAGGCGCTGTCCTCGGCGAAGCGAACCATTTCTTCCCAGCTGAGGTCGCCTAACAATTCGGCGCAGACCTCGACATGCGATCGCTGGTTGTGCGCCCCATACTTTGAAATCTCCTTGGAACAAGGACACAAGGACTTGACGGGCACCATGACGCCGGCCCAAATCGAGGCTGCACCGCCGCGTTGCTGCGCCACCCAACGCCCCTGGTACTCGAGCAGACTTTGCACTCCCGATACCGGTGCGCGCTTGCGCAAGAAGAACGGGAAGCGCGCTTCGATGTGCCCTTCGGTGGCATCGAGCCGCTCGAGCAACGCGCCCATTTCGCTGCGCAAGCTCGTGAAATCGACCGGTTCTCGCTGCGCATCGAGCCACGCCACGAAGCGGGACATGTGCGTGCCCTTGCGCCTGGCGGGCAAGGCCACGTCCAGGCTCCACAACGCGACGCTTGTGGCAACTCCCTCGCCGATGCGCAAGGCAATCGGGTAACGCACGGCACGCACCCCGACGCGCTGAATCGCCAGTTGCCGCCCGTCGCGAGCGCTCTGAGTATCGGGGATTTGCTGCGCGTCTTTCAGCAGGGTCATGGTCAGTTCGATTCGTCAGCGATGTGCGGGCCATCGTGCCAGCAATTCACACCCGACGCCGGCGCAGGGCCAATGCAGCTCGGGGAGTGGTTGCGTTTTGCGATCAATGGATCAATGCTTCGCCACAGCGCGCAACAGCGCCGGCTTGGATCCGAAACGCTCGACGATGGCGCGCTCGATCCCCGCCGCGTCCAGCCCGCAGCGCGCGAGCAGCTTGGCCGGGTCGCCGTGTTCGATGAACTGATCCGGAAGACCCAAATTCAGGACCGGGATCGAACCACCGGCACGGGCCAGCACTTCGAGCACGGCACTGCCTGCCCCTGCCAACACGCAGCCTTCTTCGACCGTGACAATGGCTTCGTGCGTGCGCGCAAGCTCCAAGACCAGCGCATCGTCGAGCGGCTTGGCAAAGCGCATATTGACCACGGTGGCGGCGAGCGCTTCACCCGCTGCCAGTGCCTGATACAGCAGGGTCCCGAAGGCAAGGATAGCGATGCGACTGCCACGGCGGCGCACTTCGCCTTTGCCAAAGGGCAATGCCGTCATCTCGGCTTGGATCGCCACGCCGGCACCGCTGCCGCGCGGGTAGCGCACAGCCACCGGGTGGTCCTGCAAAAACGCCGTGTACAGCGCCTGGCGGCATTCGTTTTCGTCGGCAGGCGTCAGCACGCTCATATTGGGTATGCAGCGCAGGTAGGCGATGTCGTAGGCGCCGGCATGGGTGGGGCCGTCGGCCCCCACGATTCCGGCCCGATCCAGCGCAAAAACGACCGGCAAGTTTTGAATCGCCACGTCGTGAATCAACTGGTCGTAGCCGCGCTGCAAGAAGGTGGAATAGATCGCCACCACCGGCTTCATGCCTTCGCACGCCAGGCCCGCGGCGAACGTCACCGCATGCTGTTCGGCGATCCCGACGTCGTGGTAGCGGCGCGGAAAACGCTTCTCGAATTCGACCATTCCCGAGCCTTCGCGCATGGCTGGAGTGATCGCGACCAGGCGCTCGTCCTTTTCGGCCATGTCGCACAGCCACTGGCCGAAAACCTGCGTGAAACTCGTCTTCGGAGCTTGCACCGGTTTTTGAAACCCGATGCTGGGGTCGAACTTTCCCGACGCCGCGTGGTAACCCACTGGGTCGGCCTCGGCGAGCTTGTAGCCGTAGCCTTTGCGCGTCACGACGTGCAGGAACTGTTGCCCCTTGAGTTCGCGCAAGTTCTCCAGGGTTGGAATCAGCGAATCGAGGTCGTGGCCGTCGATTGGCCCGACGTAGTTGAAGCCCAACTCTTCGAAGATCGTGCCCGGTACGATCATTCCCTTGGCGTGCTCCTCAAAGCGCCGTGCCAACTCGAACAAGGGCGGTGCGTTCTTCAAGACCGTCTTGGCCGTGTCGCGCGCCGCCGCGTAGAACTTGCCACTCATCAGGCGCGCGAGGTAGCGGTTCAGCGCACCCACCGGAGGCGAGATCGACATGTCGTTGTCGTTCAACACGACCAGCATGTCGAGGTCGGACACGCCGGCGTTGTTGAGCGCCTCGTAGGCCATGCCGGCCGACATGGCGCCATCACCGATGATCGCCACCGTCTTGCGATCTTCGCCCTTCATGCGTGCCGCCACCGCCATGCCCAGCGCGGCGGAAATCGAGGTTGATGAATGGGCCGTGCCGAAGGCGTCGAATTCGCTCTCAGTGCGCGACGGAAAGCCCGAGATGCCACCGAGCTGGCGCAGTGTGCCCATGCGTTCGCGCCGGCCGGTGAGGATCTTGTGCGGATAGGTCTGGTGGCCCACATCCCACACCAAACGGTCGTGCGGTGCGCTGAAGACATAGTGCAATGCGACCGTCAGTTCCACAGTCCCCAGATTCGAACCCAGGTGGCCACCGGTCTGCGAAACGCTGTCCAGCATGAACTGACGCACTTCGGCGGCCAATTGAACCAGCTCGGCGCGGCTCAGGCGTTTCAGGTCCGCAGGAGCCTGGATCATGTTCAGCAAGGAATGTTTCATGAGCATGGCGGCATCCTAACTGTCCCGTTCCACGACTTTGTCGGCCAAGACGCTGAGCCAGGCGGCGTCGCCCAGGCCACTGCGCGCCAAAGCGGCCTGGGCCTGATCGCGCAAATCGTCGGCGTGGCGCCGCGCTGCATCGAGGCCAAGCACGGTGACATACGTGGGCTTGTTGTTGTCGATGTCCTTGCCCGCAGTCTTACCCAAGGTGGTCGAGGCCTGCGTGACGTCGAGAATGTCGTCGACGACCTGGAACGCCAGCCCCAGCGCCTTGCCGTAGCTGTCCAGTGCTGCCCACGCCGCAGCACTCGGACTTCCGCAAGCTGCTCCCATCAGCACACTCGAGCACAGCAATGCGCCTGTCTTGCGCTGATGCATGTCGCGCAGCCGGGGCTCGTCCAGCGCTACGCCAATGCTGGCCAGATCGATCGCCTGGCCGCCGGCCATGCCTGCGTGCCCGGCAGCGCGCGCCAATAAACCGCATAAACGCGCCTGCACAGCGGCAGGAACGCCAGCGTCGGGCGTCAGCACCTCGAACGCCAAGGCCTGCATGGCGTCGCCCGCGAGCATGGCCTGGGCCTGGCCGAATTGCACATGGACCGTGGGTTTGCCGCGCCGCAGAATGTCGTTGTCCATGCAGGGCATGTCGTCGTGAATCAGCGAGTAGGCGTGAATCAGCTCGACGGCGCCAGCCGCACGCAGGGCCGCTTCGCGCAGCCCGCCAACGGCCTGGTTCGCGGCCAGCACCAGCAGCGGGCGCAATCGCTTGCCGCCGTCCAGGACGCCGTAGCGCATCGCCTGCCCCAGACCTGCCGGCGCGTTCTCCGGCACCCAAGCCAGCAATGCGCTTTCGACAGCCTGCAGTTCCGCCTTCATCCACAGTTCGAAATCGCCCAGGTTCATGACGCCGCCCAGGGTTTGAGCCGACCCTCCTCGAAAACCTTGACTTGCGCTTCGACCGCTTCTAGACGCGAGCGGCAAATCTGCAGCAACTCGGCACCGCGCCGATAGGTTTGAATCAGGCGATCGAGCGGCAACTGGCCTTCTTCCATCGACGCGACCATGCGTTCGAGCTCGGCCAGCGCATCCTCGTAGCTCATTTCTTCTTTGGCCGGAGCAGTCGATACGGTAGTCTTGGCCATTCGCCTTTGCATTTAGCATCTCCATGCCGATTGTAGTCAGCACCACGCCTTGCGAATCTCGCCCTTACAGCGCAATCTTGGGCAAAGTTCGCTGGGGTTTGCGAGCGTCTGCGGGCCCGTAGCGCGCCATTAAGATCTGCGGGCTGCGCGGAGTCCATCGCGCGAATCCCCCTTTTCCAGGCCAGTTTGGGCTGATTGTTCGGATCCTGTTCGGATCTTTTTTGAATCTTTTCTCTATCGAGGCCTCTCTAGACCATGTCCGACCTGAGCATAGGCGCGTACGCACTGGACCGCAGCCGCTCGCAACTCGGCGTTTCGAGCTACTTCGACCAGGCGCTGTTCGAGCGCGAACGCGCGCTGATTCTGGACCGTGCGCCGCGTTATGTCGGCCACGAATTGGGCGTTCCTGTGCTCGGAGATTTCCATGCTTTGCGCCAGGAGGACGAGGGCCGCGTACTGGTGCGCACCCCGGGTGGCGTAGAACTCATCTCCAACGTGTGCCGGCATCGGCAGGCCGTGATGCTGCGCGGGCGGGGCAACACCGGGGGGCATATCGTCTGCCCCTTGCACCGCTGGACCTATGCCACGCATGGGCGTCTGATCGCAGCGCCGCACTTTCCCGACGATCCGTGCCTGAACCTGAAGAACTATCCCCTACAGCGCTGGAACGGGCTGCTTTTCGAGGCGGGCGTACGCAATGTGTCGCGCGAACTCTCCAGCCTGGGGCCCAAGGCCGACTTCGACTTCCAGGGCTATGTGCTCGACCGGGTTCATTCGCACGAATGCGACTACAACTGGAAGACCTTCATCGAGGTCTATCTCGAGGATTACCACGTCGGTCCGTTCCACCCGGGCTTGGGCAACTTCGTGACCTGCGATGACCTGCGCTGGGAAATGGGCCACGAGTATTCGGTGCAAACCGTGGGCATCGCCACACCGGGGGGCAAGGCCTTGGGCCGACCCGGCTCGGACGTCTACAAGAAATGGCACGAAGTCGTGCTCGACCAGAGCGACGGTCGCGCGCCCAAGCAAGGCGCTGTGTGGCTGACTTACTACCCCAGCGTGATGCTCGAGTGGTACCCCCATGTGCTGGTCGTCTCGAGCCTGTACCCTAGCGGGCCGCGCAAGACGCTCAACGTCATCGAATTTTTCTACCCGGAGGAGATCAGCGCGTTCGAGCGCGAATTCGTCGAAGCGCAGCAGGCCGCCTACATGGAAACCTGCTTCGAGGACGACCAGATCGCGCTGCGCATGGATGCTGGCCGGGCCGCGCTGCTGGCGCGCGGCGACGATGAGGTCGGGCCGTACCAGAGTCCTATGGAAGACGGCATGCAACAGTTTCACGAGTGGTACCGGCGCGCCATGGCCGGTGTCCCGGCGTGAGCATGTTTGCCCAGCCGCTGATTTCCGCCGAGCAACTCTTGGCGTTGCAGCGCAGTTGCGAGCCCGTCGTGTTGCTTGACACCCGTTTCGACCTGGCCAAGGTCGACGCCGGCCAAAAAGACTGGCGCGCCGGCCATCTGCCGGGGTCGGTCTACCTGCACCTCGACACCGACCTGTCGGGCTCCAAAACCGGGCGCAATGGCCGCCACCCGCTGCCCGATCGAGCCGACTTCGCGGCGACTCTGGGGCGCGCCGGCATTACGCCGCTGAGCTTGGTGGTCACGCTCGATGCCCAGGGCGGCATGTACGCGGCGCGCGCGTGGTGGATGCTGCGCTGGATGGGACATGACAAGGTTGCCGTACTCGACGGCGGCATCAAGGCCTGGCTCGATGCCGGGGGCACACTCAGCGCCGAAGGGCCTCAAACTGCGGCGACACCGCCCTACCCGCAACGCCCTGCCCTGGTCGGCACGCGGGACGCACCCGGCTTGGCTGCCGGATTGGGCCGGGTGGCCCTGATCGATGCCCGCGCGCCGGAGCGGTTTCGCGGCGACGTCGAGCCCTTGGATGCACAGGCCGGGCATATCCCCGGAGCTCTGAATCGATTCTTCAGGGACAACCTCACCCAGGAAGGTCACTTCAAGCCGCCCGAGCAGTTGCGCCGGGAGTTCCTGCCATTCCTGGGCGATCGGGGCGCCGAGCAAGTGGTGCACCAATGCGGCTCGGGCGTGACCGCATGCCACAACCTGCTCGCGATGGAGCATGCCGGCCTGACGGGCTCGACGCTTTACCCTGGCTCATGGAGCGAATGGTCATCTGATCCCGCCCGGCCGGTGGCCCGCGGTTGAAGGCGAAGCGAAGACTCAGGCAAGTTGGGACTTGACGCCGATCAAACTGGCGCCTAGCGTAACGACCCATACTGTTGTGCAGCTCATGCTGCACCAGCCTCAACCAAGGAGCCGAGCATGTTCAAACGCATCCTGGTCCCCACGGACGGTTCCGATATCACCGAAAAGGCAGTGAGCACGGCGATCACGCTGGCCAAGACGGTTGGCGCTGCGGTCTACACGATCAGCGTCAAGGAACCGTTTCCGTACAGCGCCATTACAGAGATGCAGCCGACGCCGCCCCAGGAATTCTTCGACGCCCAGGAGCGCATCGCTGCGGCGCATGTCAAGACAGTCAGCGATGCCTGCGCGGCCGCCGGATTAAGTTGTCAAGGGCACACGGTGGAGGCGCTGCATCCCTGGGAAGCCATCATCGACCATGCCAGCCGCATGGATTGCGACCTGCTGGTGATGGCCTCGCACGGCAGGCGTGGCATGGTGGCACTGTTGCTCGGCAGTGAGACGCAGAAGGTGCTCACGCATTCGACGATTCCCGTCCTCGTCGTGCGCTGATCGACCGAAGAAGCGCGCCGCTGCGCGCCTGCGCGTCGCCGTCAAGGGCCGTGCGACTGGCTTGCCGCCAGCGCAACCAGCCCCAAGCCGCCTGCCATCCAAGCCAATTGCGCCAGAGTCGCGCGCGCCCCAAGCCGGTGTTGAAGCTGCGGAATGAGGTCGGCCACGGCGACATAGATGAAGCTGCTGGCTGCCACGACCAGTAGATAGGGAAACAGCTCGGTCCAAGGGCCAACCAAGAAGTAGCCCGCGACGCCGCCCAGAACTGCCGCCAAGCCGGAAATGGCGTTATAGACCAGGGCCCGTATGCGTGACAGGCCAGCGTTGAGCAAGACGATGTAGTCGCCAATCTCCTGCGGAATCTCATGTGCGACGACGGCCAAGGCAGTGATCACGCCCAAGCTCGTGTCGGCGAGAAATGCCGCCGCGATGATCAGACCGTCGGCGAAATTGTGGATGCTGTCGCCCAGCAATACGCTCCAACCGCCGCGTCCTGCCTGTGCTTCATCGAAGCCGAGCTCATGGTGATGATGATCGCCCTCATGATGATGGCCGTGGCGGTACAACTCGGCCTTTTCGAGCAGAAAGAAGAACAACAGGCCCACAAGCAGGGTGATGAACAGCTTGCGCGGGTCGGTGTGGCTTTCAAAGGCTTCGGGCAGCAAGTTGAGCAGCGCCGTGCCGAGAAGCACGCCCGTCGAAAGACTGACCATGTGGCGCACGAGACGGCCCAGCACGCTGACGGTGAGCGCCGCAGAGATCAAAACGGACAGTACGCCACCGGCGAACGTCGCGATCACGATGAAGAGCAGGGTCATGCTCCAAGCCTTAAAGAAACGGCCGCGCGTGAGGGCGCCGCGGCGCTACCGGCCATCAGGCGACGCCGTTCGCCTCGAACCACGCGATGCAACGCTTCCAACCGTCTTGCGCAGCGTCTTTGCGAAAGCTCGGCCGGTAGTCGGCGTGAAACGCATGCGGCGCGTCGGCGTAGACGACGAATTCGCTGCGCTTGGCGGCGACGCTGCCACTGGCCAGGGCCGTTTTCATCTTGTCGACAGTGTCCAGTGGAATGCCGCCGTCCTGGCCGCCGTACAAGCCCAGCACAGGGCCGTTCAGGTTCATCGCCATGTCTACTGGGTGTTTGGGCGTCAAGGCGCTTGTAGCCCCCACCAAGCGGCCGTACCAGGCGACTCCCGCCTTCACGGCCGGGTTGTGCGCGCTGTAAAGCCAGGTGACGCGCCCACCCCAACAAAAGCCCGTTACGGCAAGCTTGGGCTCGTCGCCACCATTGGCCTTGGCCCAGGCCACCGTCGCGTCGAGATCGCCCATGACCTGGGCGTCGGGAACCTTGGAGATAACCTCGGCAATCAGCTTGGCGATTTCGCCGTAGCCCTGGGCATCGCCCTGGCGCACGAAAAGTTCGGGTGCAATTGCCAAATAGCCGCGCTTGGCGAAGCGCCGCGCCACGTCGGCGATGTGTTCGTGCACGCCGAAGATCTCGGAGATCACGAGCACGACTGGAAGCCTGGATTTTCCTACCGGCATTGCGCGGTAGGCCGGCATCTTGAAGTCGCCCACAGGGATCGTCACCTCGCCCGCGGTCAAGCCGGCGCTGTCGGTTCGGATCGCCTGCGCTGTGACCGGCAGCACGGCGGCGGCGAATCCGCTTCCCACGCTGGTTCGGACGAAGTCGCGTCGGCTGAATGCGCGCGTCGGGGTCAGACTGTCGAAATCGGGATGCAGCATCGCTGGGTTCCGGAGTTGTGTCGCACGGCATTCTAGGGACGCGAGCCTCGCGTTTCCCGCGAGAACGCCGAACATTTGCCGCGACAATCGCGCGATGCCCGATTTGCAGAAAGCCGTGCTTGACCGTGATTCGCGCTGGCCCGGCCAATTGGTGGGCATCGACCTGGGTTCGAACAGCTTTCGGCTCGAGATTGGCCAATTGATCCAGGGTCGCTATCGGCGAGTCGATTACCTGAAGGAAACGGTTAGGCTCGGCGCCGGCCTGGACGCCAACGGCATGCTGACGCCGGCGGCGGCCCAGCGCGGCCTGGATTGCCTGGCCCGATTCGCGAGCCGCCTGAACGGTTTTCTGCCGCAACAGATTCGTGCCGTAGCGACACAGACCTTGCGCGAAGCGAAAAACCGCGACGCCTTCTTGTTGCAAGCGCAAGCCGCGCTGGGCCATTCCATCGAAGTGATTTCCGGCCGTGAAGAAGCGCGTCTGAGTTACACAGGAGTTGCAAGGTTGCAAGCCTCGAACGCCCAGCGCCTGGTGATCGACATCGGTGGACGTTCCACTGAGATGATTCTCGGCCAGGGGCGCATCCCGCGGCAAGCCGAATCGTTTGGCGTGGGCTGTGTCAGCCTGTCGTTGGATTACTTTGCTGATGGCCAACTCACCGCGGCTGCGTTTCGCGCCGCGCAAGTGGCGGCTGGCGCCGAATTCGAAGAGGGCCTCGAATCGTTTGCCCCGGGCCGCTGGCAGGAAGCCTTGGGTTCGTCGGGCACGGTCAGCGCGGTGTCCCAGCTGCTCGCCGCCAGCGGCATCACAGACGGTCGTATCACAGCCGAAGGCCTGCGCTGGCTCATCCTGCGCTGCATCGAGGCTGGACACGTCGAGCGCCTGGCCCTGCCGGGGCTGAAAAACGAGCGCCGCTTCGTGATCGCCGGCGGCGTGGCGATTCTCTACACGCTCGCAGCGCAATTCGGCATTGCAGAATTGAAGCCCGCGCAAGGTGCGCTGCGCCAGGGCCTGATCTTCGACCTTGACGAGCGCCGCCACGCCGCGGCGCTGCACCAGGTCGGGCACGACGTTCGCGACGCCTCGGTGCGGGACCTGCAGCGCCGCTTCATGGTCGACACGCACCAGGCGCAGCGTGTCAGTCGGATTGGCGAACGCTTGTACCGCAGCGTACAGCCGGCCGCGGACAGCGAAGCCCAGCGCGAACTGCTCTGGGCATGCGCCTTGCACGAGATCGGCATGATGGTCTCGCACCACGACCACCACCGGCACAGCGCCTACCTGCTCGCGCATGTCGACGCGGCGGGTTTCTCGCAAAGCCAACTGCGGCATTTGTCGGCACTCGTGCTCGGGCAGCGCGGCGGGCTGCGCAAGATCGAATCCCAGTTGACGGAAGCACCGTTCGCCTGGCAGGTGCTGTGTTTGCGCCTGGCGATCATCAAGTGCCACGCGCGTGGCGATGTCGACGCCACCGCGATTCGTCTCGAATCCGAGGCCGACACGCGCGACGCGCGCGTCGCATTGCGTTTTCCTCCAGGCTGGGCGACGGCGCAACCGCGCGCGCTCTACCTGTTCAACGAAGAGCTGCAGTTCTGGAAGCGCACGAACGGTTTCCGGCTCGAGCTGCATGCCTAGGAATTTCCTGGAGGCAGAACCAGGGCCGACCAGGCATGCGCTTTCAGCCCGACGACGCCATACACACTCGGACACCCCAGGCTTCGAGCCGCTGGAGCCTGGCGATGTCGATCTCATGCAGCATTGCGTAACGGATGTGTCCAAACACCCAGCCTTGCCTGCCTTGGCATGAGCATTGCCCGCGGTGATGTCACCGGATCGTGACCGCATCAGGTCAGAAAAGTGACGGATTGATGACCAAACGCACGCCGCCCACGAGTCTCGGGCCCTGCGTGCCATTGCGCTGGCACACTGTGCAACTCTTCGAGGAGCACGCTTGAAAGTACCCGCTCTGACTTGGTTCACCCGCCTGCGGCGAACCTGGGCGCGACCGGCGCCACGCTTGAACCTGGCCTTGCAGGGCGGGGGCGCGCACGGCGCCTTCACTTGGGGCGTGCTCGATGCCCTGCTCGCTCGGCAAGACCTTGAATTCGAAGGTATCAGCGGTGCGAGTGCCGGGGCCATGAATGCCGTGCTGCTCGCTGAGGGATGGCGCAAGGGCGGGCGCGATGGAGCGCGCGAGTCGCTCAGCAGCTTTTGGTCTGCATTGGGGGACAACCCTGGCCTGGCGATGCTCGTTCAGGGAGATGGCGAAGAAATGGGAATCTCCAAGGCCGGCAAGTTCCTGATGCGATGGGCCGGGCGATTCGCACCGGCGCAACTCAACCCCTTGGACTTGAACCGGCTGCGCGACCTGCTGAACCAGCACGTGGACTTCGAGGCGCTGCGCGCGAATTGCCCCTTCAAGCTGTTCATCGCCGCGACCCAGGCGAACAGCGGCAAGGTTCGCTTGTTCCGCGAGACCGAGCTCAGCTCCGACGTACTGCTCGCCTCGGCCTGCCTGCCCAAAATACACCGCGCCGTGCAGATCGACGGCGAGCCGTATTGGGACGGCGCTTATTCGGCCAATCCTGCGGTGTACCCGCTGTTCTACGAGTGCCGCTCGCGTGATGTCTTGCTCGTGCTGCTGAGCCCGCTGAAGTACGACGCCACGCCACACAGCGTCGAGCAGATCGCCGAGCGTACGCTTGAAATCGCCTTCAGCGCCAACTTCATGCGCGAGATGAGAATGTTCGCAGACGCCAAGCAATTCGTGTCGGCCCACTGGTTGGCCCTGGGCCGGCTCGAGCGCCGCTTGCGGGCCATGCGTTTCCACATGCTCGACACCAGTGCACAGACGAGCCTTCAACGCACCGACACCAAGGCGCTCGCCCATGGGCCATTCCTCGATCGCTTGCGCGGCCAGGGGCGCGCCTGCGCGCAGGACTGGATCGAGCAGCACGCCCACGCCGTCGGGCGCAAAGCCACGCTCGACTTGAAAGAATGCTTCGGCTGAGAGCGCCCCCAGGCCACCGCCTTGCGGCGGCCGCCCCCCGAGGGGGTTGAGGAAACTTCGGGCGACCGTGGGTTTCCTCAAGAACGCGCCACGGGCGCATGCAATCAGTGCGCCTCGTCCCAGTTCGCACCGACACCCACATCGGCGAGCAGGGGCACGGCCAGCTCGGCCACCGAGGCCATCACCTTGGGCAGCTCGGCGCGCGCCCACTCGAGCTCGGCATGGGGTACTTCGAAGACGAGCTCGTCGTGGACCTGCATGATCATCCTGGTCTGGCGCTGTTCGCTGTCAAGCCGCATCTGCACGGCGATCATCGCCAGTTTGATCAAATCGGCGGCCGTACCTTGCATCGGCGCATTGATCGCCTGGCGTTCTGCACCGCTGCGCCTTGGGCCATTGCCTCCCTTGATTTCGGGAAGGTAGATGCGACGGCCGAACAAGGTTTCCACATAGCCCAGTTCCGCAGCGCGTAACTTGGTTTCGTCCATATAGCGTTTGACACCGGCAAAGCGCTCGAAATAGCGTTGGATATACGCCGTCGCGGCGCTGCGTTCGATGCCCAGACTCGTCGCCAGGCCGAATGCGCCCATGCCATAGATCAGGCCGAAGTTGATCGTTTTCGCGTAGCGGCGCTGCTCACTGCTCACGTCGCCCGGCGCGACGCCGAACACTTCACTGGCGGTGGCACGGTGCACGTCCAGACCCTGCGCGAAAGCCTTCAGCAGGCCCGGGTCGGCGCTGATGTGCGCCATGATGCGCAACTCGATCTGGGAGTAATCGGCACTCAGGATCACATGCCCGGGGGGCGCGATGAAAGCTTCGCGCACGCGCCGGCCCTCGGCGGTGCGAATCGGAATGTTTTGCAGATTCGGGTCATTGCTTGCCAGACGCCCGGTCACTGCGACCGCCTGTGCATAGTTGGTGTGGACGCGCCCGGTGGCCGGGTTCACCATCTGCGGCAACTTGTCGGTGTAGGTGCCCTTGAGTTTGGACAAACTGCGGTGTTCCAGCAATTTGGCCGGCAGCGGGTAGTCGGCGGCGAGTTCGGTGAGAACGTCTTCATCGGTCGACGGCGCGCCGCTCGCGGTTTTTCTCTTCGTCGGCAGGCCGAGTTTGCCGAACAGAATCTCGCCGATCTGCTTGGGGCTGCCCAGGTTGAACGGTTGGCCGGCCAATTCATGGGCCTGCGCTTCGAGCGCGACCATCCGTGCGGCAAGCTCCTGGCTCAGGCGCCCCAGCAGTTGCGAGTCGATCAGCACGCCATGACGCTCGATTCGGCCCAGCACCAAGGCGGCGGGCATTTCGATGCGGCGGTACACCTCGAGCATGCCGGCGTGCGCTTGGAGCTGCGGCCACAGCGCCTGGTGCACCTGCAGGGTCATTTCACTGTCTTCGCCCGAGTAAACGCCAGCCTTGGCCACCTCGACCTGGGCAAAGGCAATCTGATGCACGCCCCTGCCGCACACGTCTTCATAGCTCAGGCCCTGGCGACCCAGGTGACGCGAGGCGAGGCTCTCGAGACTGTGCGGCTTGTGCGCCTCCAGGACATAACTCTCGAGCAAAGTGTCGTGTACATAGC
Source organism: Burkholderiaceae bacterium (assembly GCA_049297615.1). Classification (GTDB taxonomy): domain Bacteria; phylum Pseudomonadota; class Gammaproteobacteria; order Burkholderiales; family Burkholderiaceae_C; genus JAEMQF01. The sequence continues at coordinate 36,456 of JBAQUQ010000410.1, forward strand.
CGCGCACCGTGATGCCGGCGTTGGCGAACACGTGCGTGTCGTACTTGATGTTCTGGCCGAGCTTGGCGGCGCCTTCGTCTTCCAGCCAGGGCTTGAGTCGCGCCAGGACTTCTTCCAGCGGCAACTGCTCGGGGGCACCGGCATAACTGTGGCGCAGTGGAATGTATGCAGCCCTGTAGGGCTGAACGGCGAGGGAAATGCCGACGACATTGGCCCGGATCGCGTCCAGCGAATCGGTCTCGGTGTCGATCGCAGTCAGCTCTGCCGCGGCGATCTTCTCGAGCCAGGCTTCGAACGCGGCGCGGCTCAGGATAGTCTCGTAGTGCTTGTCGACCGCGCTGTGCGAGGGCGGTGCGGCTGGCTCGCGCTGGACAGGCGAGGACACCGCCGCGTGCGCTGTCGACGACTTTGGCGGCGCCGCGTTCGCGCCATTGGACTCTTGCAGTTCACGGCGCCAGGTCTTGAATCCGAAGCGTTCATAAAACGCCAGCAAGGCCTCGCGATGCACGTCTCGCAGCCGCAGCGCATCGAGCGCCGGGAAGCCCGGCAGGTGCCCGCTCAAATCGCAATCGGTGCGCACCGTGACGAGGCGTCTGCCTTGCGGCAGCCAGTCCAGGGCCTTGCGCAGATTCTCGCCCACCACGCCATTGATCGACCCTGCTGCGGCGATCACGCCGTCCAAAGAGCCGTGGTCGGCGATCCACCTGGCGGCCGTCTTGGGGCCGACCTTTTCGACGCCGGGAATGTTGTCGACGCTGTCGCCCGTCAGCGTCAGGTAGTCGACGATGCGCTGCGGCGGCACACCGAATTTCGCAGTCACGCCGGCAACGTCGAGCGTCTCGTTGCTCATCGTATTGATCAAGGTCACACGCTCATTGACGAGTTGCGCCAGGTCTTTGTCGCCGGTGGAGACGATCACCCGATGGCCGCCGAGCGCTGCGATGGCTGCCAAGGTGCCGATGGCGTCGTCGGCCTCGATGCCCGGTACCGTCAACACCGGCCAGCCCAGCAGGGCCACCGCCTCGTGGATCGGCGCGATCTGCTCGACCAGCGGCTCGGGCATGGGCGCGCGGTTCGCCTTGTACTGCGGGTACCAGTCGTCGCGAAACGTCGGGCCTTTGGCGTCGAAAACGCAGGCTGCGTGTTCCGCATCGAATTGCTTGCGCAGCAGCTTGAGCATCGCGATCACGCCGTGAATCGCACCGGTGGGAAATCCGTCCGGGCTGCGCAGGTCGGGCATGGCGTGGTAGGCCCGGTAGAGATAGCTCGAACCATCGACCAGCAATATCGTCTTCTCGCTCATCGCACGATTGTCGACCAGGGAGCCGCTCGTCGCGCCGGGCCAACCCATAGAATCGCGCCATGAGCTGGCCCCTGGGGATCCTCGCGTGCGGCGTTGCTGTCATGGCATTGCCTTGCCTGGCACAGGGCCGCGCGGCGCCACGCGCGCCTGACCTGCCCAGGCAAGAACCCAAGGTCGAATTCATCGTGCTCGAAGACGACGGGGCCCGCATCGAAGAACTGCGCGTCCGCGGCCACACACAGCGCATCGTCGTGACACCCAAACGCGGCACGAGCGTCGCCTACGAAGTGATCATGGGTGACGGATCGAACAGCCAGGCCGCGGGCCCGAATGCGTCGCGAGGCGCCGTGGGCCAGCGTGTCTGGCACGTGCTCAGTTTCTAAGCAGCTTCGTCGTGGCGGTCTACACCGAAGTCCCGTTGGGCGACGCTGCGGCGCTGTTGGCACGCCTCGATCTCGGCCGCTTGCGCTCGCTCGAGCCCTGTAGCGCAGGCATTGAGAACACCAACTACTTCGCCGACACCGACACGGGCCACTACGTGTTGACCGTGTTCGAGCGGCTGAGCTTCGAGCAGTTGCCGTTCTACCTTCAGTTGATGAAACACATGGCCCATTGCGGCATTCCGGTCCCCGAGCCGCACGCCGACGCCCAGGGCTCGATCTTGCACACCCTGCTGGGCAAGCCCGCCGCCGTGGTCAGCCGTTTGCCCGGCCGGCACGAGCTCGCGCCGCAGACCGCGCACTGCACCAGCGTCGCTGCAATGCTGGCGCGCATGCACCTGGCCGGGCGCGATTTCGCGATGCACCAGCCCAATCTTCGAGGCCTGGCCTGGTGGCAGGAGACCGCGCAGCGGGTGCGTGCGCATCTCACGCCGGACCAGCGCGAGATCATGGACGGCGAGCTGGCGTTTCAGACCCAGCTTGCCGGATCGCCGGCCTATGCGGCACTGCCGCGCGGCCCCATTCACGGCGACCTGTTCCGCGACAACGTGATGTTCGAGGGGGACAGGCTGACGGGTTTCTTCGATTTCTATTTCGCCGGGGTCGACGCCCTCGTTTTCGACATCGCCGTGTGCCTGAACGACTGGTGCAGCGACACGGAATCGGGGCGCCTGATCGAGCCTCGCGCCCAAAGTTTCGTCGGCGCGTACGATGCAGTTCGGCCGCTCAGCGGCGACGAGCTGCGCCTGCTCGCGGCAATGATGCGGGCGGCGGCCTTGCGTTTCTGGCTATCGCGCCTGTGGGATCTGCACCTGCCGCGCAGCGCCCATCTCCTGCAAGCGCACGACCCCGCCCCTTTCGAACGCGTATTGCGGGCGCGGATCGCCTCGCCGTGGCATTACCTGCGCAACTGACAGTGCAATTGAAAATCGGCACGCCATGAAACTTCAGCTCGTCTCTCCGCCCCGCGGTGCCATTTGGGTGCGCCAGGGATTCGCGGTGTTTTTCAAGCAGCCGCTGGCGTTTTCGGCGGTATTCGCCTCCTTCATGTTCGCCTTGTTCATGCTAGCCCTGCTGCCATTCATCGGTACCTTCTTGCTGCTCGCCGCCTTGCCGCTGGCGACGCTGGGCTTTATGGTCGCGAGCCGGGCAGCGTCCAAAGGCCGCTCGCCTCTGCCGACGGCTTTCACCGAGCCGTTGCACTCCGGCAAGGCGCGCCTGTTGGCGCTGGGCCAGCTCGGCCTGGCTTATGCCGCGAGCACCCTGGTCATCATGGCGCTCAGCGACTTTGCCGACGGCGGCAGGCTCGACGCACTGCTGCGTCTGTTGGGCGAAACGAAGACGCCACCCGAACAAATCGCCGAACGCATACGCGACTCGCAGTTGCAATTCGGCCTGGTGCTTCGCTTCGCGCTGGCGGGCTTGCTCGCCCTGCCTTTCTGGCATGCGCCGGCCCTGGTGCACTGGGGTGGCCAGGGCGCATCGAAAGCGCTGTTTTTCAGCTTGATCGCTTGTTGGCGCAACAAAGGCGCCTTCACCGTCTATGCCTTGACGTGGACCGGCGTCATCATGGGAATTGCCTTGATGGCCAACCTGCTGTTTTTGGCAATCGGCCAGTTGCGCCTGCTCGGGCTTTTCGCGATGCCGGCCTCGCTGCTGTTCTCCACCGTGTTCTATGTGTCGTTGTATTTCACATTCGCTGACTGTTTCATGCAGGACGAAGACCCCACCACCATCCAGGAGACCCTATGAAAGTCGCGAAAGTCGCAATCGTCACCGGCGCGGGCAGCGGCATCGGCCGCGCGACGGCGCTGGCCTTGTTGCGCGCGCAGTACCACGTCGTCCTCGCCGGGCGCCGCGCCGACGCCTTGCAAGACACCGTCACGCAGGCGGGCGCACTGGGCAGCAATGCGCTGGCCGTTCCCACCGACGCCGGCAACCCCGACTCGGTGAAGGCCTTGTTCGCAGCCACGAAGAACGCCTACGGCCGCCTGGATCTGCTGTTCAACAACGCAGGCACCGGCGCACCGGCAATTCCGCTCGAAGACTTGACTTTCGAACAATGGAAAGCGGTCGTCGACGTCAACCTCACCGGCGCGTTCCTCTGCACGCAAGAGGCCTTCAAGATGATGAAGAGCCAGACGCCGCGCGGCGGGCGAATCATCAACAACGGCTCGATTTCAGCGCACGCACCGCGCCCGTTCAGTTCGCCCTATACCGCGACGAAACACGCGATCACGGGCCTGACCAAGGCAGCGTCGCTCGACGGCCGCGCCTACGACATCGCGGTCGGCCAGATCGACATCGGCAACGCCGTCACCGAGATGACGCTGCGCATGACCAAGGGCGTGCCGCAAGCCAATGGCGCAATGATGGTCGAGCCACGCATGGACGTGGCCCATGTGGCCGACTCCGTGGTGCACATGGCGAGCTTGCCGCTGCAGGCCAATGTGCTGTTCATGACCGTGATGGCCACCAACATGCCGTTTGTCGGGCGGGGTTGACGCTCGGCCTCGGTGGCCGCGTGGCTCAGTTGCGCAAGCATCACGCGCTGAAGATCGACAAGAGTCTCGAGCAGATCATGCAGACCTACCGCGACCACGGCGCGACGAGCAACAACCCGCATACGTGCATCCTGGAAGACGGCGGCAAGCTGCGCGACATGGACCGCGCCGCGCTGTCGGCGGCGCAAGCGATGACGGCCGACGCGGCGACCGCGATGAAACAGCGTTTCGATCCTCTGGCGTTGCTCAACCCGAGGAAGCTGCGGTCGTGGAGGTAAATACCCTAGCAGCAGAGGCCATCGCCACGGCTACGATCTCGGTAAGATCTCCGCGCCGGTCAGGCCCAGGTGATGATCGGTGGACCAGACGTGTTTGATTTTCTTGCGGTCGATGAAGTACAGGCTGGACGCGTCCACGTAGGACAGCTTCGCGCCACGGAAGCGGTCCAGCATGCTTTCCACCTGGGCGTGATGCGCGGCGGTGGCGTCCAGGATCGTGAGCCCGCTCATGTTCGCGAGCAGCGATCGGTACGTCCGCGCCGGCTCCTCGCCCATGCGATGCAGAAACCAGGAGTAGGTTTCGGCAACCACGAGCATCGAGGTCCACCATCGCACCTTAGGCCCGCCGAACAGTGCGGCCGCGTGCGGGTGCCAGCGGTCTCGCTTGCTCATCAGCGCGATGAAGATGCCGCTGTCCAGAAACACCGCGTCGCTCATCGGGAACGCTCGATGGGGCGCAGCGCGGGATGTGCGTTGGGGACGGCACGCAGGCTCAGGCAACGCGGAACAAGCCCCTGCGGGGACGCGCGCCTCGATTCGGGATGGGCTGCAAGGCGCAAACCGCAGCCATGGCCGGGACTATGACGAGGCCGAGCCCGGACACCCGCAGTCCCTGCGGACTGCGGGTGCCTGGCCAGGGGCAGGGCCTCTGGCCCTGCGCGGCCTGCAAGGCTTGCAACGCCGCAGACCGCCGGAAGCGAGCATGCGCGACCCGCGAGGGGCTTGTTCAGCGTTGCCCTCAAGGCGTCTCGCGCCCGTACACGATCTCGTCGACCGACTCACTGTCGTCGGCCGCACCTTCGTGGATGCCGGCGTAGGCCATCCAAGGCTTGTCGCTCGGCTCGCGCGCCACGACCTGCTCGAGGCTGCGCCGGCACAGCTCGGCCAAGGAAATACCTTGCCGCCGCGCGACTTGCTTCGCGCGCAGGTAGAGAGGCTCGTCGACGGAGATTTGAGTTCGGATCATCGGCGGGTTCGAGTGTTATCTCGCTTCTGCTGTCATGATAACACTCGAGGCATCGAGCTCGACGCGAATCCGGCTCAGCACGAAGGCTTGGGGTGGCGCGCTCAGCGTCCAGGGAGGAGTCGCCTCCGAGACGACTACATCGACGAGTTCGACTGCGTGACGAATGCCAATCGCGTGTTGGACCAGTCGGTCAGAGCCTGTCCGGAATTTTGTGTGCGAGGCATAGCATGACCACAAAGGAGCAACTATGCCGAGCAAAGCCAGCAATCCCAGGAGATTCAGGCCGCGCGGCGCGAACGTCGTGACGGGCGCACGCACCCCAGCGCCGCGAAGCCGCAGGCCAAGGGCCGGAGCAAGGTCAGTGGAATCGGGCGAACGGGCTGACGGCAATGTCGAGATCACACTACGTCAACATCCGCTTGATTACTGCGATAGAAGCGAGGGGAAATGGGAGACCTGGCCCCGAGGCTCCAGGCGGTATCGCACACGTACACCGCCACGGGGCCAGCGAGTGCCAGGGTGCGGATCATCTCGGCGCGCGAGGCCACGCGCAACGAGCGCCGGCAGTACGAGGAGGAGCCGCGATGAGCGGCAGTCAATCAACGACTAAGGAAGCAAGGTGATGACGATGGGAACGCAAGCCGATTCGAGCGATGACATGAACGACGACATGCCTGGCGAGATCGATTTTTCCAAGGGCACGCGAGGGAAGTTCTTCAAGCCAAGCGCTCGGCTCAGTCTGCCGGTGTACCTGGAGGCCGACGTGCAGGACTATCTCGCCGCGCGCGCCAAGGTGCGGGCTCGCCGGCGATGGTGCGTCGCGCCCCGGTGATGGCGTATGGGACGCACGGGCGACGGGGAACAGGGCGTCAACTGCCCGGAAATGAATGCCGATAAACCCTGCTCACTGCGGCGGAACGTTCAGCTTGACCACCCAACCTTCGGGGAATCCGCTCGGGTTGAAGCCATTGCCAACAATCGTCCGGCCGTCGTTTGACACTCCGGTGGCGCCGTCCAATTGCCGGTTCGCAAGATCAAGGCCGTATTCGTTTCGTAGCAAATTCTCGAGACTGCGCATGCCGCGGGCAGGCGTCCACACGAAGGCCGTTGTCGGCGGCCCAGCACCACTGATCAGCCGGGCGTACCCGACGGCCACATTGCCATCCGCCGAAACACCCAACCCCTCGCTGATTACGGAGACGGTCCCAAGGTATCCCAGGCCCAACACTGCGCCGTCAATCCATCGAGCCGCCATTGCTTCAGGGCCAAAAACAGTTCCAACAACTGTTCTTCCGTCGGCGGACACAGCGTTTGCGGCGCCGCCAAGGCCGTCGAGACTCTCCAAGAATTGCATGCCCGTGCTTGCGGTCCAACGATAGGGTGTACCTTGAAACGTATTACTGTGTTCACTCCCCACGACGGTGCTGCCGTCCGCGGATACACCGTTCGCGCTGATCGGCACCGGAGAGAGTTCTGCTGCCAGCCCTTGCATCCCACTGGTCGAAGTCCAACGAAAAGGATTTGACGGTTTGCCGTCGCCAAAACTTACTCCTATCACAGTGGTCCCATCAGCAGAAACACCAGTTGCCCAACTTGAGGTCCAAGCCCCCAGGCCGCCCAATGCCTGCATTCCACCCGCTTCGGTCCAGCGAAACGCTTCCACATAGAAACCACTACGTTCGCTTTGACTGCCCCCAACTATCGTCTTGCCGTCGGCCGATACGCCATACGCCGTTGCGCCATACAGGCCACCTGGCAACTCGCCGATGCTGACTATTCCACCCGCTATCGTCCAGCGAACAGCCTCGCTCCCAGACGCTGTCAAGCTCATCCCCACAACCGTATTGCCATCCGCGGACACGGCGTTGGCGCTGCTGTACAAGCTCCCTCCGATGGCTCCCATACCGGTGATCGTCGCAGCCGCGGTCAACGCAGCCACCTGATACTCGAAGCTGCCTGTCGCGGCGCTGTACGAAACAGCATTCCAAGCGCGAAAGCGTACCTTGATACGCTTCAGCGCTCCCGGCGCGGCAAGCAGCACGAAGTTGCCCGCGCTCCCGGAGATGTAGTTCGGCGAAACCAGCCCGCACGGGTCATTCGATACCTCGCTCGGCTCTGGCGGCTCGGCGGGAACGCTCCCGTCGAGCGTCGTACGCAGTGTGCAATAGATGCGCTCGGCATTGCTGGCAACAACAGCGATGTTCGTCCCCGTGGCAAAGTTGCCGCTCGACGGTGTCGGGCTGGGCACGCCCGGCACGACTGAAACAGGAGGCGCGCCGACTTGGTATTCGTAGATGTCGGTCGTGGCGCTGTACTGACCGTTGTTCCACGCACGGAAGCGGACCTTGATTCGCTTGGAACCCGCTGTTGGCGCCACGAGCACGAAGCTGCCGCCGCTGCCCTCGATGTGGTTGGGTGAACCGATACCGCAGGGATCGTTCGAAAGTTCGGTCGGCTCAGGTGGATCGGCCGGAGCGCTGCCGTCCAGAGTGTTGCGCAAAGTGCAATAGATTCGCTGCGCGTTGCCCGCGATCACGCTGATATTGGTGTTGCCAATAAAGCTGCTGTTGGGCGGGGTCGCCGTGGGCACATTGGGCACTACCCCAACGGGGGCGCCTCCCACCTCGTATTCGTAGCTGTTGGTCGTGGCGCTGAATTGCCCGTTGTTCCAGGCACGGAACCGCACCTTGACGCGCTTGATGCCGTTTGCTGGCGCGATGAGCACGAAGCTGCCGCTGGTGCCGGAAATAAAGTTCGGCGAAGACAGACCACAGGGATCGTTGACGGTCTCGCTCGGCTCGGGCGGTTCGACGGGCGCAACGTTGACATCGAGACTGCTGCGCAGCGTGCAATAGATGCGCTGCGCGTTGCCTGCGATCACACTAATGCTGGTGTTGCCCGCGAAGCTGCCGCTCGCCGGGTTCGCAGTGGGCACATTGGGCACCACGGCCGAGAGTGGGCTCACCTGGTATTCATAGGTGTCGGTGGTGGCGCTGAACTGTCCGTTGTTCCAAGCGCGAAAACGCACCTTCACGCGCTTGACGCCACTGGCGGGCGCGATCAGCACGAAGCTGCCGCTGGTGCCGGAGATGTAGTTCGGCGGCGCGGTGAGGCCGCAGGGCTCGTTGGACGATTCTGTGGGCTCGGGCGGCTCGGCGGGCGGGCTGTCGTCGAGCGTGGTGCTCAGCGTGCAGTAGATTCGCTGCGCGTTGCCCGCAATCACGTTGATGTCCGTGTTGCCCGCGAAGCTGCCGTTCGGCGGGTTCGCAGTGGGTACATTGGGCACCACTGCCGAGGATGGGCCCACCTGGTATTCATAGCTGTCGGTGGTGGCACTGAACTGTCCGTTGTTCCAGGCGCGAAAGCGCACCTTCAAGCGTTTGACGCCACTGGCAGGCGCGATCAGCACGAAGTTGCCGCTGTTGCCGGAGATGTAGTAGTTCGGCGAAGAAAGACCGCAGGGATCGTTGGATGCCTCGGTCGGCTCAGGCGGCTCGGCGGGCGGGCTGCCGTCGAGCGTGCTGCGCAGCGTGCAATAGACGCGCTGCGCGTTGCCCGCGATCACGTTGATGTCGGTGTTGCCCGCGAAGCTGCCGTTCGGCGGCGTCGCCGTGGGTACGTTGGGCACCACTGCCAAGACTTCCTTGTGGAACTGAAGTAGATCCTGCCGAATTCCAACTTCGCCGCCACCAACGAATCGGCTGAAAACCTGATCCGACTTACGAATCTGCGAATGATCGGTGTTCTCGTATGTCGGCTGCAGCTTCTTGAAGACGTTCGGCGAATCGCTCCAAGTTGAGCCACTCAACGATTGAAATCGCTGGCTCGAAACTGGTACCACGCCGTCATTCCCCGCGCTGCTAAACAAGCGCGGCCAAAAGTACAGCGGATGTTCTGCAATGACGGCCGCGTAGCGCGACCGTAGGTCACTGGGGCTCATGCCAATCTCAACGCTCGGAAGGTCGAAGTTTCCCGAGTAGGCGACGTATTTCTCGAGGTGTTTGACGTTTTCATTTACTCCATTGAGCCCGCAAAGGAAGCTCGCTATCGAACAAGCCTCTGGATTGTCGGGATCGACCCCATCCCCCGCCAAGTCGCGCGCCCCATCATGCAAGGCGTTGCCATTGCAGGACATCTCGAAAAGAGCCGCAAACGTCTCGACAAAATTCTTGACGCCGCGGTGAGGTGTATCCAATGTAATAGCGCCTTGGATATGGCCGCTTGCGCCGCCGAATAGGTCCGCGGCGCGAGTCACCAGACCACCCATCGAATGCGACAACATGACCACCGGTGTCGGGGTCTCGCCAAACGCGTCACGAATCGCCTTCCCTAGCTCAACGCCGTTCTGCCGAATTCCGATGTTGGTGGGATAACGGAACGTATACAAGCTGTACTTTCCGTGCAATTCAGGATCGGCCCAGAAGCGTTCAGCGAAACTCTTCCAGGTCTCCACGTACTGATCGTTTCGCCCGCAAGTACCGCCACCAATGGGGTCGATTTCGATTCCGTGGACGAGGACAAGGGGAATGCGCTCATCCGCTTTGACCTGCGATTTCACCAAATTCGCCTCACCGGGAGATCTGTCTGATGGCCAGTTGTACAACCCAGTGGAATTGTCGAAGTTGGCGCGATGAATGTTGACTGAAATGACTTGGCTAGTCGCTTGGCCGACGGCCGGAATGACCCACAAGGCGTACCGAAACGTCGCCGTATACCGCCCCGTTGTCTCGTCATAGGTAATGTTCGAAAAGAGCTTACTTGTGCCTACTGTCGCAATAGCGACCAGCCCGGATGTATCCAAGCTCGGCAGCAAAGCGAGTGCATGTCTACGATTCGCACCGCCTGCGGCAGTTGGGGAGGGATAAAAGAAAACGCTGAGGCCAGCATCCCTGGTCACCCTCAACTTCGTTGAGTCCAACGTGACCGTCACATCGTTAGTCAGGGCATTCGAGTCGGCCGCCGGACCAACGGAGACACTGACTTGTGCATCACTGCCGAAGGTTCCAGGCGCAAAGGATGCGATCGCTTGATCACCGACGGAAACGACTCCGCCCGCAGATGTGACGATGGTGGTTGCGGTTGGCGAAACCGATGCAGGCGCCTCGGGCCGCGAGCCGCCGCCACCGCCGCCGCAGGCAACGAAGAGGCTGGCAACTGCGATGGCGGCGATTCGACCTTTCCACCCACAAACGAACGCAGGCTCGACACTCGTCACGGCAATCCCCCTGCGCCGAAAAGTGATGGGGCGGCATGCTCTGGCGATGAGCCATTCGAAGCAAACGCTGGCGCCGCTTGCCCCGCCCACATAACACAATTGACGCACGGACTTTGCCGACTTACTATCCGCAGAAACGCGGAGCCGGGCGCTAAGTTCGGTCATCAGCCTATTCGCCCGCGTGCCAAAGAAGCGCAGGTTGCCCTGTCTGACGCAGTTGGAGCCACTCTGGCCAATTGGAGAATGGTATGAACAGCAATCAAGTCCTTTGTGGCGTCCTGCTCGCGGTGTTTTTCGCAGCGCTACCCATAGGATCGTCCGCCCAGACGGCAGCCAGGACGCAGGCGCAGAACAGCCTGGTTGGGTCCTGGTTGGTCACCGTGCAGGGAGAGGCAGCGACTCGGACCCTCATCGTCACAGAAGAAGCTCCCACGAGCGACGGGACGCTTCTCGCGGCCAAGTACGGTATGTCGAACCAGGGTCAGGGTCCAATCGAAGCCAAGATGCTTCGGGTTGGCGATCAACGCCAGTTGGTTCTGGTCACCCAAGCGGGTACCCGAATCTCCGCCACGGAAAACCCGGAAGGCAATTTCCAGGGAACGTTCACACTGAAGAGCGGTGGCGTCAAGGACTTGACCATTGTGCGGATCTCGGAAGAGGCGCGGCTACAGCTTTTGCAAGCGGGCACTTCGCTTTCCATCCGGAAGCCTGGGCCCGATGTGCCTGTAGCTTGTGCCGCTTTCATCGGTAGCTGGACAGGAGATTGGGGTTTTGGCAAACGGTGGTTTTGGGTTACTGAAATAGACGCGAAATGCATAGCCAAGTACTCGTACGGCCCGCAAAAACCGAATGGCTTCCGATCCATGGAAATCAAGGATGGGAAAATCTCCTTCACCTGCGGGAACTCTGGCGGAACTTGTTCTTTCACGAGTCACGGTGATGAGCTCTGGGCTAGTTATGGAGGAACCGATGGATCGAACAACACGGTCTTCCAAAAAGTAACCGATGGGAACAAGTGAAGATACGGCCCGGTGGCACCCGGCCTTCAACCGATCGGCGTCAACTTCGCCACCGACAGGGCCAGCCACTTCATGCCGTGTCGGGCGAAATTGACTTGAGCGCGAGCGTCGTCGCCGCGGCCTTCGAGGGTGATCACGACACCCTCACCGAACTTGTTGTGGAACACGCCCTGTCCCGAGCGCAGGCCGTGCGGGGCCGCTTTGGAGCTCGGCGGCGTCACGGGGGCGATCGACCGAGCCTGAACGCGCCCGGCCCCGACCATGGACCCGAGCCCCGAGCCCTTTGTCCAGGCGTTTTGATACTCCTGCGCAAAACCCGAGCCGAAACCTGAGCTGCGCGGCGTCATCCATTTCAGCGCGGCTTGCGGCAGCTCTTCGATGAAGCGGCTCTTCACGTGGTAGCGCGTCTGGCCGTGCAGCATTCGCGTTTGGCTGAAACTCAAGTACAGGCGATTGCGCGCTCGCGTGATCGCCACGTACATCAGGCGCCGCTCTTCTTCCAGGCCGTCGACGTCGGACAAGCTGTTCTCGTGCGGGAACAGGCCCTCTTCCAGTCCGGTGATGAAGACGCAGTCGAATTCCAGGCCTTTCGCCGAGTGCACCGTCATCAGTTGAATCGCGTCCTGGCCGGCCTGCGCCTGGTTGTCGCCGGCCTCCAATGAAGCGTGGGTCAGAAACGCCGCCAGCGGCGACATGATTTCGCCCGACTCGGGGTCGGGAACCACGCTCGCGCCTTCGGCTGGCCGCGCTCCGACCTCGTCAACCGGCAGGGCCACCGCGTCCTTTCCGAAGCCCTCTTGCGTGACAAAGGCTTCGGCGGCGTTGACCAGCTCGTCCAGGTTTTCGAGCCGCTCGCGCCCTTCCCTGTCGGTCTTGTAGAAGTCGACCAGGCCCGAAGCGTGCAGCATGTGCTCGATGATTTCGCGCAAGCTCAGGCCACGCGTCGCGTCGCGCATTGCGTCGATCAGCGCGACAAAGGCCTGAAGATTGGCGCCGCCCTTGCTACCTCCCTTGCCACTCAGGGCCGCAACACTCTGGACGAGGCTTGTGCCATTGCCGCGCGCGAAGTCCTGCAATTGTTCCAGGGTGCGCGCGCCGATGCCGCGCGTCGGGAAATTGACGACACGCAGAAAGCTCGTGTCGTCGTCGGCGTTTTCAATCAGGCGCAGGTAGCTCAGCGCATGCTTGACTTCGGCGCGCTCGAAAAAGCGCAAGCCACCGTAGACCTTGTACGCGATCCCGGCGTTGAACAATGCGCTTTCCAGGACGCGGCTTTGCGCATTGCTTCGGTACAGCAAGGCGATCTCGCTGCGCGGCGTCCCTTCCCGGTGCAGTTGCTGCGCTTCTTCGACGAACCACTGCGCCTCGGAAAAATCGCTCGGCGCCTCGCGCACGCGCACCGGTTCGCCGGGTCCGGCTTGGGTGTGCAGATTTTTCCCCAGGCGCAGCTGATTGTGCGAGATCAGTTCATTCGCCGCGTCCAGGATATTGCCGAAGGATCGGTAGTTGCGCTCCAGCTTGATGACCCTGGCCACTTTGAATTCGCGCTCGAAGTCGGCCATGTTGCCCACGCGTGCGCCGCGAAAGGCATAGATGCTCTGGTCGTCGTCGCCGACGGCGAAGACCGCGCTGGCTGTCCATCGATCCGGGCCATTCGGCCCGGGGGGCCCTTGCGCGCCGGCGAACATCTTCAGCCATGCGTATTGCAGCTTGTTCGTGTCCTGGAATTCATCGACCAGGATGTGCCGAAAGCGCCGCTGGTAATGTTCGCGCAAGGCCTGGTTGTCGCGCATCAGCTCGTAGGTTCGAAGCATCAGCTCGGCAAAGTCGACGACACCTTCGCGCTGGCACTGTTCTTCGTAGGCCTGATAGACCTGCACCATCACGCGCGTCAGTTCGTCGCGCAACTCGACGTCTTTGGGGCGCCGCCCGTCTTCCTTGGCGCCGGCAATGAACCACGCGACCTGCTTGGGCACGTAGCGCGCCTCGTCCAGATTCATCGCCTTGATGATTCGCTTGACGGCCGACAGTTGGTCCGACGAGTCGAGGATTTGAAAACCTTGCGGCAGAACCGCGAGCTTCCAGTGGGCGCGCAGGAAACGGTTGCACAGGCCATGAAAGGTGCCGACCCACATGCCGCGCACAGGAATCGGCAACATCGCGCCCAGGCGCGTGAGCATTTCTTTGGCGGCCTTGTTCGTGAACGTCACCGCCAGCACGCCGCCGGGGGAAAGCTGGCCGGTTTGAATGAGCCAGGCGATGCGGGTCGTCAGCACCCGAGTCTTGCCCGAGCCCGCACCGGCGAGAATCAAGGCCGATTGCGATGGCAGGGTCACCGCGGCGAGTTGCTCGGGGTTCAGCCCGCGCAGCAGCCCTCGTGCCTGCGTCTGCGCCTGCGGTTCGCTTCGTGCGCCGGAGTCGACGGCCAGCGCATCAGCGCGATCTCCAGTAGGGCTCATCACGCGATTCTAGGAGCGGCGCACAATCCCCCCGCCTCATTCACCACTCCGCACACCCCCTGAGGAGAACCGCGCCTTGTACAGAACCGACTTGATGAAAGGCCAACGCATTCTCGTCACTGGCGGCGGGACCGGCCTGGGCCGGGCAATGGCGCAGCGTTTTCTGAGCCTGGGCGCCGATGTGGCGATTTGCGGCCGGCGCAAGGCAGTCTGCGACGAGACCGCGCGGGCCTGGCGCGAGGAGTTTCCGCAAGCCCGTATCGACACCTTCGGCGTCGATATCCGCATCGCGCAGGCGGTTGACGACATGGTCGAGTCCCTGTGGAGCAGCGGCGGCGTCACCGGCTTGGTGAACAACGCCGCGGGCAATTTCATCGCCCCGACCGAAAGCCTGTCGGCGCGCGCCTTCGACGCGATTGCCAACATCGTGTTCCATGGCAGTTTTTACGTCACCCAGGCGGTGGGCAAACGCTGGATAGCGCAGACCAGGGCTGGCGCCTGGCAAGCCGGCATGCCCTGTCGCAATGTCATGTCGATCATCGTCACCTGGGTCGACAACGGTTCGCCCTTCGTCGTTCCTTCGGCGATGAGCAAGGCAGGCATTGAAGTGATGACCAAGTCCTTGGCCGTCGAGTGGGCGCCCTACGGCATACGCCTGAACGCAGTAGCGCCGGGCGAGATCCCGACCGAAGGCATGAGCAAGCGCCTCAATCCCGGTGAAGAGCCCGGTGCGCGAAGCTTTGCGCGCAACCCGATGGCACGGCCCGGCCACATGAGCGAGCTGCAAAATCTCGCCGCGTTTCTGATGGCTCCCGGTCAATGCGATTGGCTGACAGGGCAAAGCATCGTGATGGACGGTGCCAATGCCCTGGCCACGGGCGGCAATTTCTACGAGTTGCGCAGTTGGAGTGACGCCGATTGGCGTGCCGCGCGCGAACGCATCGAGGCGCAAAACGCCCAGGACAAGGCGCAGCGCTGAAACAGCGGCCGGCCTCGGCGCAATCACAAGGGAGCGAGAGCTATGGAAATTTTCGATTACGACAACATCCTTCTGTTGCCGCGCAAGTGCCGCGTCGACAGCCGCGCCGAATGCGACCCGTCAGTCGAGTTCGGCCCGCGCCGCTTCAGCCTGCCAGTGGTGCCGGCGAATATGAAGACCGTGGTCGACGAGCCGATCACGCAGTGGTTGGCAGCGAACGGTTTCTTCTACGTGATGCATCGTTTCGACATCGATGCCGTCGCCTATGCAAAGCAAATGCGCGACAAGGGCCTGTTCGTGTCTTTGAGTGCCGGGGTCAGGGCTTCCGACGCCGCCGTCATCGACCGCCTCGCCGCCGAAGGCGTGGGCGCCGACTACATCACGATCGATATCGCGCACGGCCATGCCGACAGCGTGCACAGGATGATCGAGCATATCAAGACCCGTCTGCCCGCGGCCTTCGTGATCGCGGGCAATGTGGCCACGCCCGAAGCCGTGATCGACCTGGAGAACTGGGGAGCCGACGCGACCAAGGTCGGCGTCGGCCCGGGCAAGGTATGCATCACCAAACTCAAGACGGGGTTCGGCACGGGAGGCTGGCAACTCTCGGCGCTGAAGTGGTGCGCGCGTGTCGCCACCAAACCGATCGTCGCCGACGGCGGAATTCGCGACCACGGCGACATCGCCAAGAGCGTTCGTTTCGGCGCCGCGATGGTGATGATCGGCTCACTGTTCGCTGGCCACGAAGAGTCGCCCGGGCGCACCGTCGAAGTGGATGGCAAACTGTTCAAGGAATACTACGGTTCGGCAAGCGACTTCAACAAGGGCGAATACAAACACGTCGAGGGCAAGCGCATCCTCGAGCCGATCAAGGGGCCCTTGGCCGACACGCTGCGCGAGATGCGTGAAGACGTGCAAAGCTCGATCAGTTATGCCGGGGGCACCAAGCTCGCCGACATCCGCAAGGTGAACTACGTGATCCTCGGTGGCGACAACGCGGGCGAGCATTTGTTGATGTGACAATCGGCGCCCTCGTTTCGCGCCCCGCGGCGCGAGCCCCGCGTTGCGCACGACTTGCCCATGACCGACCTCGCCAAGACTTTCGAACCGGCCGCCATCGAGACCCGCTGGACCCAGCACTGGGAGCGCAACGGCGCTTTTGTCGCCTCGCTCGATGCCGATAAGCAGTCGTTTTCCATCCAGCTTCCGCCGCCCAACGTGACAGGCACGCTGCACATGGGCCATGCGTTCAACCAGACGATCATGGATTCGCTGACGCGCTACCACCGCATGAAGGGCCTCAATACGCTGTGGGTTCCGGGGACCGACCACGCCGGCATCGCGACGCAGATCGTCGTTGAACGCCAGCTCGAGCAGCAGGGCCAGTCGCGTCACGACCTGGGCCGCAACAAGTTCGTAGAAAAAGTCTGGGAGTGGAAGCAGCATTCCGGCTCGACGATCACGCAGCAGATGCGGCGCTTGGGCGCGAGCGTGGACTGGACGCACGAATACTTCACGATGGATCCCAGGCTGTCCGAGGTCGTGACCGAGACCTTTGTGACGCTCTACGAACAGGGCTTGATTTACCGAGGAAAACGCCTCGTCAACTGGGACCCGGTGCTGAAGTCTGCCGTGTCCGACCTCGAAGTCGAGAACCTCGAGGAAGACGGATTCCTGTGGCACATCCACTATCCCCTGGTGGACGGCAGCGGCAGCGTTGTCGTCGCGACGACCCGCCCCGAAACCATGTTGGGCGACGCGGCCGTCATGGTGCACCCGCAGGATGAACGCTATGCAGGTTTGGTCGGCAAGCGGGTTCGCCTGCCGCTGGCCGGGCGCGAGATTCCGATCATTGCCGATGACTATGTCGATCGCACATTCGGCACCGGCGCCGTCAAGGTGACCCCGGCGCACGACTTCAATGACCATGCCGTGGGCCAGCGCCATGGCTTGCCCGTAATCTGCATCTTGACGCTGGACGCGAAGATCGTCGACGACGCACCGCCGGCGTATCGCGGGCTGGACCGGTTCGTCGCACGCAAACGCGTGGTGGCCGATCTCGACGCCCAGGGCTTGCTGGGCCAGACGCGCAAACACAAACTCACCGTGCCGCGCTGCGGGCGAACCGGCGAAGTGGTCGAACCGATGCTGACCGACCAATGGTTCGTCGCCGTCAGCAAACCCGGACCGGATGGCAAGAGCATCGCCGGCAAGGCGATCGACGCTGTCGCATCCGGCGCCGTGAGCTTTGTCCCGGGCAATTGGGTCAACACCTACGACCAGTGGATGAAGAACATCCAGGACTGGTGCATTTCGCGCCAACTCTGGTGGGGACATCAGATACCGGCGTGGTACGCCGCTGATGGCCGGGTCTTCGTCGCACGCGACGGCGACGCAGCGCTGGCCCAGGCGCGCGCTGCGGGATACGCCGGGGAACTGCGGCGCGACGAAGACGTGCTCGACACCTGGTACTCGTCGGCCCTGGTGCCGTTTTCGACCCTGGGTTGGCCGAGTCAGACCAAGGAAATGGACCTGTTCCTGCCCTCCAGCGTGCTCGTCACCGGCTACGAAATCATTTTCTTCTGGGTCGCGCGAATGATCATGATGACGACGCATTTCACCGGGCGCGTTCCGTTTCGCCATGTCTACATCCACGGCATGGTGCGCGACGGCGAAGGCAAGAAGATGAGCAAGTCAGAGGGCAATGTGCTCGATCCGGTGGACCTGATCGAAGGCGTGGATTTGCAGACCCTGGTGCGCAAGTCCACGGCGGGCCTGCGTCGGCCGGAGATCGCCCCCAAGGTCGCGGCACGCGTGAAGAAGGAGTTTCCGCAAGGCATGCCTGCGTATGGAGCCGACGCGCTGCGCTTGACCATGGCCAGCTATGCGAGCCTGGGTCGCAACATCAATTTCGACACCAAACGCTGCGAGGGTTATCGCAATTTCTGCAACAAGCTCTGGAACGCGACGAGTTTCGTGCTGATGAACTGCGCCACTCAGGACTGCGGCCTGAAGGAGCATACGAAGGCTCAGTGCGCACCCGGTGGCCCAGCGCATGGCTACCTCGAGTTCTCAGCCGTCGATCGTTGGATCACCGGCGAGTTGCAGCGCGTGGAAGCGGCCGTCGAGCAGGGCTTCGCCGAATACCGGCTCGACAACGTCGCCAATGTGCTCTACCGCTTCGTCTGGGACGAGTACTGCGACTGGTACATCGAGATCGCGAAGGTGCAGCTGCGCACCGGCGACGCCGCGCAGCAGCGTGCAACGCGCCGCACCCTGATCCGCGTGCTGGAAACGACGCTGCGCTTGCTGCACCCACTCACACCGTTCATCACCGCCGAACTGTGGGAAGTGGTCGCGCCGGTCGCCGGGCGCAAGCCTGCGGCCGACACCCTGGGCATCGTCGCGGCGCCCTACCCCAAGGCGCAACTCGAAAGACTCGACGCTCAGGCCGATGCCTGGGTTGCCAAGTTCAAGGCGCTCGCCGGCTCATGCCGCACGCTGCGCAGCGAAATGAATCTTTCGCCGGGTGAGCGCGTACCCCTGCTCACGCATGGGGACGATGCCTTCGTCGAGCAAGCCAGCGAGTTGCTCGAGGCCCTGGGCAGGCTTTCCGAGGTGCGCCGCTTCGCGAGCCTGGTCGAATTCAACAGCGCCACCGCCGACGCCCCGGTCGTGATGCAGGGCGCTGTTCGGCTCGCGCTGAAGGTCGAGATCGACCCGGCCGCTGAACGTGAACGGCTCACCCATGAGATTGCGCGCATCGCCGGTGAAGAATCGAAGGCGAAGGCGAAACTGGAAAATCACAGCTTCGTCACGCGCGCGCCCGCAGCTGTGGTCGACCAGGAGAGGCAGCGGCTCGCTGGCTTCACTGCAATGTTGGCGAGCCTGCAAGATCAATTGGCACGCCTGCCCCGCTCGACCTGAACTCGCGCGGCGCCAGCGCCACCTGGCCCAGGATTTCGTCGATGCGCTTGACCACGGTCCAGGAGCTGCGCAAGCGCGACTCGCGCGTCGTGCCCGACAGGCGAGGCGTGATCTGCAGGTTCGGCATGCCGTACAGGGGCCGGCCTTCGTCGAGCATGCCGGGCTCGACGCTGTCCAGCCAGGCACCGGCAATTCGCCCGCTCGCCAGGGCGTCGGCAAACGCGGCCTCGTCGAACAGCCCGGCATGGGCGATGCTGACGATCACTTGATCGGGTTTGCAGAACTGCAAGAAGCGTTCGCCGAGCAGACCGTGATATCGACTGAAATAAGCGAGCTGAACGCAGACGGCGTCGCACTGTTCGAGCAGTTCATGCAAGCCCACGGGCTTGACGTGCCAGCGCTCCCACACCGCATCGCTGGCGTGCAGCGAAGGGTCGTAGCCGAGCACGCGCGAACCGAATGCGCTGAGCAGCTGAGTCAGGGGACGCGCAGCGGGCGCCATGCCCAGCAGGCCCACGCAGGCCGCGCCGAGTTCACGACCGACGAAGCCGCCGTCAGCACCGACCACGGGCACGCGCCGCAGCAGGCAGAGCAAGGCCCCGATCATGAATTCGGCCTCGGCCTGTGCGCAGGCGGTTCGGCTGCGCACCACTTCGACGCCGGCACGGCTGCAAGCCTCGGCGTCGATGCTGTCGGGCCCGGCGCTGACGCGCCCTAGGGCGCGCAGCACCGGCGCGTGACGCAGCGCCTGAGCGTCCATCGCGACGCTGGCCGGCACCACGACGGCACGCACGTCGTACAGCGCCTGGCGCAAGGCGCGCGGGTCCAGTGCAAGCTCAGGGGCGAAGCGCAAGCTGTGTCGCGCCTCGAGCCATTGCATCAACTCGTCTTCGAGGGGCTCGACAATCAACAGATCCATAGGTCCGCAGGTTCTAGGAGAATCGGCATCGTCATCGGAGGCGCCGATGGATCGTGACAGAATCCGCCCGGTTTGACAGGGGATTCTAGAACCATGAAAGTGACCAAGGCGATATTTCCCGTGGCTGGATTGGGAACGCGTTTTCTGCCGGCGACCAAGGCCCAGCCCAAGGAGATGCTCCCGGTCGTGGACAAACCCTTGATTCAATATGCGGTCGAGGAAGCCTATGCGGCCGGCGTGCGGGAAATGATATTCGTCACCGGCCGCCACAAACGGCCGATCGAAGATCACTTCGACATGACCTTCGAACTCGAGGTCGCTCTGGAGCATTCGGGCAAGCAAGAACTGCTCGAGGTCGTGCGCAGCGTCAAGCCCGACGACATGGAGTGCATCTACGTTCGCCAGGCGCAAGCCCTCGGCCTGGGCCACGCCGTCATGTGCGGACAGCGCCTGATCGGCAACGACCCCTTTGCGGTATTGCTCGCCGATGACCTGATGGTCGGCGCCAAGCCCGTGCTGCAACAGATGGTCGAGCAGTTCAACGAATGGCGCGTCTCGATTCTCGCGGTGCAGGAAGTGCCTGCCGAGCACACGCGCCGCTACGGCATCGTCGCCGGCACGTCGCTCAGCGCACAGTTGGTCGACGTGAACCGCATCGTCGAGAAGCCCGCGGCCGATGTCGCGCCGTCGCGGCTGGCTGTGGCCGGGCGCTACATCCTCACGCCGGGCGTGTTTCATGAAATCGCGAACCTTCAGCGCGGCGTGGGCGGCGAGATCCAGCTCACCGACGGAATCGCCGGCCTGCTGCGGCGCGAAAAGGTCTTTGCCTATCGCTACGAAGGCCGGCGCTACGACTGCGGCAGCAAGGAAGGCTTTTTACAGGCCAATGTCGAGCTGGCGCTGGCGCACCCTCAAATCGGTCCCGGGTTTCGCGACTATCTGCGCACGCTCGAGATTTGAGCGCGGCGCGCAGCCGGGTGGCTCGTGAGCTCAGCGGCGCCGCAAGAAATGAATGAATTCGTCGCCCAGCGTCGACTGTTCGATCAGTTCATTGCCGGTTTGGCGCGCGAAAGCCTGGAAGTCGCGCACTGAACCGGGATCGGTGGCGACGACCTTCAACACCTGCCCGCTGGTCAATTCCGCCAGTGCCTTCTTCGCCTTGAGAATCGGCAAAGGGCAGTTCAGGCCGCGAGTATCGAGTTCTTTCTGCGCTTGCATGTGCCGTCCTGGTGAAGGCGCCATTCTACGGTTCGAACGCTTCGCACTCTTGCGGGGAGTTCAGGCCGGGAATACGCCAGTCGAGAGATAGCGGTCACCCCGGTCGCACACGATGAACACGATCGTCGAGTTGTGCAAAGACTGCGCCAACTGCAGGGCCACCCAGCATGCGCCTGCCGCCGAGATGCCGGCGAAGAGCCCTTCCTCGCGGGCCAGGCGGCGGGCCATCTCTTCGGCATCGGCCTGGCTCACACCGATCGTCTCATCGACCCAGGTCGGGTCGTAGATCTTGGGCAGATAGGCCTGCGGCCATTTGCGAATCCCCGGGATCCGCGATCCTTCGAGCGGCTGCGCCCCCACAACCCGAATCGCCGGATTGCGTTCTTTCAGGAATCGAGAAGTGCCCGTGATCGTGCCCGTGGTTCCCATGGCGCTGACGAAGTGGCTGATGCGCCCGTCGGTATCGCGCCAGATCTCCGGGCCGGTGGTTTCGTAGTGAATGCGCGGATTGTCGGCATTGGCGAACTGGTCGAGCACGACGCCCTTGCCGTCTCGGTGCATCTGTTCGGCCAGGTCTCGGGCGTATTCCATGCCACCCGAGCGCGGCGTCAAGACGAGTTCGGCGCCAAAAGCCTTCATCGTCTGCGCGCGCTCGACGCTCAGATCCTCAGGCATGATGAGCAGCATCTTGTAGCCGCGAATCGCCGCTGCCATCGCGAGCGCGATTCCGGTGTTGCCCGAGGTCGCTTCGATCAAGGTATCACCGGGCTTGATGTCACCGCGTTCTTCGGCGCGGCGGATCATGCTGATCGCCGGCCTGTCTTTGACCGAACCCGCCGGATTGTTGCCTTCGAGCTTGCCCAGCAGCACATTGCCACGCTCGTCAAAGGCGCGGCCGGGGACGCGCACCAGGCGCACGAGTGGGGTGTTGCCGATGACGTCTTCGACGGTGCTGTAGCGATTCATGGGCCGATGCAAAGAGACCGGGCGCACATTGTGGCAGGGCAGGTCCTGCCCGGGTATTCTCGCCAGGCGTGCATGCCATAATCCGCTCCCTTCGCCGGCGCGTGCTCAGCGAGCCCCCTCTGCCGGAGTGGCGAAATTGGTAGACGCAGCAGACTCAAAATCTGCCGGTGGAAACACCATGCCGGTTCGATTCCGGCCTCCGGCACCACGAATGCCTCACTCGGCTGCTGCGCGGGCCGATCTGCGTGCTGCGGTGCTCGCCGTACAAGGAGTACGGCTGCGCTCCTCCCACGCACCTCGACCCGCTCGCGACGCCGATCAAGGCATTCGTTGCGCTTGATGTGCGTCTCGCTGCGCTCGTCGCTTGCGATGAAATGAATCGGTCGAGCCTCCTGAACCCTTGCACGTAAACTGCGGTCCTCCACCCTGACCGGACTTCGCATGCCGCCCCTGCCCCCGATCACCCAAGCGCTGCTGCTCATCAATACCGCGGCGTTTTGCATCGATATCTTTCTCGGGCACTGGTTCACGCGGGCGTTTGCGCTGTGGCCCCTGGGCACGGGTTTCCTGCCTTGGCAAGTGCTGTCTTATTCTTTTTTGCACGGCAGTTTTGGCCATTTGTTTTTCAACATGCTCGGTGTTTGGATGTTTGGCGCCGAACTCGAGCGTGTCTGGGGCCCGAAGCGATATACCCATTTCTACTTCGCCAGCGTGCTGGCAGCGGGGCTGACGCAATTGCTGGTCAGTGCCATCTTGGGTTCGACAAACCCGACGGTCGGGGCATCGGGCGGATTGTTCGGCCTCCTGCTGGCCTTTGGCATGATGTTTCCGAATCGCACCGTCATGCTCTTGATTCCACCGATTCCGATGAAGGCCAAGGTCCTGGTGTTCGGCTACGGTGCGATCGAATTGGTCCTCGGCGTGATGGACCCACAGGGCGGGGTGGCCCATTTCGCGCACTTGGGCGGTATGCTCGGTGGTTTGTTGGTGCTGCGCTATTGGCGTGGTCAGCCGCCGTTCGGGCGGCGCTGAACGGATGACACCGTGAAACTCGCGACGGGAGGCGGCGATGGCAGCGAAATCGATTCGATGCATTGAGACGAACCCGGCGCGCCGCCGGCTTGCGTCGCAAGGCTTGTGGCATGGCGGACTCGCGCTCGCCGTGAGCCTGTTGTGCAGCGCAGGCAGCTGGGCCCAGACAAGCCCGGCGGCCACCGAAGCCGAATCCGCCGAATTGCAGGCGCGCGTGCGCGTTCTGCGCGAAGCCAATGCCGCCGTGGTCGGCGTGAAGACCATCGCCGTCGAAGACGCACGCTCTGTCGAAACCCTGGGCCGCAAGCGCCAAGGCTCAGGAGTCGTGATCGATTCAGACGGCCTGGTGCTGACGATCGGCTATTTGATCCTCGAGGCCGAAAACGTCGACCTGGTGATCGAAGGAGAACGCACGGTCCCGGCGCGCGTCGTCGCCTACGATCTGGCATCGGGTTTCGGCTTGCTGCAAGCGCTGGCGCCGGTCAAAGTGGCTGCGGTGCGCTTCGGCGTATCGGCCGAGGTGTCGAGCACCGAGCCGCTGATGATCAGCAGCGGCGGCGAGGACGCCGCACGCAGCCTGGCGCGATTGGTCTCGCGGCGTGCCTTTTCGGGCTACTGGGAGTACCACATCGAGGGTGCCTTGTTCACCGCCCCGCCGCGCAGCGACCACAGCGGTGCGGCTCTGTTCAACGCCAATGGCGAGCTGCTGGGCATCGGCTCGCTCATGGTGGGCAACGCGCTGGGCGACGAGCACCCGCGCATGCCAGGCAATATGTTCGTTCCCATCGACCTGCTCAAGCCCATCCTGACCGAGATGCGTCGTGATGGCGCCTCGCGCAGCAGCTCGCGCGCGTGGCTGGGCTTGAACTGCGTCGAGCAAGACGGCGTGGTTCGCGTGATTCGCGTGAACCGCGACAGCCCGGCCGAAGACGCCGGCCTGCTGGTGGGTGACCGCATCGTCAGCATCGACGGCACTGCGGTCACGCAACTCGAGACCTTTTACAAGACGCTGTGGCGCAGCGCCGTGCAGCGCGATGTGGTGCTGGAGATTCGCCGCGCCGGCCAATTGCAGACGATCAAGGTGCACAGCGTCGACCGGACCCGATTGCTGAGCAAGCCCAAGGGAATCTGAGCCTGGGAGTCAAGCCGGGCTTGGGTTCAGGCCAGCAGGCCCTGCTCCACAGTCGGGTAGCGCAAGCGAATGCGCAGTTCGGTTTTGAGGCGCCGGTTGGCGAGCCGCCGGGATTCGCTCATGAAGCTCAAGGGCGTCGGCCCCATGCTCGCTTGCGCTTGTTCGCGCGTGATGCGCGGTGGGCGCGGCAAGCCGCACAGGTCGGCCGCCAGATCGAAATAGTCTCCCATCTTGAGCGCGCTGTCGTCATTGGCGTTCACGGCGCGCTGCGGCCGACCTCGGTGCAAGGCTGCGACGCAGATTCGAGCCAGGTCATCGGCTTGGATGTGGTTGGTGTACACGTCGTCTTGTTCGCGCAGCACGGGCGTTGCGCGCAGCAGGCGCTCGCGCGGGTGCCCACCGGCTCGATCGCTGGCATAAATGCCAGGGATGCGCAGCAAGGACACGCGAACCGCGAACGTGCGCCCGAACCAGCGCAGTTGCGTCTCGGCGTCGACACGGCGCATGGCGCGCTCGCTGCGGGGATCGACGCGGCGCGTTTCGTCGACCGTCGCACCACCGCAATCGCCGTACACGCCACTCGTGCTTGCATAGACGAGGCAGCGCGCGCGCCTCCTGTGCGCCAGGGCGCCGAGCAGGCTGCGTGTGCGCGTATCGGAGCGACCGTGGGCAGGCGGTGGCGCGAGATGCAGAACCGCGTCGGCCAGCCCGGCCAGGCGGCCCAATGTCGCAGCATCGTCGAGATCGCCGACGATGGGCTGGACGCCGGCCTGGCGCAGGCAATGGACGCGTGCCGGATCGGCAATGAGCCCAAGCAGGCGCCAGCGGCCACGCAGGAGCGCCGCCACGCGCAGACCGATATCGCCGCAGCCCACGATGAGAAGGGTCGGACGCTTGAATCGAGCGGGTCGGTCGTGAGTCGATGTCACTGAGGGCAAGGCGCAGCGGGCACAATCGCGCCTCACTGTAACTACTGGGCAGCGATGACGTTCACGATCACTGTTCGGCCCAGCGGCCGCACCTATGGCGCCGAAGCCGACGAAGCCCTGCTCAGCGCTGCGATTCGCCAAGGCATTGGCCTGCCCTATGGCTGCCGCGACGGCGCCTGTGGTTCTTGCAAGTGCCGGCTGCTCGACGGCAAGGTGGTGCACCGGGCACACCAGTCCAAGGCCTTGAGCGCGGCGGAAGAAGGTGCAGGCCTGATCTTGACCTGCTGCGCCGTGCCGCACACCGACATCGTGCTCGAGGCGCGCATGGTGCCGGGTGCCGGCGAATTCCAGGTGCGCAAGATGCCTTGCCGCGTCATCGGCATCGCCAGGCCCACCGCCGACGTGGCCTTGCTGACCCTGCAGTTGCCCGCCAACGATACGCTGCGCTATCACGCCGGCCAATACGTCGAATTCATCCTGCGAGACGGCGCGCGGCGCAGCTACTCGATCGCCAACGCGCCGCACACCCAGGCAACGCAGCCGGCCATTGAACTGCACCTGCGCCACATGCCAGGCGGCAAATTCACCGACCATGTGTTTCGCGCGCTGAAGGAAAAAGACATCCTGCGCATCGAAGGCCCGTTCGGCAGCTTCTTCCTGCGCGAAGACTCCGACAAGCCCATCGTGCTGTTGGCCTCCGGAACCGGCTTCGCGCCGATCAAGGCCATCGTCGAACACATGGAATTCAAGCAGCTCCCGCGCGCGACCACGCTGTATTGGGGCTGCCGCAGCCGCGCCGACCTCTACCTGCATGATTGGGCTGAGCTCGCGGCACAGCGCTTGCCGAATCTGCGCTACGTCCCGGTGCTGTCGGAAGCGCGCCAAGAAGACTCTTGGGCTGGCCGCACCGGCTTGGTCCACGAAGCGGTCATGCAGGACTTGCCCGACCTCAGCGGCCACCAGGTCTACGCCTGCGGCGTGCCGGTGATGGTGGATGCCGCGCAGCGCGACTTCGTTCAGACCTGCCGTCTGCCGGCCGAAGAGTTCTACGCCGATTCGTTCACCTCGGAAGCCGACAAGCTGGGCGTCACTTCGGCGTCTCCTCCGAAAACCGACACCGATCACTAGCGATACGGTCACTGCATGGCTTCGTGATCTCAGGCAAATCGGCCTTGCAAGAACCACCCCTGGGCCTGCGCCGACAGCGGCAAGCGGCCTCGATAAATCCACAGCAAGGCACCGTCTGGCGCTTGAGCGATGAAGTAGTCGCGTTCGGCCAGGCCGGCGTCCCACCAGCCGGTTTCGATGCGCTCGGGGCCGCTGAGCAATTGCAGCGCACGGCCTTCGAACCAGGGGCGCGACTGGCGCTCGGCCAAGGGCACAGGCTCGGCCAACAGCCACACCGGGCGCGGTGCGCCGTGCCGGCTTGCGCCCGTCTGCACCGCTGCCGCTGCCGCGGGCTTGGCAGCCTGGGCCGGGCTGCTTCGTTCCGGTCGGTGGTCGTGCACCAGCACCAGGCCTTGCACTTGTTCGTGCCCGAGGCGCGCGCGCAAGCGCTCGACCAGGCGGGTCAGGCCTTCGGCTTCGCTGCCCGGCGCAGGGAACAGCTCGCTGTTGGGTGGTGCGCGGTGCGTGATCTCGTCGGCACGCAGGCGCAACTCGAGTGTCGGTGCGCTCAAACGCAGTCGCGCCAGGCGTTCGCGCAGCAACACCAGCAGGTGGGCCGGGTCGCGTGACGGCTCGGCCAGCGCGACCGGGAGCAGGGTCATCGGTTGCATCGGCATCGGCACCGCCAGCGTGGCCGGTGCAGCGCTGCGCAGACGCGTCTCGTGCAGCATCTCCAGCGTGAAGTGGCGCACCTGGGCATGTTGCGCGACCAACCAAGCGACCAAACGTGCCAGCAGCACGCTGGCGCCTTGCAACACTTGCTCGGTGGTGTCGGCGCGGGCAAACAGCTCGATGCGGGCGTCGAAGCGCTGCGGCAAGACGATGGCTTCGCGCGGGTCGGGTTGAACGCCCCGTGCACGGTCGAGTTCACCGAGCAGGGCTTGGCCGAAGCGGCGTGCGACGCCGGCACGCGGCAGGCGCCGCAGATCGGCCAGCGTGCGCAGCCCCATGCCTTGCAAAGCCTCCCCATGTTTGCGTCCTGGGCCGAGCAGCCACACGGGGGCGGTGTCGAGCGCCGTGCGCAACGCGGCAAGGTCGGGGCAGTGCAGTTGGGGATGGATGCGCGCCAGCAATGCCGCGCCCTGCGCGGTGGGCGTGCTGACGCAGTGGATGCGGTGGCCCAAGCCCGCCAGCGCTTGGTGCAGGCGCAGCAGCAAGGCAGGCAAGCCGCCGAAGTAACGCAGGCTCCGTTGGACTTCGAGCAAGACGGTCTGCGCTGTCGCGGCACGCTCCTGGGCCGGCTGGATTGAGGCGCTCGGCGTGAACGCCAAGGCAATGTGCGCTACCGTTTCCAGCGCCTGCGCGTCGCGTCGCGCGTCAGCCTGGCCGAGAATCAGTTGCGGCGCGAGCGCGAGTGCCGTCGCACGCTTCATGCCGGGTTTGACGCCCAGCGCCTGGGCTGCGGCGTTGGCGTGGGCTATGCGCTGTGTATCGAGCAAGGCCAGGGGCACAGTGTCGGCCGCCCGGCAAAACGTGGCCGCGAACGATTCGAGCGAGAGCAGCGGCAGATGCAAGGCAATCCAGAGCACGGAAAGGACTCGATGAGCAAAGGGGTTGAGCCCACGGATCAGGCCAGGTTGACGAAGGTCGCCGCGTGCAAGGCTTGCGGCTCGCCGCTGCGCGCCCGCGGGTGCGCGCTGCGGCACAACACGGGGGGCAACGCCAGTTGCAGTGCTGCCTCCAGCGGCGGGCCACGGCGCTTGAGCACACGCAGTGCCAGCACATCGGCCCCGCCCGGCCGCAAGGCCAGGCGCAAGGGGGCAGCGCTGGGGCGCTGCGCAGCGGCCATTTCGCGCAACACGAAGGCCACCCCGTCGTGCCCATGGGCCGCGAGTTGCAGCCTGCGCAAACACTCGGGGCGCAGGCGTGGCGGCAACCAGGCCAACACGGCCCCCACCTGCCCGCTTTTGAGAGCTTGCTCCAGGGCCCACAAGCGCGCAGCAATGCGCGCTGCGTCCGTCTCTCGCGCAGCGATGCGCGCTACGTCAGTCTCCCGCGCAGCGATGCGCGCAGCCTCAGTCTCCCGCGCAGCGATGCGCGCTGCGTCGGTCCGGACAGGCTCGGCTTGCGTGACGACGATCAGCAATTGCTCCACGTCCAGGCCGAGCTGCGCCAAGGCCCAGCCGGAAAGCGCCGTGGGTGGGTCGAACAGCATCACCGGCTGGCCGCTTCGTTGAGTGGCGCGCAGGCAATGGCTCAGCAAGCGAATTTCGCCCACCCCGGGGTGCGGCAGCAGCAATTCGGTGAGCGAGCGGCGCGGCCAGCCGCCGCCGGGCAGTTGCACATCGAGCAGTGCAAATCCGCTGGGCAAGCCGCGCTCGGCGTGGCACCCGAACTGGTGGCCTCGCCACAGATCGGGGTGCAAGGTTTCGGGAGCCGACACTGCGCCTGGCGCACCCGGCACGCGACGGATCGCACAGCCAAGGGAGCTGCCCCGTTCAGGGGAAGAGGGCCCCCAAGCGGGAGCGGCGGATAGAGCGTCCATTTGACAACTGTATATTTATACAGTCCTCAACGCAACCCCATACTTCACGAAACCTGTTCGCACCGCTGCTGCCGATGCACACCGACCCACGGGCCCTGCCCGACACCCCTGCGCCGCCCTATCGCTTGCGCGCCCACCGCAGCGGCGACATCGGCTGGGTCATCTCGCGCCACGGCGCGCTATACGCCAGTGAATACGGCTGGGACATGCGATTCGAAGCTCTTGTCGCACGCATCGCCGCCGACTTCATCGACCAATTCGACGCCTCGCGCGAGGCTTGCTGGATCGCCGAGCACGACGGCGCGAGCGTGGGTTGCGCCTTCCTCGTGCAAGCGCGCGACGAACAGAACCAGACTATCGAAGCCTGCGCGCAACTGCGCCTGTTGCTGGTCGAGCCCAGGGCGCGCGGCCTGGGGATCGGCGCCGGACTGGTCGCGCAGTGCGAACGCTTTGCGCGGCAGCGCGACTACCGGCGCATCGTCCTGTGGACCCAAAGCGTGCTGCTCGCTGCGCGCGCCATCTACCAGCGCGCCGGCTACCGAATGCTCGAGGTCGACGCGCACCGCAGCTTCGGATACGACCTGGTGGGCGAGACGTGGCAACTCGATCTGACCTGACCACAGCGTGATACCGCGCTTCGCATGAGCCCCATGAAGTCCACTGCACGCGCGAGCGCCAAAGCTTTGACCTCCTACTGAAGATCGCCCGCCAGGCTCGCCAGCGTTTCAGCGGCGATCGTCAAGTGCGCGGGATAGTTGGAGTGGTCGCAACCGAGCTTGACGGCTGCACCCGCCCGAAGCGCTTCACGCATACCCTTGGAGAATTCGAAACGCAGGAAATGCACGGCCGAAGTCTTCTCGTCGTTCTCGCGGTCCAGGTCTTCGTCGGCGATCGCGTAGACCCGGCCATGGCCCTCGACCTCGACGAACATTCGGTCTTCGACCCCGATCAACCGAGCCAACTCGCGCTTGCGCTCGGCGCTGTCGGGGTACTCGATCAGCATCGTCGCTTTCCAGTTGGCGCCACTCGGGACCAAGGCGGCGTAGGCGTCGATTTCGCCTTGGATGCCCGGTTCGTCGAAGATCTTCTCGATGTGAAGCATCTCCTGGATCTGCCGGCGGATGGTGCGTTCGTCTTCGAACTGAACACTCACGTGTTCGCCCAGATGCACGGTGCGCAGTTTGCGATGCGCAATCGATTGCGCAAGCGTTGTCTTGCGGATCTTGCTGTAGGCCTCGAGGTTCATGAGGCTCTCGGGGGTGATGAGCATCGTTGTCACTCCAATCCGTAGGCGATTCGAAGCAAGCTCAGCGGGTGTTCGAGCCGGGCGGCGGGCGATCCTTGGTCGTGCAGGCCCTGTGCAATGTGGTGCCCGGCCAGCGCGCAGTCGGAGCTGATGTAGTCGGGCTCACTCTGGGCCATCACCTTGAAGACGGGTTTGCCGATCTTCATGGCGGACTCGTGAGAGGCCTTCTTCACGCCATAGGTGCCGGCGTGGCCCGAGCAGCGTTCCACTGTATTGAGCTGCACCGTCACCGACTTGCCGATCAGTTCGAACAACTCCTGCGTCTTCTTGCCGATGTTCTGCACCCGGCCGTGGCAGGGCACGTGATAGCTGACTTTGCCCAGCGGTTGCTTGAAGTCGGTCTTCAACAAGCCGTCCTTGTGGCGTGCGACGAAGTATTCGAAGGGGTCGAACATCGCCTCCTTCACCAGGCGAACCTGCGGGTCCTCGGGAAACATCAGCGGCAGCTCCTGCTTGAACATCAAGGTGCAGGACGGAATCGCCGAGACGATGGCATACCCTTCGCGCGCGAGCTTCGCGAGCACCGGAATATTGGCTTGCTTGTGGCGCGCCACGCCCTCGAGGTCACCCAACTCGAGCTTGGGCATGCCGCAGCAACTTTCTTTTTCGACGATCACGTAGGGAATCTGGTTGTGCTCGAGTGTCTTGAGCAAGTCGTGGCCGATGCCGGGTTCGTTGTAGTTGACATAGCAGGTGGCGAAGACGGCGACCTTGCCCGGGCTGCGCTGGCCGTCCCTGACCGTTGCCGCCGACCCCGTTTTCGCCGCACCCCAGCGAAATCGCTGGGTGGCCAGCTCGGGCATCCACGCGTCGCGGTGCACGTCGAGCACTCTTTCCATCAGCTTGCGAGCCGGCCTGGATTTATTGATGGCATTGACTGCCTGCACGACGACAGGAATTCCGGCGAACTGGCCGTGCACGTCGGTGCAGGCGAGGAACTTCTCGCTTGCCGCCACCTTGCCTGACTTGAACTTGATCGCCTTGGCGCGCAGCATCAGGTGCGGAAAATCCAGGTTCCACGGGTGCGGCGGCACATAGGGACACTTGGTCATGTAGCACAGGTCGCACAGATAACATTGGTCGACGACGCTGCCGTAAGCATGTTTGTCCACACCGTGCACTTCGCCGTCCTGCGTGGCGTCGACCAGGTCGAACAGGGTCGGAAACGCGCGACACAGACTCACGCAACGCCGGCAGCCATGGCAGATGTCGAACACGCGCTCCATTTCCGCAAGCGCCGCGCCCTCGTCGTAGAAGGCGGGGTTGCGCCAGTCGATGGGGTGGCGCGTCGGGGCCTCCAGGTTGCCTTCTCGACTGCTCATGGTGTTCCTGATTTCCTCGGGCGATCCTCGATCGGCTCGATCGATCCTATGGTCATGCGCTGCGACGGGGTCTTGCAAAGAACAAGGGGCATGAAGCCCCTTGTCGAAGAGCGTTGCGCCAGGCCTTCAGTCGACCAGCGCGTCGAGTGCCTTTTGATAACGGTTGGCGTGCGAGCGCTCGGCCTTGGCCAAGGTCTCGAACCAATCGGCGATTTCGTCGAATCCTTCGCTTCGCGCCTGTTTGGCCATGCCGGGGTACATGTCGGTGTACTCGTGGGTTTCACCGGCCACGGCGGCCTTCAAGTTCAGGCGGCTCGAACCGATCGGCAGCCCGGTGGCGGGGTCGCCGACGGCTTCGAGGAACTCCAGATGTCCGTGTGCGTGGCCGGTTTCACCTTCGGCGGTGGAGCGAAACAGCGCCGCCACGTCGTTCTGGCCTTCGATGTCGGCCTTGACTGCGAAATACAGATAGCGCCGATTGGCCTGGGATTCGCCTGCGAAGGCGTCCTTCAGGTTCTGCTCGGTTTTTGACCCTTTCAAGCCCATGTTCATCTCCTGTCGTTGAAACACTCGGAAAGCGGCTGCACAGGCGCGGCGACAGCCGCGATGCAGACCCCCGCTACCTTACTGTACCGGGCAGTGTGGCGCCAATTCAATCGAACAATTCGCGCCATCGGCAAAAGCAATGAGTAAGCCCAAGGCGCGCCAGCCCCGCCAGTAGATACCGGCTTGCTAGCCTTCGGCCGGGCGCGAAAGGCCCAGCAACTGCAGGGCCAAGTGATGCAGACGCCCGTTGGAATCGGCGAAGTCGTGGAGCACGTTCAAGTGATTCGTGGCCGCGATGCGCTCACACACCGGCACCGACTGCGTACCCCATGCGCTTTGAATCAATTCATTCTGGCGCAGAAACTCTTCACTTTCTTCAGCGCCCACCACAGCGTGCAAGACACCCTTTGGCCTGGGGAAAAACGCCGGGCTGAGGCGCCGCGCCGATTCGCGGGTCAGGCGCAGGTCGTTCATCACAAAGGGCGTGTGGCGCAATGGCTCGAGGTCGAACAGGCCTGAGATCGACATGGCGCAGCGCACCAAGTCGGCAGGCAGATCGCTCGCCACCTCGTGCCACAAACAACTCAGCATCATTGTCGCCAGGTGCCCGCCCGCCGAATGCCCGGCAACAACGATTCTGTTCCTGTCGGCGCCGTAAGTCGCCGCGTTGCGGTAGGTCCATTCCAGCGCGCGCACCATTTGCAGCGCTATCGCTTCGATCGTCACCGCGGGACACAAGGCATAGTTGGGAAGCACGACCATGGCGCCGTCCTGCACGAAGGACGGCGCAACGAAGGAGACATCGCACTTGTCCAGCGAGCGCCAGTAGCCGCCGTGGATGAACACCAGGACGGGCGAGTTCTCGAGCCGGGGCGCAAAGACGTCGAGCGTCTCATTGGGCCCGTTCGCGTAGCGCAGATCGATCTGGCATAACGACTCCCGACGCGTCAATTCGGACGCGCGCGCCCAACGCTCGAAGATTTGCGGGTGTTCGGGAATTCGGGCGCGGTTGTTGTACTGCGCATCGAGCCAATCGGAATCGAGTGAAGTCATTGGAATTGCCTCGTGAAGCTGCGAGTGTGGTTGTCTGTTCGCTCGATTGTCAATCCTGGGCCAAACCTCTCGATACGCCCTCACGGTCGTCATATTGCCGGGCCGATTTTGTTAGACTCGCCTCTCGCGTGGGGGGGTAGCTCAGCTGGGAGAGCGTCGCGTTCGCAATGCGAAGGTCGGGAGTTCGATCCTCCTCCTCTCCACCACCCGCAATAAGGGCCTGCCGGCGAGCAGGCCCTGAACTTTTCGTCGCCCCGGGAGCCTCGCGACAGCGTCGATCTAACGTGAGCCGATGCGCGGCACCGCCGCCAACAAGCTCTTCGTGTAGGCCGAGCGCGGATAGCGCAGCACCGCGTTGGCGATACCCGCTTCGCCGATGCGCCCGTCCTGCATCACCGCCACATGGTCGGCGATGTACTCGACGACGCCGATGTTGTGCGTGATAAACAGGTAGGACACGCCGAGCTCGGATTGCAGGTCGCGCAAGAGGTTGAGAATCTGCGCCTGCACCGATACGTCCAGCGCCGAGGTGGGCTCGTCGCAGACGATGAGATCGGGCTTGACCGCCAGCGCCCTGGCGATCGCAATGCGCTGGCGCTGGCCGCCGGAGAATTCATGCGGATAGCGCTTCAGGCTATCCTTGCTCAGGCCGACTTGATCGACCAGCTTGTCGATATTCGCGCGCCGCGTGCGCGCGCTCAGGCCCGGTAACAACGCGGCCTGGCCTTCCTCGAGGATTTCCAGGACTCGCATGCGCGGATCCAGCGATGCGAACGGGTCCTGGAAGATGATCTGCACCGAACGCCGCGCCTTGCGCAGTTCGCGGCCGCGCAAGGCGAACAGATCGTGACCGTTGAACTTGACTTCGCCTTCGATCAAGGCCTGGCCGCGCAACAGCTGCACGATGGCTTTGGCCGTGGTGGTTTTGCCGCAACCGGATTCGCCCACCAAGGCCAGGGTCTGGCCGGCGCGAATGCTGAACGACACGTCGTTCACCGCAGTGAACGAACCGTGGCTGCGTTGCAGCAGGCCTTTGCGCATGGGGAACCTGACGCTGAGCTTGCGGACTTCGAGCAAGGGCACGGGCGTTTCGGGTTCTTTGCGAGACGTTTCAGGCAGGGCTGCCGCAATGCTCGCGGGAACTGCCCGCGGAGCGGATTGCCCCTGGGCATACAACAGGCATCGCACACTGCTCGATGCGGATTCCAACAGCGCCGGACGCGATGTGTGACAAGCCTCGAATGCCTGGTCGCAGCGCGGTGCGAATCGGCAGCCGCTGAACTCCTGCGACAAGGCCGGCACGGTGCCGCCGATCGCCGCGAGTGTCCGCCCGCGCTTGGCGGTATCGGGCAAGGCACCCAACAGCGAGCGCGCATACGGGTGCTTGGGTGAGGCAAAGAAATCGGCGCTACTGGCCACTTCGACGATCTGCCCGGCATACATCAGGGCGACGCGGTGCGCCATTCCCGACACCACGGCCAGGTCGTGCGTGATGAGCAGCAGTCCCATGCCATGCTGCTTCTGCAGCGACTTCAACAGGTTCAGGATCTGCGCCTGGATCGTCACGTCCAACGCTGTCGTGGGCTCGTCGGCGATCAGGAAATCGGGTTCGCAGGCAAGCGTCATCGCAATCATCACGCGCTGCTTCTGGCCGCCCGACAGGCGAAACGGATAGTCGTCAAGCCGCCGCTGCGGCTCGGCGATGCCCACCTGGGCGAGCCACTCGATCGCGCGCTTGCGCGCCGCCGCACCGCGCAGCTCGGTGTGTGCTTCGATCGCCTCGATGATCTGGTCGCCCACGCGCATCACCGGGTTCAGGCTGGTGCCCGGCTCCTGGAAGATCATGCCGATCTTGCCGCCGCGCACGGCACGCATCTCCGATTCGGGCAGGGCGAACACGTCTTGCCCATCGAGCGCGAACTCGCCTCGCGTGACGCGGCCGCTCTCCGGGAGCAGGCGCATCAGGGCCAGCGCCGTCATGCTCTTGCCACAACCCGACTCGCCCACCAGGGCGAAGGTCTCGCCGCGCTCGATGCTCAGTGTGAGGCCGTCGACAGCCTTGGCCAGACCGGTGTCCCCGTGCAGGGCCACTTCGAGGTCAACAAGGTTCAGCATGGCCTGGGCATCAGCTCTGCTGCACCGCCGAGCCGGCCTGGCGAGCTTTTGCCGGCGCTGCGACGCGCTTGGGCCGCAAGACGCTGGAGCGAGGGTCGAAGGCATCGCGGACGCCGTCGGCGAAGAAATTGGCAGCCAGGACCATGCTCACCATGAAGCCGAAGGCTGCCGCGAACGACCACCACACGACCGGGTCTCGGCTCATTTCGTTGCGCGCCAAATTGATCATTCCGCCGAAACTGTTCATCGACGGATCGACCCCCACTCCCACATACGACAGCACGGCTTCGTACAGAATCAAGGCCGAGAACTCCAGCACGGTGACGATCAACATCAGGTGCGCGACGTTGGGAAAAATATGGCGCAGCATGATGCGCCAGTGCCCGATGCCGAAAGCATGCGCAGCCTGCACATATTCGAGTTCGCGCAGCTTGAGCGTTTCGCCGCGCAGCAGCCGGCACAGGCCGGCCCAGCCCGTCAGGCCCAGAACGGCGCACAACAAGAACAGCTTGAGGTCGGCGCGCTCGGCGCCGGTTTCGAACATCTCGGGATGTTTGTCGAGGAACACCTGCACCATCAGCACGCACGCGGCGATGAGCAGCACGTTCGGCACCGAAGACAGCACGGTGTACAGGTACTGAATCGCTTCGTCGACCCAGCCGCGAAAATACCCGGCCAGGATGCCCAGGCCGACGGCCAAGGGCAGGGTCGCCACGGTGGCCAAGGTGCCGATGACGAAAGCCGTTCGAATGCTCTTGAGGGCCTGGTACAGCACGTCGTTGCCGGTGAGGTCGGTGCCGAGCACGTGGTAGTGGCCCATCAGGGCAACCGTCGGCCCGATGCAAAGGCCCGCGACCAAAATCGTCCACAGCACGACGTGCCACGGAATCTCGCCTTCCCTGCGCCAGAGCGACGCCGCGACCTGCGCCCAGCCCCGGCGCCGAGCGCGTGCCAGCATCAGCGCCGCCAAGGCAGCGATCGCGGCCGCGACCAGCGCCCCCAGCAGCAGGCCCGCTGCGCAGCGCTTCAGCACGTCCGCTGCCCATTGGTTTTGCGGATCGCTCAGATGCGCGCCGCCGTGCACCAGGCGCGGCGCAATCCGCCGCAACTGGCCTTCAATTTCGACCGATTCCTTCGTGAATCCTTCGAAGGCCAGCGGCCGGGAATAGCTTGCCTCGCGCGAGTCGACGAGGTCGGACAGAACCTGGTCCAGCACCGAGAGGGTCCGCACGCCATAGGCCGGGCCTGCATCCGGCGCCCCCGGCGCGGGTGGAAGCAGGGGCCGGTAGTGCAGGCTGTCGAGCAAAGTGATCGCCAGGCACATGAGCAGCACCACGCTGGACGCAAGCGCAGGAGCGTCGCGAAACACCTTGCTCCAATTGGCCGACAAGCCCGCACTGCGCCACACGACGGCGCCGTACACGAGCAAGGCCAACAGCAGCATCCAGATCGCCGCGTCGGTCCATAGCAGCACGAACTTGGGCATCACAGGCGCTCTCTCAGGCCAGGCGAACCCTGGGGTCGGCCCAGCTGTACGCAATGTCGATCAGGATATAGGTCGCGATGTAAAGCAGCGAACCCAGGAAGACCATGGTGCGCACGATCGCGAAGTCCTGCTTGCCGATCGCCTCGATCACGTACGCGCCCAGGCCCGGCAAGCCGAAGAAGCTCTCGAACACCAGGCTGCCCAGGAACACATAGGGCAAATAGCTGCCTGCACTCGTGATGATGGGAATCAAGGCGTTGCGCAGCACATGCCGGTACAGCACCGCGATTTCGGCAAGCCCCTTGGCGCGGGCCGTGCGAACGTAGTCCTTGCCGATTTCCTCGAGGAACATCGCCCGGTAAAGGCGGGCCTCACCGCCCAAACGTGCCAACAGCGACAACAGGATCGGCAACACGAGGAACTTGAATGCATCGAGGCCGCCGGCATAACCCGAAATCGGCGCGAGCTTGAACACCCGTGAAAACAAGAACTGCCCGACGATGATGTAGAACAGACTCGAGATCGACAGCATCAGCACGCAGGTCACCACACCCCAAAAATCGAGCCGACTGTTGCGAAACATGACGAGCAGGAGGGCGAAGGCCGTGCTGGCGATCACCTGCAGCACGAACAGGGGCAAGGCCATTTGCAGGCTCACCCACATGCGGCTGCCGACCTCGTGGCCGATGTCGCCGGCGGACTCGGAGTCAGCGCGGCCGAAGTCGAGCTTGAACAGCGACACCGAGCGTTCCCAGAAAATCGTCTGCGTGAATCGCTGCGTGCCCGCTTGGCTGTCGTTGAGGTAGAGCGGCTTGTCGTAACCACGCTCAGCCTTCCATTTGTCGATCACCTCTTGCGTCACCCGCTTGCCGCCGATGTTCAGGCGTGCCATGTCGTCGGGCGTATTCACCGTGAAGAACAGAAAGAACGTCACGAGGTTGACGCCCAGCAGGATGAGCGCGCCGTAGCCCAGGCGTCGGAGCATGTAGGACAGCATGTTCTTGGCGTGGTTCTTCGCGTCAGGCCATGATTTCGCCACGCGCGTTCATGCGTTCGCGGCGGCGCAGGCTTCGCAGGCCGACGAACATCAGCGCAATCAGCGCTGCACCCATCAGCACGACGGGCCACCACACGGGCTCGTTCCATTCCGTCTGTCGCTGGACGCGCTGCGCGACATCCAGGCGCAGGTAGCGGCCTTGGTCGCGAACCAGAATCGCAGGTTTCGAGTTGTGCACCCAGGACTGAACCGCAGCCGAGGCATACGGGAAGAAGCCGAAACTCCACGGCGCATCCTGCTGCACCGTCTTCACCATCTGGTCGATCAGCGCCTGCTTCTTCGGGCCGTCATCGAGCGTCTTCAATTGCGCGAACATGCGGTCGTATTCGGGGTTCGCGTAGTTGGAGGTGTTTTCGCCGTCGAATTTCGTCTTGCCGTTCGGGCCATAGAGCAAGAACAAGAAGTTCTCCGCGTCCGGGTAGTCGGCATTCCAGCCGAGCCAGAACACCTGGTACTTGCCTTTTCGGACCTTGTCCTGGAACTGGTTGTTGTCGGTGGCACGCACTTCGAGCTGGATATCGATCTTCGCGAACTGCCGCACCACCCAGTCGATTTCGGGTTTGCGTTCGGGCGTGGCAGGCGCGTAGAAGTCGTAGTTCAGCACGAGTGGCAGGCCGGACTTGGCGTCGCGGCCGTTCGGATATCCGGCCTCGGTCATCAGCTTCTTGGCGTCCGCAATGGGGCGGCGCACGATCTTGCCGCCCTGCACCTGGTGCGTGACCGGGTTCACTCCTTCCAGCGTGCCGTGGCGCGAGCCGACGATCCCCTCGGGCAGCGGGCTCATTGCCGTATCGCCGGCCTTCTTCGGGAATACCTTCGAGTACTCCTCCCAGTCGATCGCAATCGAGATCGCCTGGCGCAGCTTGCGATTCATCTGCTCGCGGGCAGGCGTGTCGCCGTTTCCGAGCGTCGGGTCGAGCATGTTGAAGCCGATGATGTAGCTGTTAACGTCGGAAGACAGCCCGAGGCGAAAGCCTTTCTGCTCGTATTCGCGCCGAACGTCTTCCGAGTCCTGCATCGCGACCCGGTAGTCCATGCCGGTATCGGTGCGCTCGAAGTTTTCGATGTCGTAGAAGCCCTGGCGGAATTTGCCGCGCATCGGTACGGCTTCGCGCTCGATGGTCGAGACCAAGGTGTCGATGAAGGGGGTGGGTTTGCCACAGTCGTCGAGCATGCCCGCTTCTTTGTCTTCGGGCATGCCTTCACAGGGATAGGGCTCGCCCCGGTAGTTCGGGTTGCGCTTCATGACGTGGCGCCGGTCCTTGATGAACTCGGTCATCATGTACGGGCCCGTACCCACCGGCCAGGTGTCCAACGTCAGCCCGACCGCGGCCATTGCGGGCTGCGCGTAAAACGCATCGGCCTCCCAGGGCACCGGCGCCATGAATGTCATCTGCATCCAGTAGCTCCACTGCGGATACTTGCCCTTGATGCGGATTCGCAGCAGGTGTTTTTCGGGCGCCGTTGCTCCCGCCAAAGGCCAGCGGCGGAAGTCGAGGAACGGCTTGTCCTGGCTCGACGGGTCCAGCCCGGCGCGCAGTTTCGCGTCCTCGGCCTTGACCAGCTCACCGTACTCCTTCAGGCCGAGCACGTACTCCACAAAGATCGGAAAGATCGGCGTCGTGATGCGCGTCGTCGCGTGGCGCTTGAGCGCGTAGACAAAATCTTCTGCAACCAGTTCACGCGTGCCGGGGTCGGCGAAATCGAGCGGCGTGCGCCGGTCGCCGAGTTCACCTGGTTTCATCGCGTGGTAGCGATACTTGCCATCGGCGTCGCGCGAAAACGCCGGGTGAGGCTGGTACTTGATTGCGGGTTTGATACGGATGTCGTAGACGCTTTCCGCGACGAGCTCGCCCGGAGCGTCCGCCGCGAGAGGCTTGCCGTCCTTGTCCAGGTAGACGGGCTTGACCACCTCTTGCGCGGTCTTGGGGACCAGCACGAAAGGCCGCTTCAGGTAGTGGTAGCCGTACAGCGGTTCGTAAATCTGGTACGTGTACGGGGTGTCGTTGCTCCAATACGAAGCCGTGGGGTCCAGATGGCGCGGCGAGCTTTCGATCACAGCGCTGAACAGGGTATTCGAAGCGGCGGCGTCGCTGGGCAGCGGGTTGTTGTTGCAGCCTGCGAGCAGGGCCACCGCTGCGAGCAAGCCTGCCAGTCTTCGCGCCTTTACCCTAGCGTGCATGCGGCAATTTCCGTTCTGCGAGGCTTCGCGTCCTGCCAGATCATAGCGGCGACACCCGCGGCAGAAGATCGCACTCACAACGCTCCTCCCGTCGCGCGGCTCTCGCACAACGCAGCGTGCTCGTTCTCCAGCATCGCCATCACGATCAACGAGTCGTAGCCTGAATCGGTACGCACCGATTCGCGCAGTCGACCCTCCTCGACGAAGCCTTCGCTCGAGTAGAAGGCCTGGGCGCGCACGTTGAGCGCCTTCACATCGAGCCAGAAGCGGTGCGCACCCAGATCATTGAACGCCATCTGCGCCAGCAGCCTCAGGCACGCCCGGCCGGCGCCGTTCCCCTGGCGCGCAGGCGCGAACACCATGCGCTTGAGTTCGATCGAGCGGTGCGGGTTGCGGCAGCCTTGAAGGATCACGAAGCCGGCGGCCGAATACTCGGCGCCGGCTTCGACGATGAAGTGCCGGAAGTCGGGAAAGCGCACCGCGCCCTCGTGCTGGGTTCGATCCCACGGCGTGATGAACGGCCGGTTCAGGGGGTCGTGTTCCACCGAAATCACGAAGTCCAGGTCCGACAGCATCGTCGGACGCAGGCGAACGCAGGTACTGCTCGCGGTCGCCAAAGGGCTCAAACGTCGACCTCCACGTCGTCGCCGTGCAGCTCCATCAATTCGCGGCGCGATTGCGCCTCGCCCTTGCCCATCAACCTGGTGAGGCTTTCGCCGGTCGCGGCAAAACCGAGCTTGGCGAATTCGATCTGCAGCAAGCGCCGTGTCTCAGGGTTGAGCGTCGTGTCCCAGAGTTGTTCGGCGTTCATTTCGCCCAGCCCTTTGAAGCGGCTGATGCTCCACGAGTCCTGGCGCGCACCCTCCTTGCGCAGCTTGTCGAGCGTCGCGCCGAGTTCGCCTTCGTCGAGCGCATAGATTTTCGTGGCCGGGCGTTTGCCGCGCGCCGGCGCGTCGACGCGAAACAGCGGCGGCTTGGCCACATAAATTCGCCCGGCCTCGATGAGCTTGGGGAAGTGGCGAAAGAACAATGTGAGCAAGAGCACCTGGATGTGCGAACCGTCGACATCGGCGTCGCTGAGGATGCAAATCTTGCCGTAGCGCAGGCCTGACAATTCGGCTTCGCCGTTCGGGCCGTGCGGATCCACGCCGATGGCCACCGCGATGTCGTGGATCTCGTTGTTCGCGAACAGGCGGTCGCGCTCGACCTCCCAGGCGTTGAGCACCTTGCCGCGCAGCGGCAGAATCGCCTGGGTTTCCTTGTCCCGCCCGAGCTTGGCGCTGCCGCCGGCCGAATCGCCTTCAACCAGGAATATTTCGTTGAGCAACAGGTCGCGGCTTTCGCAATCGGTCAGTTTGCCCGGCAGTACGGCAACGCCCGAACCCTTGCGTTTTTCGACCTTGAGCGAAGCGCGCTGGCGCGTTTGCGCCTGTTTGATCACGAGTTCGGCGAGTTTGCGCGCCAGCTCCACATGCTGGTTCAACCACACCTCCAACAACGGTTTGACACACGCCGATACCAGCCGCAAAGCGTCGCGGCTGTTCAAGCGCTCCTTGATCTGCCCCTGGAATTGCGGATCGAGCACTTTGGCTGAAAGCACGAAGCTGGCGCGCGAAAACACGTCTTCGGGCATCAGCTTCACGCCCTTGGGCAAGAGGCTGTGCATATCGATAAATCCTTTGACGGCCTGGAACAGTCCGTCTTTCAGTCCGGATTCATGCATGCCCCCAGCCACGGTCGGAATCAGGTTCACATAGCTTTCGCGCACCGTCGCACCGTCTTCCGTGAAAGCCACGCACCAGCTCGCGCCTTCGCCTTCACAGAAGTTTTCGGTCTCGCCGGCATCGGCGAAGTGTTCGCCCTCGAACAGCGGGATCACCGGGTCGGCAGCCAGGCTCTGCATCAGGTAGTCGCGCAGGCCGCCCTGGTAGAGCCAGGTCTGTTGCTCACCGCTTTCTTCGATGCGCAGCATCACCGACACGCCAGGCATCAAGACGGCCTTGCTGCGCAGCAGGTGGGTGAGTTCCGGCAGAGGCAACTCGGCGCTCTCGAAATACTTCGGATCGGGCCAGACGCGCACGCGCGTGCCGCTTTTCTTGTCCGACGAGGTGGCCTTGCGCGTCTTCAACGCCTCGATCACGTCCCCGCCCGCGAAGACAATCTCCGCCACCTGGCCTTCGCGCCAGACCGTCACCTCCACACGACGCGACAAGGCATTCGTCACGCTCACACCCACGCCGTGCAGGCCCCCCGAAAAGCTGTACGCGCCGCCCGCTCCCTTGTCGAACTTGCCCCCGGCGTGCAGGCGCGTGAATACGATTTCGATGACGCTCACGCGCTCTTGCGGATGCAGCCCGACGGGAATGCCCCGGCCGTCGTCTTCCACCGATACCGATCGATCGGCGTGCAATGTCACGTCGATGCGCCGGCCCTGCTCGGCCAAGGCCTCGTCGGCGGCGTTGTCGACGACCTCCTGCACGATGTGCAAGGGGTTGTCGGTGCGGGTATACATGCCCGGGCGCTGCTTCACGGGCTCCAGGCCCTTGAGGACGCGGATGGATGCTTCGACGTAGCTGTTGGTTGCCGGTTTGCTTGCCATGGGCGCGCATTCTAGGAGGCGCCCTTATTGCTTCACATGGCGTGCACGCTTACATGGCGTAGCAATGAGTTGGCGCAATGAGACAAGCGTCACGCGAAATGAAGCTTCAGGCTCGAGCACGTGCCAAGGCGCAGTACGCTCGCGCGATTCATCGATTTCAAGGAGGCCAGCGATGCGCCAACGATCCTCGACCCTTCGAATCTTCACGCTCGCCGCGGGCTTGCTCGGCGGCGCTGCTTCGAACGCCGCTGACATCAACACCTTGCAGCAATTGACCCAAGCCGAATTCCGCGGCCTCTCCGAAGACCTGGGCGCTGCCCTGTCGTTCAAGCCCTTGATTCCCGCCGAGCCCATGGGCCTGAGCGGCTTCGACATCGGTTTCGCAGTCAGCGGCACCAAGCTGCAAAACCGCGCCGTCTTCCAGAAGGCCGCTGCCGGCGCGAGCGTGCCCGCCACATTGCCCGTGCCGAGCCTGCGCGTGCACAAGGGCCTGCCATTGAACATCGATCTGGGCCTGTCCTATGCGGCCTTGCCGTCGAGCAATATCAGACTGATCGGCGGCGAAGTTCGCTGGGCCGTGCTGCCGGGCAGTGTCGCCACGCCGGCCGTCGCACTTCGGGTCAGTGCCTCCAGCCTGAGCGGTGTCAACCAGCTCGATCTGCGCACGACAGGCCTGGACGTTTCGGTGTCCAAGGGTTTTGCCGTGCTCACGCCGTACGCGGGCGTGGGCACGGTGCGAGTGAAGAGCGATGCGAAGGGCAACGCGACACAGACCACTGAGTCGTTCAACCAGACCAAGCTGTTCGGCGGGCTGAATTTGAATTTCGGCCTGGTGA
This sequence comes from Burkholderiaceae bacterium, assembly GCA_049297615.1. Taxonomy (GTDB): domain Bacteria; phylum Pseudomonadota; class Gammaproteobacteria; order Burkholderiales; family Burkholderiaceae_C; genus JAEMQF01. The sequence continues at coordinate 79,897 of JBAQUQ010000410.1, forward strand.
ATTGGGCATTCGAGGTCGACAAGACCGGCCAGGCCACGAGCTATGGCTTGAAGTTCGGCTTGCGTTTCTAGCCTGTCGGGCTCCTGGGCGCCTTCGGGCTCCAAACCCCCTCGAGGGCGGCGCCGATCGCGGCGCGGGCAGCGCGGCGCCGTCGATTCCGTTAAAGTGAGTCGATGTCTGCCACCGCCTCGCCTGCGAATCACGCCCCGCTTTCGATGACCCAGGTGCTGCTGTGCGGCGCCGTCATCGTCACCCTGTCGATGGGTATCCGCCACGGCTTTGGGCTGTGGCTCCAGCCGATCACGATGGAGCGCGGCTGGAGCCGCGAAACCTTCGCGTTCGCGATTGCCGTGCAAAACCTCGCCTGGGGGATCGCGGGTCCCTTTGCCGGTGCGCTGGCGGATCGCTTCGGCGCCTTTCGCGTGCTCAGCCTGGGTGCGTTGTTGTATGCGTTGGGGCTGGTGTGGATGGGCCTGGCCACGTCGGGGCTGGCCTTCACCGGCAGCGCCGGCCTGATGCTGGGCATGGCGCAATCGGGAACGACCTATGCCGTCGTCTATGGCGTGATCGGACGCAACGTCGCACCTGAAAGACGCAGTTGGGCGATGGGCGTGACCGCTGCCGCGGGCTCGTTCGGCCAGTTCCTGATGGTGCCGGTGGAAAACTGGCTGATCGGCGGATTCGGCTGGCAGACAGCACTGTTCGTGCTCGCCTGCATGGCACTGGCGATCATGCCCTTGGCCTTCGGTCTGAAGGAAGCCCCGCACGCACCTGCGCACGCCAGCCAGCAGAGCATCGGCGCGGCGCTGCGCGAGGCGTTCGGCAATCCGAGCTTCCGCTTGCTGACGGCGGGTTACTTCGTCTGCGGCTTTCAGGTCGTGTTCATCGGCGTGCACATGCCGAGTTACTTGAAAGACCATGGTTTGACGCCCGACGTGGCGACGACGGCACTGGCCCTGATCGGCCTGTTCAACGTGTTCGGCACGTATACGGCCGGCGTGCTCGGCGGGCGAATGCCCAAACGCTACATCCTGTCAGCCATCTACGGCTTGCGCGCTGTGGCCATCCTGGCCTTCGTCACGGCGCCGCTGACGCCGTGGAGCGTCTATATCTTCTCCTCCGTCATCGGCCTGCTCTGGCTGTCGACGATTCCGCCGACGAATGCGATGGTGGCGCAGATCTTCGGCGTGAAGTACCTCTCGATGCTCAGTGGCGTCGTCTTCGTCAGCCACCAGCTCGGCAGTTTCATGGGTGCGTGGCTCGGCGGCAAGCTCTACGACAGCACGGGCAGCTACGACCTCGTGTGGTGGATTGCCATTGCACTGGGCGTGTTCGGCATGGTCGTGCATTTCCCGATCCGCGAACACGCCATCGCTCGCCCCTCGCCTGCATGACCAGCGTGAATGTCGCATGAAGCCACGCCGATTCGCCCTCTGGACCTGCACTGGGCTTTTACTCGCCCTGGTGTTCATGGCCTATCTGCGCCCCGAAGTGGCCATGACCCTCGCGCAGCAACTGTGGAGCTGTTTCTGAGCGCAAGGCGCCGCGTTGGACCACGTTGACTTGCCGGTTTCGCCTTGGGTTCGGCGCTGGTCGCATCTGGTCGCCCCCGGCGCGCAGGTCCTGGACGTAGCCTGCGGCCGGGGCCGCCACATTCGCTGGTTTGCGCAGCGCGGTTGCCGGGTCACGGGGGTAGACCGCGACGCTGCGGCGACCGAGCCGCTGCTTGCGCTGGCAGAGATCATCGTCGCCGACATCGAAGCCTCGCCCTGGCCCTTGCCCGGGCGCAGATTCGACGCCGTGGTCGTCACCAACTACTTGTGGCGCGAACTGCTGCCGACTTTGATCGAAAGCCTGGCTTCTGGCGGCGTGCTGATCTACGAAACCTTCGCCCTCGGCCAGCACAGTGTGGGCAAACCTTCGAACCCCGCCTTCCTGCTGCGTCCCGGCGAATTGCTCGCGGCGGCGCAGGGCCTGCGAGTCGTCGCCTATGAATGCGGATTCCTCACGCCGCCCGACCGCTATGTGCAGCGCATCGCCGCCGTGCGCGAGCCTTTCGATGCCCCGCCCCTCACGCGCTACAGCCTCGAAGCGCTGCCTGCCCCGCCCGCACCGTAAAATGCCGGTTCGCGAAGACCGCCCATTCACGAGGAACGCCCATGAAACCCATCCGTGGCAGCATCGTCGCGATGATCACGCCGATGAACGATGACGCGAGCGTCGACTACGCCGCGCTGCGGCGCCTCATCGACTGGCACATCGCCGAGGGAACCGATTGCATCGGCGTCGTCGGAACGACGGGCGAATCACCCACCGTCACGGTTCAGGAGCATTGCGAAATCATCCGCGTCAGTGTCGAACACGCACGTGGCCGAATCCAGATCATGGCCGGCACCGGCGCGAACTCGACTGCCGAGGCCATCGAACTGTCGCGCTTCGCGAGCAAGGTCGGCGCCGATTGTTCCCTGTCGGTCGTGCCCTACTACAACCGGCCGTCGCAGGAAGGCATCTATCAGCACTTCAAGGCGGTGGCCGAGGCCGTGGACATCCCCATGCTGCTCTACAACGTGCCGGGCCGCACGGTGGCCGATATGCAGCCCGAGACCGCGCTGCGCCTGGCGCAGGTGCCGGGCATCGTCGGCATCAAGGAAGCCAGCGGCAATATGGAACGCGCCTGCGCCTTGATCAAAGGCGCGCCCAAGAGCTTCAGTGTCTACTCCGGCGACGACGGCACCGCCATTGCGTTGATGTTGCTCGGCGGGCATGGCAATGTGAGCGTCACGGCCAATGTGGCACCGCGGGCGATGCACACGCTGTGCATGGCGGCCATCGAAGGCCGTGCCCGCGAAGCTGCCGCGTTGCAGTTCAAGCTGCTGGGCTTGCACAAGCAATTGTTTGTAGAACCCAGCCCCGCGCCGACCAAATGGGCGATGGCGCGCCTGGGCCTTTGCGGCGCCGCTGTGCGCCTGCCGATCACACCGCTGTCCACTGCTGGGCAGGCCCTGGTCGAGGCCGCGATGCGCGAGGCGCAGTTGCTCTGAGCGCCGCCTGGATCAACCCACGCGCGCCTTGACCCTATCATCTTGCCCCGATCAGGCGTGGCCCAAACCTGCCGCGCCGCAGCGGCGAGGTGCGAATACCTTGTGGAGATTTTTCCTTTGAACCGTTTTTCGCGCGCGCCCGCCGTCCTTGGCCTTGCCGGTTTGCTGAGCTTGGTGGGCTGTTCGGCGATCGAAAACTTCGCCGGGGGCGACCGCGTCGACTACCGCACCGCCGCGGCCAAGCCGGCGCCGCTGGACGTTCCGCCCGATCTGACCCAACTCGCCCGCGACTCGCGCTATCAGACCCAGGCGGGGTCGGTCAGCGCCGCCGAGTTTCAGGCCGGCACATCCCCGGGGCGCCCTGCTGCACCCGCACCCTTGGTGGCCCCGCAAGTGCTGGGCAATGTTCGCATCGAGCGTGACGGCAATCGGCGTTGGCTGAGCACGCCGCTGAGCACCGAGCAGCTCTGGCCTCAATTGCAGGCGTTCTGGAAGGAAAACGGCATGACCCTGGTGGTCGACAACTCGCTCACCGGCGTCATGGAAACGGAATGGGCCGAAAACCGCGCCAAATTGCCCGACGACCTCTTGCGCCGCACCCTGGGCCGTCTCATCGACTCGCTCTACTCCACCGGCGAGCGCGACAAGTACCTCACCCGCATCGAGCGCAGTGCCAACGGCAGCGATGTGTTCATCACACATCGCGGCCTGCTGGAAATGGTGACCGGACCGATGAAGGACCAGACGGTTTGGCAGCGCCGCCCCAACGACCCCGAATTGGAAGCCACCTTTCTCGCGCGCCTGATGGTCAAACTCGGCCTGGCCGACGAACAGGCCAAAACGAAGCTCGCCGCGCCGGTCGCAGTTGTTGCGCTGCCGCGGGCCCGCGTCGTCGAGGGCCAGGCCGCGGCAACGCTGCGAGTCGACGACAACTTCGAGCGTGCCTGGCGGCGTGTCGGCCTGGCGCTGGACCGCACCGGCTTCACCGTCGAAGACCGCGATCGAACCCTCGGCCTGTACTTCGTTCGCTACATCGACCCGGCATTCGCGGGCCAGGAAGAACCGGGCTTCTGGGCCAAGCTGTTCGGCGCCGACAAAGGCGATACCGGGCCGAAGAAATACCGCATCGCCGTCAAGGGCGAGGGTTCGGGCAGCCTGGTCTCGGTCTTGGACGCCCAAGGCCTGGCAGAGAACGGCGAGGCGGGCAAGAGAATCATTTCTCACCTCGTCGAAGACCTGAAGTAGGCCGCCGCTGCGCCCATGCGCCCAGACTGCCTCTGAGTACGAACGCGGTCCATGCGTTTTTGCAGCCTGGGCAGCGGCAGCAGTGGCAACGCCACCCTGGTCGAAGCCTCCAGCGGCAACACGACGACGCGGGTTCTGATTGATTGCGGATTTTCGCTGCGTGAACTCCAAGCGCGCCTCGCGCGGGCCGGCCTGGAGCCGCACCAGATCGACGCCGTCTTCATCACCCACGAACATGCCGACCATGTCGGCTGTGCCATGGCCCTGGCGCAGCGCCACGGCGTGCCGCTGTGGATGAGCCGCGGCACCTGGCGCGCGATCGCCGAGCCCGAGCTGCCGGGCTTGCTGCACTTGGCCTGCGACGGCCAGAGCGTCGCCATCGGCGACCTCGAACTTCGCCCCTTCACCGTGCCGCACGACGCCCTGGAGCCGCTGCAATTGCGCCTGAGCGATGGCAAATCACATGTAGGCGTTCTCACCGACGTCGGCTCGATCACGCCCCACCTGCTCGCGAATCTGAGTCACTGCGACGCGCTGGTGCTCGAATGCAATCATGACGGCGCGATGCTCGCGCAATCGGCCTATCCGGCGTCGTTGAAGGCGCGCATCGGCGGGCGCCTCGGGCATCTGTCCAATGACCTGGCCGCCCAGATCCTCGCCCAGTTGCAAGCGCGCAGCCTGCAGCACCTCGTCGCCGCGCATCTGAGCGAGCGCAACAACCGGCCGCTGCTCGCGCGCCAGGCGCTCGCCGATGCGTGCGGCGCCGCCCCGCACGACATCGTCGTCGCCGACCCCGGTACCGGTTTTGCTTGGCTGAGCCTTGCGTGAGGCTCGCTGCTCGTAGTCCCCAATAGCGATATCCCGAGGACGGCATAGCATCGACCGTCACAGGTACAACCGAGGAGACAGATCGTGCGCATACCTACAGCGTCGCCGGAGCGCCTTTCGGCCTTGCTCGTCGCCTGCACGGCGCTACTGAGTGCATGCGGAAGCGGCTCGTCGCCCTCGCCCGCCGCGCCCACCGGCCCAACCACCTTGACCGGGGTGGTGGCCACCGGCGCCGCCCTGGTCGGTGCCAGCGTCATCGTTGTCGATAGCGATAGCGCCACCACCGACCCGGCCGCAGTGACCGCGGGTGCGGGTGGCAGTTACACGATCGATGTGTCCGCTCTGAAGGCTCCGTTTATCGTCCAGGCCACGCCCCTCGTCGACGGGGCTTCGAACAAGTTGGTGGCGGTCGTCCCCAGCGTAACGGCCAACGTCAGCAACACCGCGAACGTCACATCGCTGACGAATGCTGTTGCTGGCCTTATCGCCCCCGGCGGAGTTCCGCAGGCGTTGCTGGATCCGGCAACGCTCAGCGCCAACGCGACAGCACAGAAAGTCGGCGACGCAACGGCCTTGCTCGTCAGTACCCTCAAAACTGACGGTGTCATCTCCGCCGCACTGGGCACGAACTTCAACCCCTTGACCACTCCCTTCACCGCCAACGGTACGGGCGTGGACGCAGTGCTGGACCAGCTGGCTATTGAGGTCACGGCTGCCGGTGTTTCAATCACCAATTTGGCCGCGCCGGTGAGCGATCAAGGGACTCCTGCGGCGGTCTTGTTGACTGCCGCGCAAGTGACGAACCCGCCGCAGACGCCGCCAACACTGCCGCCGACTGCCGCGGCGAGCGACATCCCCTCTGCGGCCGAAATCGAGTTCTATCGCGCCAAGCTACAGGCCTGCCTGGCCCTGCCGCTACCGGACCGCGTGACCTTCGCCGCCAACGGCATCGACGTCACTGCCGTTTCGCCGACCTGTACCTTCGGCGACCCGGAGTTCCTCTCGAGCGGTCGCAATTGGGTTGAGCAACTCGGCCAGTTCAGCTTCAGCAAGGCGCAGTTCAACAACGCGGTTTTCGGCAGGGGCGCCATCGTGCTCACGCTTGCGCCGTTCAATCTGACCGACCCGAAGGAGTTCAAGCACGCGCGGTGCAACAGCGGGCCGTGCGCCGTGGTGCGCTATCCGGCCACCTACAACGGCGGGTTCGTCGACACCTGGGACTTCCTGTTCGGCAAGGTCGGCGGCCAATGGACGCTGGGGGGCAACGGGCGTCCCTACGATGTATTTGTTCAGGCGCGCCTGAACCGCTACATCGCCGCCAATACTGCGCCGAACCCGACCGACACCTACTTCTTCAAAGACCGCTACGAGTCGACCCTGCGCTTGTTCTTCAATGCCAGCGGTCGCAACGGCAACCTGGTTCGCGCGGTTCGCTTCAAGGGCCCGGGCCTGCCCGCGGCGGGCGTCGTGCTGCATCGGTCTTCGCGCTGCGGCACCGACGACCGCTTCCCGATCACCTACCAGACGGGCGCACTGCGCCGCCCCAACGACAACGTGCTCGTCACGTTCAACAGCGGCGGCGGCACCGAGTTCACTCTCGACGCGGCCAACCTGAACGGCACCCCGTTGACCATGCCCGCGCCGGTGTTCAACGCGACCACAGTGGCGAACCAGAATTTCTCGCCGACCCCGGTGGCCAACCAGGCGACGTTGATTCCGGCCTGGACGCGCTATGCGGCCGAGATCTTCCTGTTCAGCAACACGACGACACCCGACCAGCCCGACGAAATCGTCTACATCCGCACCGACTCGGCGGCTGCTGACGCCGCCGACGGCGTGAACCGCGCTTGGCCGACGCTCGCTTCCACGTTCGTCGACGCGTATCTCAAACCCACCGGTGCGGGCGCGGGCGCGGTGACCGGCCCGCTGACGATGGACTGGACCGCGCCGCCGGGCGCGACCGTCCTGTCGTCGTACTTGTTCGCGCAGAATTTCGTGACGCAGACGAACGTGAACAACGTGACCAGCTTGTATGCGAAGCGAACCCGGCTCGATTTCGAGCCGACGACGTACGGCAACCTCAGTGCGCCCAGCACCCTGTTCGCATCCGTGGTCTCAGGGGCGAGCCTGGCGCCGCAGACGGCGAATGTCGCACCGAATCCGAACCCGCGCTGCACCGACAACACTGCGCTGGTCCCGTTCGTAGGGGACGTCAACGACTATCGCGAGACCGGATTGTTAGTTCGTCTGCCCGATCGACAGCGACAGAACGCGATCTGGTTCTGGGACAACTGATCCCGGTTCGCATGCGGGGAAGCTTCGTCCTCGCGCTCAGGTCATACAAGGGCCGCCCTCGCGCGGCCGTGTTGGCGAGCAGCGATTCGCCAACCCCCAGTCAGCGCCTTACTTGGACGCCGCAGGATCAGCCGCACTGGCGGCATCAGCGGCGACAGGCATCGACGCCTAAAGTCCGAGCCGGGTCGCCGGGAAAGCCGCTTCAGAGCGCTGCAACACGGCATCGAACTGTTCGCGGGAGCGCAGCGCGTCGCCGCCGTGGCGCGACACGCTGCCTCGGTAGTGCAGCGTATCGACCAGCCTGAGCGTCAAGACACCCGGCACGAGCAGCAAGGTGGGCATCTGGCCGGCTTCGAGTTCGTTGTTGGCACGGCACACGACCACATGCGACCAATTGCGCCGCCACGCCACCCAGCGCGGGTGCAATCTGGAAATCTCGTCGAAGTTGCGCGCAAGGACGGTGAGCTGGCGGTGCGGTGTGGCCCATTGAACGAGGCTCTCGACCAATGCCTGGTCATTCAGCGGCCAATCCGCGAAGTGATCGTCGCAGCAGAGAATTTCGCGGCAACCCGCCGCTGCCGCTTCGGCGATGGCGCCGCGCACGGCCTCGTGAAACTCGCCGCGGGTCGCGATCGCCATATAGGCCGGCGCCTGCATATTGCCCTCCTGCATATTCATGACCCCTTCACTTGCAACCAGCCGCTGCGCGCCCACTGGTCGACCCACTTTCGCGCCGGCGCGCTGAGTTTGTCAAGCTCACGCGGCGCCAACTCGTGGCTGTCCGCCAGACGCCGCAGCAGTGCGGCGTCGGCGCCGCCGGCGCGGTAAGACTCGCCATTGATGAAGACATGATATTCATCGTAGAGCATGCGGCTGCGGCGATCCAGGCGTAGCGCGCGGCGGCCCTTCAGGTGCGAGCCGCCCTCGAAGACCACGTTCGCCTTGGGCTCGCTCAGCAGTTCGCCCAGCACGCAGGCCAGGCGCCGCGGATCGGACAGCTCGCGTTTGAGGGCATCAGCGGCGAACTTGCGCAGCTGCGGCGGAATGCGCCCCGGTGAACGGGTGGCGCCCTGCCGGCGGTCGCGATAGGGCGCGTTGCCGCCGCGCGCAGCGTCGTCGGGTTCGCGGTCCAGCCAAAGCTGCAAGATCTGTTGCGCAATGCCGTGCCCGCTGGGCGCGCGAAAGCCTATCGACGCCGTCATGCATTCGCCGCGCGCCACGCCTTCGTGCGCCCACAGCGGCGGCAGGTACAGCATGTCGCCGGGTTCCAGGGTCCAGCACTCCTGGGCGACGAAGTTCGTCAGAATTTTCAGCGGCGCCTGTGGCGCAAATTTCGGCTCGGCCTGGCGGCCGATTCGCCACTCGCGCGCACCCATGACTTGCAGAAGGAATACGTCATAGGAGTCCAGGTGCGGGCCGACGCCGCCACCGTCGGTCGCGTAAGACAGCATCAAGTCGTCCAGCCGCGCGTCGGGAACGAAGCGAAAGTGTTCCAGCAATCTATGCGCTGCAGCAAGGTGCAGATTCAAGCCCTGGACCAGCAAGGTCCAGGCGGGTTTTGAAACGCTGGGAATCGCGCGGCGTCGCAGTGGCCCATGGCGCAACGTCCACCCCTGCTCTTCATGCACGACCAGGCGCGACTCGACGCCTTCCTGGCCAGCCAGTGCGAACAGCTCGGCGCGGCCCAGCGGGGCCTGAATTCCCGGCACCGCCTGGCGAATCAGCAAGGGGCGCTTCTGCCAATGGCGCTGCATGAATTCGCGCGGCGACACGCCGCCCAGCAGGGGTGTGGGCAAGTGCACTCTCATGACTGCATTGTGCGATCATGGCCGCATGCTCATCCAGGCCCCCTGCGTCGTCAGCTTGGTGTGGCGCGTCGAAGACACGCAAGGCAATGTGATCGACGAGTTGACCGATGCGATCGAATTTTTCGTCGGCGGCGTCGACCTGTTTGCCAAGATCGAAGAAGTCTTGATCGACAAGGAAGCCGGCTTTTCGACGCGCCTGCAGCTCGAGCCCGAGCACGCCTTCGGCGTCTACGACGCCAATCTCGTGTTCTTCGAACAACGCGGGCGCATCGTCGAGCCTCTTGAAGTGGGCATGCAGTTCGACGGACCCCCCGCGGGCGCCGTCACCCGGGGCATGCCGCCGAACTTGATCTACACGGTCACCGAGGTCTACCCGCAGCACGTGGTGCTCGACGGCAACCATCCCTTGGCGGGAATCGCGTTGCGCCTTCACTTGACGGTGCACGCCGTTCGCCAAGCCAGTGACGCCGAGCTCGAAGCCGGCAGCGTGGGCGAGCCGGCGTTCGCCGTATTGAACGCGCCGCACCCGGGCTCGGCGGTGCATTGATCCGATCAATCCTTACCGGTTGAGCCGAAACCGCCGGCGCCGCGGTCCGACGCCTGGAATGCATCGACGCGTTCGAACTTCGCCTGCACGACCGGAACGATCACCAATTGCGCGATGCGCTCCATCGGCTGCACCGTGAACACGGCGCCACCACGGTTCCAGCAACTCACCATCAATGGCCCTTGGTAGTCGGAGTCGATCAGGCCTACCAGGTTGCCCAGCACGATGCCGTGTTTGTGGCCCAGGCCCGAGCGCGGCAAGATCATCGCCGCCAGGCCGGGGTCGCCGATGTGGATCGCCAGGCCTGTGGGGATCAAGCTGCATTGCCCAGGCTCCAGGACCACGGCAGCGTCCAGGCAGGCGCGCAAGTCCAGGCCGGCGCTGCCCGGCGTCGCGTAGGCCGGCACGTGCTGCGCCATTCGTGCGTCGAGCACCTTCAGGGCCACCGTCGTCACGTTGAATCCCGCGCGATTCGCGTCGCGATCTCACGCACCAGCTCGCGCGCCAGCGTCAGTTTGTCGGCGCGCGCGAGTTCGCGGGTGCCCTGCGCATCGACCAGGGTCAAGGCGTTGTGCTCGCTGCCGAAGGTTGCGGCGCCGATATTGGCAACGATCAGCGGCAGGTTCTTGCTGCGGAGTTTTTCGCGCGCGTGCTGAACGAGGTTCTCGCTCTCCGCAGCAAAACCGACGCAATAGGGCCGTGGTTTCAGGCGCGCCACCGCAGCGAGGATGTCGGGGTTGTCGATCAGCTCCAATGTCGGCGCCGCGGCGCCGGACTTCTTCTTGATCTTGTGCAGCGATGGCGTCGCGACGCGCCAATCGCCCACCGCGGCGGTGGCGACGAACACGTCGTGTGCGGGGGCCAGCGGCAGCACGCTGTCGAACATCTGCTGCGCGCTCACCACATCGATGCGCCGCACGCCGCGCGGCGTGTCCAGGTGCACCGGCCCTGCGACCAGGGTCACTTGCGCGCCCGCCTCGGCCGCGGCGCGGGCCAGCGCGAAGCCCATCTTGCCGCTCGACAAATTCGTCAGGCCGCGCACCGGATCGATGGCTTCGAAGGTCGAGCCCGCCGTCAGCAAGACGCGCCTGCCGAGCAGCGCCTTGGGCTGAAAGCGCGCGATCAAGTCGTCGACCAACTCCTGCGCCTCGAGCATGCGCCCGTCGCCGACCTCGCCGCATGCCTGGTCGCCGCTCGCCGGGCCGAGCACGACCGCGCCGTCGGCTCGCAGCTGGGCCGCATTGCGCTGGGT
>JBAQUQ010000411.1:0-2998 GCA_049297615.1 Burkholderiaceae bacterium
CGAACAACAGCGCGAACAACGACACGGCGCGCAGCGCCTCGGCCCAGACCATCAAACGCCGGCGCGACCAGCGATCCGCGAGCAAGCCGGCGGGAATCGACAGCAACAGGAAGGGCAAGGTCTGCGCCGTCGCGAGCGCGCCGATCTCGCCCGGCCCGGCGCCGAGCGCCAACACCGCGACGATGGGCACGGCGGCCAGGCTGACCTGCTCGGCCGATTGCGCCGCGAGGTTGGCGCCGGCGAGGCGTTGAAAGCTGGGGGGAAGGGGCGAGTCAGGCATGGGACCTTTGAAGCGAAAGCGTGTGCCGTGCATCGTCACCGTTGCCCGGGCGTTTGTCCGGCCGCTTTCGGCCCCATGATGAGCGAGCCCGCGAGCCTACACTGATCGCAAGGGCGTGGCCCGACGGACTGCTGGGGCGAGCGTGACGATCGAAGATTCATTGGCACCGGTCTTGGTGGCCGGTGGCGGCATCGGCGGCCTGGCGGCAGCGCTCGCGCTGGCGCGCCTGGGTCTGGCGGTGACCGTGCTCGAGCAGTCGCCCCGGATCGGCGAAATCGGCGCGGGAATCCAGCTCGGCCCGAACGCCTTTGCCGCCTTCGACGCGCTCGGTGTCGGCCCGCGCATGCGCGACATGGCGGTCTACACCGACGAGCTCGTGATGCACGACGCCCTCGATGAAACACTCGTCGGCCGCATCCCGGTAGGCGAGGCGTTCCGCCGGCATTTCGGCAACCCTTACGCCGTGATCCACCGCGCCGACTTGCACCTGGCGCTGTACGACGCGGCGCGCGCCAGCAGCCGCATCGTCTTTGTCACCTCGACCCAGGTGCAGCGCTTCGAGCAGGACGAAGGCGGCGTGACCGTGCACGACGCCGGCGCGGGCAGGCACCGCGGCAGCGCCCTGATCGGCGCCGACGGCGTGAAGTCGGCGGTGCGGGCGCAATTGGTCGGCGACGCGGCGCGTGTCTCAGGCCATGTGGTGTACCGCGCTGTGGCGGACCGCGCCGATTTCCCCGCCGACCTGCAATGGAATGCGGCGAGCATCTGGGTCGGGCCGAATTGCCACCTGGTGCACTACCCGCTGCGCGGCGGCGAGCAGTACAACGTCGTCGTCACCTTCCACAGCCGCGAGACCGAAGAATGGGGAGTCCGCGAAGGCAGCCGCGCCGAAGTGCAGAGCTACTTCGAAGGCATTTGCCCGCGGGCGCGCCAGTTGATCGATCTGCCCAGGAGCTGGAAGCGCTGGGCCACGGCCGATCGCGAACCGATAGCGCAATGGACCTTCGGGCGCGCCACCTTGCTCGGCGACGCCGCGCACCCGATGCTGCAATACCTGGCGCAGGGCGCGTGCATGGCGCTCGAAGACGCGGTGACCCTGGGCGAAGCCGTTCGCGTGCACAGCGCCGCGCACGCCGGCGACGTGCACCGGGCGTTTCCGCAGGCCTTGCTGCATTACGAGCGCTCGCGCATCGTGCGCACCGCGCGCGTCGTGCTGTCGGCACGCGAGATGGGGCGCATCTATCATGCCAAGGGCGTCGAGCGCCTGGTGCGCAACGATCTATGGGCGGGCCGAACGCCGCAGCGCTTCTACGACGCGATGGAGTGGCTTTATGGCTGGCGCGCCGAACAATGTCTCGCGCCTTGAACGAGAGGGAGTCCCTGATGTCTGCCATGCCCCAAGAATCGTTGCACGCGCAGCGCGAGGCCTTCTACGGCCGCGCCGACACGCAACACCTCGCGCCGCTGTGGACGCGCCTGAAGTCGCTCGTCCCGGCCGAGCCCACGCCGATCGGCGTTGCGCACCGCTGGGGCTATGCGCAGGTGCGCCCCTATGTGCTCGAATCGGCCCGGCACATCAGCGCCAGAGAGGCCGAGCGCCGCGTCATGATCCTCGAGAACCCGGCACTCAAGGGCAGCTCGCAGGTCACGAGTTCGCTGTACGCCGGCTTGCAGCTCATCATGCCCGGCGAAGTGGCGCCCGCGCACCGCCACACGCAAAGCGCGCTGCGCTTCATCGTCGAGGGCAGCGGCGCGTATACGGCAGTCGACGGCGAGAAGACGATCATGCAGCCGGGCGATTTCGTGATCACGCCGTCCTGGACCTGGCACCACCACGGCAATGATTCGAATGCGCCGATGGTCTGGCTCGACGGCCTGGACATCCCCCTGGTCGCGCTGTTCAACAGCACGTTCCGCGAAGACCACGAGGCCGACGAGGCACCGCTGACGCGCCCCGCAGGCGACGCGCTGGCGCGTTACGGCAGCGGCCTGGTGCCGGTGGGGCACCGTGCGACGTCGCTCAACTCGCCGGTCTTCAACTACCCCTATGCACGCACCCGCGAAGCGCTCCATGCCCTGCCACGCGCCGGCGCTGCCGACCCGCATTTCGGCCATTTGATGCGCTACGTGAATCCGCTCGACGGCGGCTGGGCGATGCCGACGATTGCCGCGATGATCCGCCTGCTGCCGGCGGGCTTTGCGACCCTGCCTTATCGCTCCAGCGACAGCGTCGTGTTCGTCGGCGTCGAAGGGCATGGCGAGATCCGCATCGGCGCGACGCGCCTCGAACTCGCCGCGCACGACATCGTCGTCGTGCCGGGCTGGCTGAGCTACACCTTGCACGCTGCCAGTGATCTCGTGCTGTTTTCCTACTCCGACCGGGTGGCGCAGGAGAAGTTGGGGTTCTTTCGCGAGCAGCGTCGCGCGGCCTGATACCAATTTTCATTCGACCGCATAAGCACGGCGGTCTGGGATCGGCCCGGAGTTCGCCGCTTCGCGCACGCCAGCCACGAGCGAGGGCAGGTGGCTCGGGGTACGTTCTCCGGCCCACGCTCGCGGGGCACCAGTTTTGGTCCGCAACTCGCGTCTCGATCAAAGGCTTCGGGTTCACGCCTGCGTCCGGGCGACCGCGAATGGGGCCTACGCCCGTACCCCGAGCCACCTGCCCCAAGACCCTGGTGGCACCCCGACTCGTGGCACGCCACCATAGGTTGAAGC
>JBAQUQ010000412.1:0-1626 GCA_049297615.1 Burkholderiaceae bacterium
GCTGCCATGGCCGCTGCCCCGGCCCTGGCCCAGCTGGAAATCAAGTTCGGCCACGTCGGCGAGCCCAATTCACTTTTCGCCGCTTCTGCCGAGGAGTTCGCGCGCCGCGCCAACGCCAAGCTCGGCGCCAAGGCCAAGGTCGTGGTGTTCGGCTCGAGCCAACTCGGCGGCGACAAGGAACTGCTGCAAAAGCTCAAGCTCGGCACCGTCGACATGGCCCTGCCCTCGACCGTGATGTCGTCGGAGTCCGACATCTTCGGCGTCTTCGAGATGCCCTATCTGGTGAAAGACCGCGCCCATATGGGCCGCATCGAACGCGACGTCTTCTGGTCGAAACTGGCTCCCGAGGCCGAGAAGAAGGGCCTGAAGATCCTCGCCGTGTGGGAAAACGGTTACCGCCACATCACCAATTCCAAGCGCCCCATCAATACGCCGGCCGACCTGCAAGGCATCAAGTTGCGCGTTCCCGAAGGCAAGTGGCGCGTGAAGATGTTCCAGGCCTATGGCGCGAATCCGTCGCCGATGAAATTCTCCGAAGTCTTCACCGCGCTGCAGACCGGAGTGATGGACGGCCAGGAAAACCCGTTCACGCAGATCTACAGCGCCAAGTTCCAGGAAGTGCAGAAATACCTCTCGCTCACCGGCCACGTGTACACGCCGGCCTACGCCACGGTGGGCGCCAAGAAGTGGGCGACCCTGCCCGATGACGTGCGCAAGATCCTCGAAGACACCGCCAAGGAGACGCAGGCCTTCGTCTACGCTTCGGCCGAAAAGGACGACAACGACTTGCTGGGCAAGCTCAAGGCCGCCGGCATGCAGGTGAACGCCCCCGATAAGGACGCCTTCGTCGCCGCGTCGAAGGCGGTGTACGACGAATTCGCCGGCGACGTGCCGAGTTCCAAGGACGTCATCGCCCGCGCCATCGCGCTCGGGAAATAGCCTCCGTGCGGCTCGACGCGATCCGCCAGCGCTACGAGCAGGCGCTGGAGTGGGTGGTGATTGTGCTGATGGCAGCGCTCGCGCTCGAGGTGACCGCGGGCGTCGTCTTTCGCACCGTCGGCCATTCGCTCGCCTGGTATGACGAGGTCGCCTCGATCCTGCTGGCCTGGCTCACCTTCTACGGCTCGGCGCTGGCCTCGGCCAAGCGCGCCCACATCGGCTGCCCCGAACTCGTCGCCCTGATGCCGCCGGGGCCGCGGATGCTGGCCAGGCTTTTTGTCGAAGTCGTCGTCATCGCCTTCTTCCTGCTCGTGGGTTGGACGGGCTACACGGTGCTCGGCGTGCTCGACACCGACCACCTCGTCAGCCTGCCCGAGATTTCGGTGAGCTGGGTCCAGTCGGTCGTGCCCATCAGCGCCGTGCTGATCATCGCGGCCGAACTCCTGAACCTGCCGCGCGCGCTGGCCGAGGCCGGCCGCGCGAAGGCGATCACGGGCGGGGCGTCGCATTGATGACCACCGCCCACGCTTCGCTTTGGGCAGTCCGGTGGTACTGAAGTGAAACTGCTACGCCTGCGTCAGGGCTGCGGCGGCGCGCCAGCGGCTTTCGGCCCGAAGCCGACCTTCGCCGCTGCGCGCACGCCAGCACCGAGCGCGGGCGGGTGGCCCGGGGCTACGAGCGCAAGCC
>JBAQUQ010000413.1:0-1725 GCA_049297615.1 Burkholderiaceae bacterium
GGGCCAGGCAGCCGGGCGCGGCCACGATTGCCTGGCGCCGCCCGACGCGAGCGGCGTGGTCGAGTCGGTGGTCGCGGCAGGCGAGTACGCTGACGATGCCGCCGTGTGCCTGCTGCGTCAGGCCGACGGCAACTTGCGCGAGCTCGCGATGAGCCATGTCTGGCCGGTGCGCCGGCCCAGGCCGGTGGCGCGGCGCTTGCCGGGCAATGCGCCCCTGGTGACGGGCCAGCGCATCCTGGACAGCTTGTTCCCGGTGACGCAAGGCGGCAAGGCGGCGATTCCCGGGGGCTTCGGCACCGGCAAGACGGTGCTGCTCGAAGCGCTCGCCAAGGGCTGCAATGCCGACGTCATCGTGTATCTGGGTTGCGGCGAACGCGGCAACGAGATGGCCGGCGTGCTCGACGAGTTCCCGCAGCTCACCGACCCGCGCAGCGGAGCGCCGATGCTGGAGCGCACCGTGATCATCGCCAACACGTCGAACATGCCGGTCGCGGCGCGCGAGGCGAGCATCTACTGCGCGGTCACGGTGGCGGAATACTTTCGCGACCAGGGCCTGCACGTCGCCCTGATGGCCGATTCCACCAGCCGCTGGGCCGAGGCGCTGCGCGAGGTGTCGGGTCGCTTCGGCGAACTGCCCGGCGAAGGCGGCTACCCGGCCTACCTGGCGAGCCGCCTGGCCGACTTCTACGAACGCGCCGCGCTCGTCGAGACGCTCGCCGGCGCCATCGGCTCGGTGACCGTGATGGGTGCGATCAGCCCGCCCTCGGGCGACTTCTCCGAGCCGGTGACGAGCCACACGAAACGCTATGTGAAGGCGTTCTGGGCGCTCGACGTGAAACGCGCGCAGGCGCGCTTCTACCCGGCCATCCACCCGCTGCAGTCCTACGCCGAAGACGCGCACGTGCTCGCGCCATGGTGGGCACAGCAGGGCAATGGCCAGTGGCTCGAGCTGCGCCGGCGCTTCCTGACCCTGCTCGACGAGCAGGCCCAGCTCGAGCGCATGGCGCGCATCATCGGCAAGGACGCGCTGCCCGCGCGCCAGCAACTGACCCTGCTGTGCGCCGAGTTGGTCAATGAAGCCTTCTTGCGCCAGTCGGCGTTCTCTGCCGTCGACCGCGTCTGCAGCCCGGCGCGCCAGGGCGCGATGATGAAACTGCTGGGACGCTTCATCGATCTCGCCCAAGCCGCGCTGGCAGCGGGCGCCGCGCCCGAGCGCATCGCCGCAATCGCCTGCATGCGGGCGCTGCAACGCATGGGTGAAGACATCGGCGACGACCAGTTGCCGCTTCTGGCCGATCTCGAGGCGCGAATGGAGCGCGAGTTCGAGCAGATCGCGCAGGCGAGCGCGCCTGCGCCTGCCGCGCCGGCCGCAGCGGAAGCGCCCACCACGCTCGAGCCCGATGCTGCTCACGGTTGAAGGCGCAGCGACGCGCCTCGAAGGACCCCTGCTGTTCCTGCGGCGCACGCTCGACGTCGGCCTGGCCGACGCGGTGCAGGTGCGCGCACCTGACGGCCGCGTGCGGCTCGGGCGCATCGCCGCGATCGACGAACAGTTCATGACGATCGAGGTGCTCGAATCGACGGCCGGGCTCACGCTCGAAGACAGCGTGGTGCGCTTCTACGGCGAGCCGTTGAGCTTCGGCGTCGGCCCGGGAATCCTGGGGCGCGTCTTCGACGGCGTGGGCCGGGTCATCGACGGCGGGCCGAGCGTCGCCGCGCACCGCA
>JBAQUQ010000414.1:0-1899 GCA_049297615.1 Burkholderiaceae bacterium
CTGATCCGCCAGCTCAAAGCCGGCGGCAGGATGGTGATCCCGGTGGGCGCAGCCTTCATGGTCCAGCAATTGATGCTGGTCGAGAAGAACGTCGACGGCGTGGTCTCGACGCGGCAGATCCTGCCGGTGGCTTTTGTCCCGCTGACCGGCAAGCGTTAGCGGGAAGCCCGATGACCGCGACACGCGCGAGGGCTGCTGCCGATGCGGCCCCACCGCTGATCGCCATTGCCCTGATCTCGGGCGCAGCGCTGGCCTACGAGATCGTGCTGATGCGGCTGTTCTCAATCATCCTGTGGCACCACTTCGCCTACATGATCATCAGCCTGGCCCTGCTCGGCTATGGTGCGAGCGGCGCCTTGTTGAGCCTGGCGCAAGGCGCCGTGCAGCGGCGTTTTTTGCCCCTGTTCTGCGCGGCCGCAGCGGCTTTCGGCGTCAGCGCGATCGGCTCGTTCGCGCTGGCGCAGCGCGTGCCGTTCAATCCACTGGAAATGCTCTGGGACGCGCGCCAGCCGGCCTACCTGCTGTGCCTCTACTTGCTGCTCGCGCTGCCCTTTCTGTGTGCCGGCGCTTGCGTGTGCATGGCCTTTTCGAGATGGCGCGGCATGGCCCCGCGCATCTACAGCTTCGACATCCTGGGCGCGGGGCTGGGAAGCCTGGCCGTCATGGGAGCGCTGTTCGTGCTCGCGCCGCACGACGCGTTGCGGCTGATCGGCGCCTTGGGCTTCGCCGCCGCAGCGCTGGCGTGGCTTGAGTGCAGTGGCCCGCGGCGTTGGCCGGCCCTGGCGCTGGGCGTGATGGCGGTGCTACCCGTGCTGTTGCCGCAGGTTTGGCTGGCTCCCGAGATGTCGCCGTACAAGGAGCTGTCGCAGACCTTGCGCATTCCCGAGGCCCGGGTGATCGCGCAAAGCCACAGCCCCCTGGGTCTGGTCAGCGTCGTCGAGAGCACGCGCACGCCACTGCGCCACGCGCCGGGCTTGAGCCTGAACGCAACGGTCGAGCCGCCGCCGCAGTTGGGCGTCTTCATCGACGGCGACGGGCCGAGTGCCCTGAGCCGCTTCGACGGCCGCCGCGACAGCCTGGCGTATCTCGATCAGATGACTTCGGCACTGCCCTACCACCTGTTGCGCCAGCCGCGCGTGCTCGTGCTCGGCGCGGGCGCGGGTGCCGACGTGCTCCAGGCGCACTATCACGGCGCGCGCAGGATCGATGCGGTGGAGTTGAATCCGCAGGTCATCGATCTGGTTCGGCGCCGCTTCGCGGACTATGCGGGAGGCCTCTATTCGGGCGGCGTCGATGCGGGGCTCGTGCGCGTGCATGTGGCCGAAGCGCGCGGCTTCGTCGCGGCGAGCCGGGAGCGCTACGACCTGATCCACGTGGCCCTGCTCGATTCGTTCAGCGCCTCTGCCGCGGGCCTCTATGCGCTGGCGGAGAACTACCTGTACACGGTGCAAGCGCTGGAGGACGATCTGCGCCACCTCGAGCCCGGCGGCCTGCTCGCGATCACGCGCTGGGTGAGCCTGCCGCCGCGCGACGCACTCAAGCTGTTCGGCGCGGTCGTGGCCGCGCTGCAACGATCGGGTGTCGCCGACCCGGCGTCCCGGCTCGCCCTGGTGCGAAGCTGGCAAACCTACACCCTGCTCGTCAAGAACGGTGCACTCAGCGCTGAGGACGTCGCGAAGATCAGGGCGTTCTGCGCGGCGCGTTCCTTCGACGTGGCCTTCTATCCCGGCATAAAGGCGCAGGAAGCGAACCGCTACAACGTCGTCGCACCGCCCGACCTGTTCGACGCTGTGTCGGCGCTGCTCGGTCCGGGCCGCGATCAATTCGTGCAGAACTACAAATTCCACATCGCCCCGGCCACCGACGACCAGCCGCACTTCTTCCACTTCTTCAAGTGGC
>JBAQUQ010000415.1:0-2921 GCA_049297615.1 Burkholderiaceae bacterium
CGGTTGTCCTGGGCCGCGACGCCGTTCAGCTCGACGGCACGCAGCAGTGCTTCGCGGCCGAGCGGAACCCAGCCGCGCTGCCAGGCGAAGCCGAGCATGAACATATTCGTCGCGATCGAATCGCCGACCAGGCGCGCGGCGAGCCGCGTCGCGTTGATCTCAGCCAGCGACGGGCCGCCCCTGGCTGGCTGAGCGCCCAGGGCCTCGTGCAGCAGCGCCAGCGTCGCCTCGCGCGGGAACGCCTGCTCGGGGTGCCGCACGAACTCGCCGGTGATCGCCTCGTGGGTGTTGATGACGGCGCGGGTTGCGCCGCGCCGCAGGCGTTGCAAGGATTCGGCGCCGGCAGCGACGAGCAGGTCGCAGCCGAGCAGCAGATCCGCATGGACGATGCGCGGCGCGTGCAGCGCCTCGGCTGCGGCGGCGATGCGCACATGGGTCAGCACCGCGCCGGCCTTCTGCGACAAGCCGGTCTGGTCGAGCACGGTCACGCTTTTGCCTTCGAGGTGCGCCGCCATGCCGAGCACGGCGCCCAGGGTCACGACACCGCTGCCGCCGACGCCGGCGATCAGACACGAATACGGCTGCTCGAGCGGCGCCAGCACGGGCTCGGGCAGCGCGTCGTCGGGCAAGGGCAGGCCCTGGGTGCGCTTGAGCAGCGCGCCTTCGACCGTGACCAGCGCCGGACAGCAGCCTTCCAGGCAGCTCATGTCGTGGTTGCAGGTGTAGGGGTCGATGGCGCGCTTTTGGCCGAACTCGGTCGTCACCGGAACCACCGACAGGCAGTTCGAGCGCAGGCTGCAGTCGCCGCAACCTTCGCACACGGCTTCATTGATGAAGACGTGGCGCGTCGCCGGGGGCAGCGTGCCGCGCTTGCGGCGGCGCCGCGCTTCGGTGGCGCAGGTCTGGTCGTAGACGAGCACGCTGACTCCGGGAACCTTGCGCAACTCGCGCTGCACCGCGTCGAGGCGCTCGCGCGGCAGCAGCTCGACGCCCGGCGCAAATGGCGCGTCCTTGGGGTATTTGGCGAGGTCCTCGCTGAGCACGACGATGCGTTTCACGCCCTCGGCGTCGATCTGGCGCGTCAGCTGCGGCACGCTCAGCGTGCCGTCCACCGGCTGGCCGCCGGTCATCGCGACGGCGTCGTTGTAGAGGATCTTGTAGGTGATGTTGACGTCGGCAGCGACCGCGGCGCGGATCGACAGCAACCCGGAATGGAAGTAGGTGCCGTCGCCCATATTCGCGAACACATGGCGCGTCCCGGCGTGAGCGGCCATGCCGATCCAGGTGGCGCCCTCGCCACCCATCTGGCTGATCGTCAGGGTGCGCCGCTGCATCGTCAGCGCCATCAGGTGGCAGCCGACACCGCCGAATGCGCACGAACCTTCGGGCACGCGCGTCGACAGGTTGTGCGGGCAGCCCGAGCAGAAATACGGCGTGCGCTGCAGCGGCGCCGCAGCAGGGCTGCCGGTCAAAACTTCGGCGCGCACTGTCCAGTTCCCAGGCGCGACGAAGGCGCCAGCTGCGGGCCTTGGGGCCAGGCGCGCGAGCCGCGCTGCGATGGCGCGCGCGACGATCGGCGGGGTCAGCTCGCCGGTGGGCGGCAGCAGCCATTGGCCGTGCGGCGCGGGCCATTCGCCGGTCTCGTCGAACTTGCCCAGGACGCGCGGGCGCACGTCGTCGCGCCAGTCGTAGAGCATCTCCTTGAGCTGGTACTCGATGATCTGGCGCTTCTCCTCGACCACCAGGATTTCTTCCAGGCCGGTCGCGAAGCGCCTGGCGCCGTCGGCCTCGAGCGGCCAGGCCATGCCGACCTTGTACAGGCGCAGCCCCAAATGTGCGGCGGCGGCCTCGTCGATGCCGAGCTCGTGCAGCGCCTGGCGCAGGTCGAGCCAGGCCTTGCCGCAGGCGACCAGCCCAAGACGCGCGGGTGGGTGGTTCGGCGGGCTGTCCCAGACCAGCTTGTCCAGGCCATTCGCGCGCGCGTACGCCGACGCTGCGTAGATCTTGTACGCCTGCATCCGGTGTTCCTGCGCCAGGGCCGGATCCGGCCAGCGGATGTGCACGCCATCGAGCGGCAATTCGAAGTCGGTGGGGATCTTCACCTGCGCGCTGAGCGCGTCGACCTCGACCGTCGCCGAGCTTTCGACGACGTCGCCGCAGAGCTTGAGCGCGACCCAGCAGCCCGTGTAGCGCGACATCGCCCAGCCGTGGAGGCCGAAGTCGAGGATGTCCTGCACGCTGCAAGGCGCGAGCACGGGGATCGCGCACGCCGAGAAGATGTGTTCGCTCTGGTGCGCCACCGCCGACGAACGCGCCGCGTGGTCGTCGCCGGCGACCACCAGAACGCCGCCCGCGCGCGACGTTCCCGCATGGTTGGCCTGTTTGAAGACGTCGCCGCAGCGGTCCACGCCGGGCCCCTTGCCGTACCACATCGCGAAGATGCCGTCGCGTTTCGCGCCGGGCAAGAGACGCAACTGCTGGGTGCCCCAGATCGCCGTGGCCGCGAGGTCTTCGTTGACGCCGGGATGGAAGCGGATGCCGTGCGCCGCCAGGAAGGGCTCGGCCTCGATGAGTGCGCTGTCCAGGCCGCCCAGGGGCGAGCCGCGATAACCCGAGATATAACCCGCCGTGTTCAGGCCCGCGGCGCGGTCGCGCTTGCGCTGCAACATCGGCAGGCGCGTCAGTGCCTGCACGCCGGTGAGGAAGACGCGGGCGCGGTCGAGGCGGTACTTGTCGTCCAGGGCGATGTCGGCCGGTTTCATTCTTCGCATTGAAAAGATTCGGGCCACTCGAGAGCGGCGATCATCCCGTGGCGCCGAAATCGGCGTCGCGGTGCTCCAGGAATGCCGTGATGCCTTCGCGCGCCGCCGCCGTGCACGCGGCCGCGCCGAAGGCGCGATAACCGACTTCGAGCGCGGCGC
>JBAQUQ010000416.1:0-24484 GCA_049297615.1 Burkholderiaceae bacterium
GACGCCACAGCGCCTTGTCGGGATCCACACTGGCGTCGCCTCGAGCATCGACCTCGGTGCGCGCCCGAACAAAAAACTCATCGCCGTGGTTGCGCAAGCCGGTCCAAAACGGCTCGGCGTGTTCAGCATCGACCGGTTCGCCTCCCAAGGCCGTCTTGGCGGCACCGACGGCCGCGTGCGCGCCGCTCAGGCGCAGCACCAGGGTGTTGTCCCACCAGGCGCTCGCGTTGAGCGGCAGGGCCCGGGCGCCCCATTCATTCAGGCGCGCCAGTGCATTGGCCTGCGTCATCTCGAAGCGCAAAGTCGAACAGGCCGGTGCCACGGGCACGACCTTGAGCGAAACCTCGAGAATCACACCCAGGATGCCCATGCTTCCGGCGAGCAACCGCGCCACGTCGTAGCCGGCAACATTCTTCATGACCTGACCGCCGAAGCTCAGCACGTCATTGCGGCCGTTCAGCAAAGTGGCACCGAGAAGATGGTCGCGGACCGAGCCCATCACCGCGCGTGACGGCCCACTCAGGCCGCTGGCCACCATGCCGCCCACCGTGGCGCCGGGCGCGAAGTGCGGCGGCTCGAAAGCCAGGCACTGGCCCTGTTCAGCCAATGTTGCTTCGAGTGCTGCCAACGACGTGCCACAGCGCGCCGTGACCACGAGTTCGCTGGGTTCGTAGCTGGAGATGCCCTCCAGCACGCGCGTGTCGAGGGATTCTCCCTGCTCAGCCTCACCGTAGAACTGTTTCGTGCCGCCGCCGCGGATGCACAACTGAACACCCGCCGCCATCGCGCTGGACACGCGATCAATCAGCAATTGCAGTGCGGGGTCGTTGCCGAGCATGGCGCGTGAGGTGTTGCCGGACTCAGAAGCGCGGAATGTCGGCGAACGGCAGCAGGCCGCGCCGCACATGCATCTTGCCGTACTCGGCGCAGCGCGACAGGCTGGGAATCACCTTGCCCGGGTTGAGCGTTTCCTTCACGTCGAAGGCGCGCTTCACCGCCAGCATCTGTTCGCGCTCAGCGGGGGAGAACTGCACACACATCGACGACAGCTTCTCCACGCCCACACCGTGCTCGCCCGACACCGTGCCGCCCATGCGCACACTGGTCTCCAGGATATCGGCGCCGAACAGTTCGCAGCGCCGCAGCTGACCCGGATCGTTCGCGTCGAACAGGATCAGCGGGTGCAAGTTGCCGTCGCCGGCATGGAATACGTTGACGCAGCGCAGGCCGTACTTCACCTCCATCTGTTGAATCGCGAGCAGGATGTCGGCCAGGCGTTTGCGCGGAATCGTCGAATCCAGGCACATGTAGTCGGGGCTGATGCGCCCCGATGCCGGGAATGCATTCTTGCGACCGCTCCAGAACCGCAAGCGCTGCGCTTCATCGGCGCTGACCTCGATGCGCGTCGCCCCGCTGCTGCGCAGCACCTGCACCATGCGCACCACTTCTTCGTCCACTTCCTCGGGCGTGCCGTCGCTTTCGCAGAGCAGGATCGCCGCCGCCTCGAGATCGTAGCCGGCGTGCACATAGTCTTCGACGGCGGCCGTCATGGGCTTGTCCATCATTTCCAGGCCCGCCGGAACGATGCCCGCGGCGATCACGCTAGCGACGGCGTCGCCGGCTTTGCGCACGTCGTCGAAGCTGGCCATGATGCAGCGTGCCAGCGGCGCTATGGGAATCAGCTTGACCGTCACTTCCAGCGTCACGGCGAGCATGCCTTCGCTGCCCACGAGCAGGGCCATGAGGTCCAAGCCCGCGACGTCCAGCGCCTCCGAGCCGAATTCGACCGCCTCGCCCTCGACGGTGAAGCCACGCACGCGCAACACGTTGTGCAGCGTCAGGCCGTACTTGAGGCAGTGCACCCCGCCCGAGTTTTCAGCGACGTTACCGCCGATCGTGCAGGCGATCTGGCTGCTCGGGTCGGGGGCGTAGTGAAGACCCAGCGGCGCAGCCGCCTCGCTGATCGCCAGGTTGCGCACGCCG
Organism: Burkholderiaceae bacterium; assembly: GCA_049297615.1. GTDB lineage: Bacteria > Pseudomonadota > Gammaproteobacteria > Burkholderiales > Burkholderiaceae_C > JAEMQF01. Next base: position 1,984 of record JBAQUQ010000416.1, read on the forward strand.
CATTGCACCACAGCGGTTCGCGCCAGCGCATCGATGCGCAAGATCTTGTTGAACTTGGCCAGGCTCAGCGTCACGCCCAATCGGTGCGGCAAGGCCCCGCCCGAAAGTCCGGTGCCGGCACCGCGCGCGACCACGGGCACGTTCAAACGATGGCAGGTGCGCAGCGTGGCCGCGACTTGTTGCTCTGTTTCCGGCAGTGCGACGACGAGTGGCTGCTCGCGATAGGCCGTTAAACCGTCGCATTCGTACGCAATCGTGTCTTCGGCGTGCCACAGCAGCGCATGGGCCGGCAGCCATTCGCGCAGTGCCGCCACCACGTCGGCTTGGCGCTGCGCGTGGGCGGTCATTTCGGCAGTCGCGGCTGCGGCGGATTGCGCCCCAGCTACCGCAGGAATGTCCGCGTTCACCTTGCACTCAAGAGCGAAACACGGTCAACACACCCGTGTAGCCATACAAATGGTGGCGTGCAATCTCGCCTGCGGCAAAGAAGCCCGCCAGCGGTACGTCGCCGAGGGCGCGGCGCACCACGGCGAGTTCGGCGGAAGGCGCGCCGAAGTGTGGGCCGCCGCGGCCGGTACAGCTCACGTAGATAGCGCCGGCGATTCCGACTGACCCGCTCGAGGGCGGCGGCGCGGCGCTCGAAGCGCCGGGGGTCGGCATGGTGTCGAACTCGACCTCGTCGCGAATTTCAGCGCAGATGCGCATCAGGTCGCGCCGCGCCGCCTCTGTGTTGCGCGTGCAGAACGTGAGCTGAAGGCCAGGCTCGGCGTTCTCGCCGATGGCCACACCGCGGCGCGCGGGGTCCAGGCCGAGCAGGTTGCGCACCCGCGTATCGGAACCGAACGCGCCATGGCGCGCCGGCGTGTAGAAGCGGGTGGAGTGCCGCGCGTCAGGCGCACGTCGGTCGCTCAAGCCGACCAGCGTTTGGCGCAGACGCGGCAGCGCTTCTCGCGCATCGGTGTCTTCGGCGATGTCCATATCGCGCAGCAGGCAGTTCAGTGCGGGCTCGCCGTCGAGTTCGGTGATCACATTGCGGTCGGCACCGGTGACGCCGCGCAGCGGGCCCACCGGCTGGCACCCTTGGGTCACACGCGACACCAAGGCCACGTGTTTGTCGAAAGCCACACCCGACAGGCCGCCTTGAAGAACGCCTTGCGCAATGTGCAAGGTGCGGTTGCGTGCCGAGGCCAGGCCACCGAACAGATAGCCGGTGGCGGTGCGACGACTCATGTCTTTGATCAGTTCAGCCAGGTCTTCGGTGTTCGGGTCGGCGTGCACCTGCGCAGTGTGCGCCGCAAAGTCGGCCAGAGGCCTGGCGCCGGAGAATACCTGGAACCGACCGAGCGGCAGTTCGGCCAGCATCAGGGACAGGGCGGGTTCGTCGAAATGCTCCTGGCCGCCGCCCGCCACGCCCAGTCCGACCGCGCCAACCCAGGCCACCCCGGGCCAGCGCTGCTGAACTTTGGCCAGCAGTTGCTCAGCCTGCGCCGCGTAGTGGTCGGTCAGGTAGAGCCAACCCAGGGTCGGGTGCGTGGCGCGGCCGGGCAGACGTCGCTGCGCCTCGAGCTGTGCGCCGGCTACGGCCAATGCCCTGTCCGGATCGGCATGCGCGGCGTGCGCTTGGAGAAACGTCTTCATCGCGGGTTGACCGATGTGCCCTTGGCGACGGGCTTGCGGCGCGGTGCTGCGGCAGCCCTGCGTGGCGCCGATGCGGTCGTAGTCTTGTTCGGTGTTTGGCCGACCTCGTCGAGGCCTGGCTCGGCCCCGGCGGCATTCCCGGTGGCGTGCGCAGCCGAGTCTTTCACCGCAGTGGCCGCGAGTTCGGCAAATTGCTGGGTCAGCGCTCCCCACCATTGCATGGGGTCGACGCCAGCGGCTGAAGGGGCGTTCCCCCGCGTCGACTCGCGCGCCGGGCCAGCACTGCCAGGCTTCGATTCGGCAACAGCCGAGCGCTTTGTGGCATGGCCTGGCGGTTCAGTGCGAAGCGAGAGGCTCTCGCGCAGATCGCCCATTTTGACGTTCATGGTCTGCAGAGTCGTCAGCGTCATACGCTGCACCTCGAGGGCCTGAATCGTCGCGCCCAGCATGCGGGCATTCTGTTCGAGCCAGAACTGCACGGTGCGCAACTCCTGGATGCGCTTGCCGATCTCTTCGGGGTTGAGCGTCGGTGCGACCCACTGGCCGATATGGGGAAGCGCGGCACCGGCGTTCTTGATCAAGTCCTGGAGAAAGTCGAATCCGGGGGCCATCTGCTGGGGGGCTGGGTGGTCGGCCATGGCGATCAAAGTGCGCTCGAGCGAGGCAGGCATTGTGCCTGCTGAACGGTGCCCTCGCCGCGCATCGGCGCCACCGATCATTGACCTTCCAGGCGCGGCGAATCGCCCGTGCCTGTAGCTTGCAAATCGACGCGCAGCCGCCCGTTGCTTTGCTGCCAGCGCAGGCGCGACAGGACATCCATTCCAAGCAGGGGATGTTCGCCCAAATCGGGTAAAGCCACAACGCGCAGGGCGTGGGCGCTGACTCCGCCTTGCAACACCACGTCGGCACGGACCCAGTAGCCGGTGATCACGCCGCCGGCCGTGTTCGACCGCACCTCACCGAGCGACTCGAGGCGCAGCTCGCGTGCCAGCGCCGTCGAGATCGCCGTTCCGGTGGCGCCGGTGTCGACGAGAAAATCGACCGCGCGCCCATTGATCTTCCCCGGCCAGTGATAGTGCCCGTCGCCGCCGCGCCGAATTTCGACGACATCCCCCTGCGCGACGAATCGCATTTGCTTATCGCGATACGACCACCATTGCGCCGCCAGGAACAGCAGCAAGCCCAGCAGCAGCCAGACCGTGACCACTTTGAAGGTGCGCGGCAACTCACGAGGAAATGAAGGACTGCCGCTCCCGAGCTTGCTTGACCCCAAGGGCCGTGTCGGGGCCTCTGCGTGGCCCTTGGGGTTGACTCGCCCCGGCGAGTCCTGGGGGGGCTCTTCACTCATGCCGGCGCGCAACGCACGACTCGCTGTTCGATGGCGCCGAAAATACTCTGCGCGTCCAGGCCAATCATTTCGATACGAATGCTGTCGCCGAACTTCATGAACTGCGTGCTCGGCTGGCCGCTTTGAATCGTCTCGATCGCACGTTTCTCGGCAATGCACGAGTAGCCACGCGACCAGTCCTTGTTGCTCACCGTGCCGCCGCCGACGATGCTTCCGGCGCGCATGTTGCGCGTCTTGCACACATGCGCAATCAGCTCGCCGAAGTGAAACGTCATTTCTTCACCGGCTTGGCAATGGCCGACGCGTGTGCCGTTCCAGATGCTGTCCAGCTCCAGGTGGAGTCGCCCGCCACGCCACGCCGTGCCCACCTCGTCGGGGGTGACGGCCACTGGGCTGAACGCGGTGGCAGGTTTGCCCTGGATGAAGCCAAAGCCCTTGGCGAGTTCGTCGGGAATCAGGTTGCGCAAACTCACATCATTGACCAGCATCAACAGGCGCACACTGCCTATCCCTGCGTCCGCGCCGCACTGCATGGGCGCGTCGCCCGTGATGACAGCGACTTCGGCTTCGAAATCGATGCCGAAATCCACACTGGGGCAGCTGATGTCGTCGCAGGGGCCGAGGAAATCGTCGCTGCCGCCTTGGTACATCAGTGGATCGGTGTAGAAACTCGGCGGGACCTGGGCGCCGCGCGCCCTGCGCACCAGTTCCACGTGATTCAAGTACGCCGAGCCGTCGAGCCATTGGTAAGCGCGCGGCAACGGCGCCATGCACAGCCGCGGCTCGAATGCGAAGGCGTGGCGCAGTTGGCCCTGGTTCAGCGAGCGCGCCAATTCCTCGAGTTGCGGAGACAGGAAATTCCAATCGTCCATCACCTGTTGCAAGCGCGTCGCGATGGCGCTGGCATAGTGTGCGCTGGCGAGGTCGCTGGACACGACGACCAATTGGCCGTCGCGCGAACCGTCCTTGTAGGTGGCGAGTTTCATGGTTGCGCACGGCTTGATCAGGGGAACTCTATTGTCGACGCACGGACCGTTGCACACTTCGGGCGAGCCCGCGCCAACCTGGCGCGGGCTCGCCATTGCCCTGCTCGGCGCGGCCCTTCTGCATGGCTTGTTCTTCGCCGGACTCGAGCGCAGCCTGCGCGCTCCCACGGGGCCCGCGCAAAGACCCGCTGAGCGCACTGCAGTATGGGTGCAGGCTGTCGATGTAGCGGCGCCTTTGCCATCCGCCATGACGAGCCCACCGATGCCCGTTCAAAAAGGGGAGCTGGGCGGGCGAAAAACCTCCCGCGGCAACCGTGCCATGGGTTCGAGCAAGACTGCAAGGTTCAGGCCTATCGTCAGCGCCGCGTTCACGCCCACGCAGCCGAGCATTGCGCCTGCGGAGTTCGCGTGGGTGTCACCGGAAAACGGCGCCTCCGCCGTGCAAACTGAGAGGCACCCTCGAGCCGGCGAGCCGCCCCTTGAGCGCGACGCGACTTCGCCGGCCACGCCCGAGGAAGTGCCCGTTTACAACACGCTCATTCCCGCACCGGCGATCCTCCACTACCGAATGAGGCGCGGCGCCCTGCATGGCAATGCCGAGCTCGTCTGGCGGCCCGATGGCGAGCGCTACGAGGCTCGCCTGGAAGCCCGCACCAGTGGCATTGTCTTGCTGACGCAAGTCAGCCAAGGCGGGTTCGACGCCGCCGGCCTGGCGCCGCAACGCTTCACCGACAAGCGGGCGCGCCGCAGCAGTGTTGCTGCAAATTTTCAACGCGATACGGGCAAGATCAGTTTCTCGGGAACTCAGGCCGAAATCGCACTCAATGCCGGTGCCCAGGACCGCCTGAGCTGGATGGTTCAACTCGCGGCGATCGGCGCCGCCGAGCCGCAGCGCCTGGCGGCGCAGGGCAGAATTGCCATGCAGGTGATCGGTGCCCGGGGCGATGCGGCGGTCTGGCAATTCCAGAGCTTTGGCGAAGAAGCGATAGTCGTCGATCCGGCCGCGACGCGTGTCTTTCGACTGCAGCGCGTGGCAGATTCGGCCTACGACACGCACGTCGATATCTGGCTGGACGCGCAGGCGCCGCACTGGCCGGTTCGCGCCCACCTGCGCAACGGGCCAGACGATCCGGGATTCGAGCTCTGGCGGATCGATATCGCCGAACCGCGCTGAGTTCGGCTGCGCCCGCCCCCTGGGCTGGACCCGCGCCCAAGCCTGACACGCACCAGAGCGCGCGGCACCGCGGCTTCGGGTGGCCTTGAATTGGACCTCGCAGCACCCAACTACCCGTTCAGGAGGGTTCGCCATGCAAATGCTCTACAACTCGGAAAGCTTCGCCGTCATGCGGATCGACACGCACGCCAGCGCTTTGCCCGCGGGCCAAGCGCCTGGGCCCGCAGGTGCAGGTGAGCGCGCGCGCGGTGGCTATGAAATCGTCGACAAGTTTGCCCGCAAGGAGATCTTTCTCCAAGGGCCCTTGGCCGAGAGCTTCAAACAAGGCGTGGACGCACTGATCCAGACCGAGCCCTCGGGCGAGGAAATCGATGCCTACATCGAGCGTTTCGCCTCGTTGATGCACCAGCCCCTGAGTTTGCACTGAGCCGCAGGTGTCACTTCCAGGAGTGTGTCGGGTTTTCGGCCGGGCTCGGCCCCAGGCCCGACGGCTTACTCGCCCGCGGTCGACGCAGCCCGCCTGATTCCCCTCGATTCCCCGGGGCTTGCCGCAATGCCTGCGGTGAGCCAAGATCGGCGTCGGAACCACGCACCGGAGGGGTGTCATGGCGAAGGGCCACAACGAAAACCGAAGCGACAGCCGATTGCTGCTGTCTCCCGGCTTGCGGGAGGCGCCGGTACTGGACCGGATGTGTTCACATTTCGTGCTCACACTGACGATGCGCAACGCTGGGCGCTTCAACGTGCGGCGCGACTGGAGCAGTCTGCTCGCGCTGACCGGCAAGCACCTGGTGTGGCAAGCCTCGGTGCTGGCACGCTTGCGCGAATTCCTCGCGCTGCGCTGCAAGGCCAACGAACATTGGCGCGGCCACGAAGCCTTGAGTGACGAAGCCTTCATCGCTCGCCACGGCGGCTGGCGCGGCCCCTACGAAGAGGGTACGCTGTTTTTTTATATCGACGAATACATCAAGGACGCGCCCAAAGACTTGCTCGCCACGCTCGGCAACACTGCCGATTGGCTGGCGCGCAGCCTGAAGAAGGAATCGACCCTGGTCGAAAAAAACATCGACGCACTCGCCGGTTTGCTGCAACTCAACCCAGCCGAACGCGCGCTGTTGCTGTATGGAACGCTGGCGCGTTACCAGCGCGACCTGCGCGGCCTGCTCGTCGAGTTCAAAGTCGCAAACGCGCAAGAGGCCTATGCGGCGATCGCCGGCGTGGCCGGTGTGAATGCGAACGACGTGGGCGAGGCGCTGCGCGCCGGCTCGCGGCTCGAGCGCATCGGCATGGTCGAGAACCTGATCTCGGAGCACAACATCACCGACCTGGCCGACCTGATGAAGGTCAGCGAGCAGTTGCCCCAGGTGCTGATGCGCAAATACGAGGGCCCCTCCGACCTCATGGCCGTGTTCACGCGTCCGGTCCAGCGCAGCGAATTGACGTCGGACGATTTCCACTTTGTCGGCGCCGACACTGCCATGATCACGGCGCTGCTGCGCAATGCGGTGGCGCGTAAGGTTCCCGGCGTCAACGTGCTGCTCTACGGGCCGCCCGGCACCGGCAAGACGGAGCTGGCCAAAGTTGCGGCGCAGGCCGCTGGTGTCGAGCTCTACGAAGTGGAGTATGCGGATCGCGACGGCAACTCGTTGAGCGGGCGCGACCGCTATCGCTCACTGCAGATCAGCCAGGTGTTCCTCAAGGGCAGCGAGCGGGTCGCATTGCTGTTCGACGAAGTCGAAGACGTGTTTCCGCCGATTTCGACCGACGCCGCGCAAATCATTGCGCGCCTGGACCTGGGTGACGGCGCGCCCACCGGCAGCGTAAGCGGCAAGGCCTGGGTGAACCAGTTGCTCGAGACCAATCCGGTCCCGGTGATCTGGGTCACGAACCGGATCGAGCAAATCGACATCGCATTTCGGCGGCGCTTCCAATACCACCTCGAATTGAAAGGCCCTCCACCGGGTGCGCGCGAGGCGCTGGTGGCGCGTGCTTTGGCCGGCATTGCCGTGGATCCGGCGTTCGCTCAGAGGCTCGCGCAGCGACGCGCCTTGACGCCGGCGCAAATTCGCACAGCGGTGAAGTTCGCCAAATTGGCGGGCGACGGCGCGGGCGTGGAAGCACTGATCGAGCGCCAGCTCTGCAATGCCGACAAAGCCTTGGGCACTGCGCAAGGCGAACGTGGCGCGCGTCGTGTCGTGACGAACTACGATCTGACCCTGGTCAACACCGACTCGCGCTTCGAAGTGCCCCAGATTGTCGAAGCGCTGCGCCGCAAAGGCTGTGGCAGCTTGTGCTTCTACGGCCCGCCGGGCACGGGCAAGACCGCTTTGGCCGAACACCTCGCGCACGAATTGGGCCGAGCTTTGATGGTTCGGCAGGCGAGTGACCTGGTCAGCAAATTCGTCGGGGAAACCGAGCAGAACATGGCCAGGATGTTCGACGAGGCGCACAACGAGGAGGCTGTGCTGCTGCTCGACGAGGCCGACAGCTTCCTGCGCAGTCGCCGCCTGGCCGAACGAAACTACGAAATCAGCGAGGTCAACGAGATGCTGCAGGGAATGGAGCGATTTGCCGGCGTCTTCGTCTGCACGACCAACCTGTTCCAGGAACTCGACGAAGCGGCGCTGCGCCGTTTCACCTTCAAGATCCAGTTCAGGCCCCTGACCGCGCCGCAGCGTGAACGAATGTTCGTCGCCGAGGCGTTGGACGGCTTGGAACAGCACCTGACCGACGCACAGCGCCGACGCCTGGCGCTGCTGGATGCGCTCACGCCGGGCGACTTCGCTGCCGTGAAGCGGCAAACAGACATTCTCGGCGCCGTGCTCGCGCCCGATGAGTTTCTTTCGCAAATCGAGGCCGAACACCGCGTCAAGCCCGAAGTGCGGCAGCGGCGTGGCATCGGATTCGTGCACTAAGGCGCAGCCCCGCAGCGACACCAGCGCGTTTCCCGGACCTGACGCTTTAAGCTCGCTGGCCGCCGCGCGGTTCAGCGGGTAGTCCAGTGTCGCCCAGCGTAGAGCGGCTTATTCGTCGTCGGGGTGCGGTGATGGGTTGGATGACCGGGGATGCGGGCAGTTTGTCCGCCCGCTTTGCCTTCGTTGTTTTCGTCGCAGCGCTTGCGACCTTTGTCGCGCTGGACAGCGTGCAACGCGCCCAGGGTGACCGGCGGCGTGTCGGGCTGCGCTGGATCGTTGGCGTGGCGCTCAGTCTGGGCACCGGCATCTGGTCGGCCCACCTCATCGGTCTGTCTGCGATCGCCGCGCCCGCAGGGCTGGCTTATCGGCCGATGGGCATCTTCGGCGCGTGGGCCTGGGCCACGGTATCGAGCATGGCCTGTCTGGGATGGATGGTGCGCCGCGACATCACTCTGGCGCGCGTCGTTCTCGCGGGCAATGGGCTGGGCGTGGCGATCGTCGGCACGCCGATGTTGGCCCTATGGTCCATGGCGCTGCGCCCGGTGATCACGTGGGACGCGCTGGCGCTGGCGCTGGCCCTTGTTGCAGCAGCGTTGACTGCCACGCTCGCGCTCATGCTGTTCTTCCAGTTGCGCATTCCACGCTCGATCAGGTTGCTGTACCGCCAGCTGGGTGCTGGTGCACTGGTGGGGCTGGGATTGGCGGCCAGCGCCTGGCTGGTGATCGCTGCGGCCGGCATCGCCCCGGACTCGGTGGCAAGCGGTGCATCTCAGCTGACAACCGGCGCGATGGCCTTGCTCGCAGCGGTAGGTTCGATCACCATGCTCAGCGCACTCACGCTGGCTTCCATGGCCGAGGGGCGCTCACGTGCCGCGGCGCAGCGCGCCAAGGCCGAAATGCTGCAAAAACACGCCGTGCGCGACCCGCTGACCGATCTGCCGAACCGGGTCATGTTCGAAACCACGCTGGCGCAAGCGGTACAAAAAGCCGACGCGACGCAAACACGGCTTGCCTTGTTGTTCATCAATCTCGACGGCTTCAAGCCGATCAACGAATCGTTCGGCCATCGGGGGGGCGACCGCATTCTGCGTGAAATGGCCAAGCGGCTGCGTACCTTGGCCCGGCCGCACGCGCTGGCGCGCCTGGGAGGCGACGAGTTCCTCTTGTTGCTACCCGACGATCCGAGCCATGACGACGTGGCGCGCCAGGCCAGTGAGGTGCTCGAAGCCGTCGCGCAACCGTGCCGCGCGGCAGGCCCTGAAACGACCTTGTCATGCTCGATCGGCATTGCGTCGTACCCGGAGCACGGTGCCCTATCGAGGTTGATTGCCCACGCCGACGCCGCCATGCGGTCCGCAAAGGGAATGGGCGGTGCGACGTATTGCCACTTCGAGGCGCACATGAGGAATGGCGGCGAGGTCAAGCAGAACGAGCTGCTGCGCGACCTGCGTCTGGCCTTGGGCAACGGCGAGTTGCAGCTGTACTACCAGCCCAAGATCCACGCACCGAGTGGCGAGATCACGGCGGCCGAGGCCTTGCTGCGCTGGCATCATCCGAAACGCGGCGTCATCAGTCCCGCCATCTTCATTCCGATCGCCGAGCGCTTCGGCCTGATCGCCGCGATCGGCGAATGGGTGATCGATGCGGCCTGCCGCCAAGCACGAATCTGGCGCGACGAGGGTCTGCGCATGCGCGTGGCCATCAACCTGTCCGTCCACCAACTGCGAAAGGCCGACCTGGCCGAGCGTATCGCCGCGGCGCTGGAGCAGCACCAGATCAATCCGCAACTGCTGACTTGCGAAATCACCGAATCGGACGCGATGGATGATACGGAACGCACGATGAAGATCTTCAACGCACTCAACGCCATGGGCGTGCATCTGTCGATCGACGATTTCGGCACCGGCTATTCGAGCCTGTCGACGCTGCGCAAGATGCGCCCGGGCGAGCTCAAGATCGACCGCAGCTTCGTACTCGACCTGGAAAGCAGCGCCGACGCCCGCGCCGTCGTAGACGCCGTCGTCAAGCTGGCCAAGGCGCTCGACATCAAGGTGGTTGCCGAAGGCGTCGAGACCGAGGCGCAGCATCAGATCCTGCGGTCGCTGGGCTGCGACGAATTGCAGGGCTTTCTGTTCGCCAAGCCGATGTCGGCCTCGGCCTTGGGGGTTTGGGCGATGAGCGACGTAGGGCCGCGCACCTTGGCGTTCCGCACCTCGCTGTTCAAGGAAACGCGGCAGACCGCACTGCATTGACCGGGCCGCGCCGAGAGGCTGTGAATCTGGCTGCTGTGTGCGGCACACCTGCGTTCGCGTTGCCTGCCTTCATCGCCGGGCGGAGTGGGTTTTCTACAATCGCGCCATGCAAACCATCAGGTACAGCCGAGCTGCGGAACTGCCGCGCATCCTGGCGTCGCGCATCGTTGTCCTCGACGGCGCCATGGGCACGATGATCCAACGCTACAAACTCGGCGAGGCCGACTATCGTGGCGAGCGTTTCGCAGGCCACCCCAGAGATCTGAAAGGCAACAACGAACTGCTGCAGCTGACCCAGCCCGCCGTTATCGCAGCGATCCACGATGCCTACCTCGCAGTGGGCGCCGACATCATCGAGACCAACACTTTCGGTGCGACTCGCATCGCGCAGCAGGACTACGGCCTGGAGGAACTTTCGTTCGAGATGAATGTCGCTGCGGCGCGCTTGGCGCGCAGCGCCTGCGACCGGTACAACAGCGCCGACAAGCCGCGTTTCGTGGCCGGCGCGCTGGGCCCGACGCCGCGCACGGCGAGCATCTCGCCCGACGTGAACGACCCGGCGGCACGCAATGTGACTTTCGACGAGCTGCGCGCGGCGTACTTCGAGCAGGCGCAAGCGCTGCTCGAGGGCGGTTGCGACCTGTTCCTCCTGGAAACGATCTTCGACACACTCAATGCCAAGGCGGCGATTTTCGCGCTCGACGAGTTGATGGAGAAGCGTGGTGAGCGCATCCCCGTGATCGTCTCCGGGACGGTGACCGATGCTTCGGGCCGGATCCTCTCCGGTCAGACCGTCAGCGCGTTCTGGAACAGCGTGCGACATGCGCGCCCGCTCGCAGTGGGCCTGAACTGTGCGATGGGCGCGGCGCTGATGCGCCCTTACATCGAAGAATTGTCCAATGCCGCGCCCGACACCTTTATCAGTTGCTACCCGAACGCCGGCTTGCCCAACGCAATGAGTGAAACCGGCTTCGACGAAACGCCTGAGGTCACGAGTCACCTTCTCGAGGAATTCGCGCGCTGTGGATTCATCAACATCGCGGGCGGCTGCTGCGGCACGACGCCCGAGCACATCGGTCAGATTGCGCAGCGCGTCGCAGCGTACCGCCCGCGCTCGCTGAGCGACCCACTGTTCAGCGCGCTGCGCACACCGTAGCGGCGTGAATGGGGAAGGCGTCAACGCGGTAGGGCAGGGCGTTCGCCGATCAGGATGTCCAGGCGTCTGTCCTGTCGCGGCAACGTACGGCCGTCCGAACTTGCCTCGAGTTCCTCGGGAGGCTGAGCCTGCACCGAGCGAGCGCCTGCGCGCTCGTGAGCGGCCGGCGAAGGCCATTGCGCCTGCAAGCCCGATGGCGGCCGGCGCCCAGCGACCGCGACCCGCCACGCGCCCAAGCCACGTGCAACCATCCAGTCGCGCGTGCTCGCGGCGCGATCCAGCGCCAAGGCACGGCTGGTGTTGTCGTCGCGGCTGAGAGCGTCGGGTTCGCCGAAGATTTGCACGTCGGCGCCCGGCAGTTCACGCAGTGTGGCGGCAATCGTGTCCAGCCACGGCGTGGCGCCGGGCTTGAGCGCTGATCGGCCTGCCGCAAACACGGCATCCGCAGCAAGACTCACCCACAAGCGCTGGTCGGTCGACTGCGCCAGTCGAACCGTGCTGCCGGGCAATTCGCCACGCAGCTTGCGCGCTGCCGCGGCCAGTGACGCGGACCAAACGTAGACCGAAGGCGCCGGGGCGACGCTTGGTGCCGCCGTTGGCAGGTCCAAGGGCGCGGCCGGCAAGGCCTCGAGCAACGGGGCAGGCGTCGAACAAGCTGCGAGCAGGACGGCGGCGCAGCACAGCCAGCATGGATGGGGTTGTGGGTGTGAGAGGAGCGATGCCATGGTGCGCATTGCACGCGATTCTGCATTGCAACGGCAAGCTTGCTCGAGTGACCGGAAGTAACGCCGAGGCTCCTGGCGCCGACCCTACAATCCCGCGTCGCCCGAGGAGTGTTGCGACAGGCCCGAAGCCCGATGCTTGGTCTGCCAGGTTCGGGCGTGGCCCCGCTGCGTCGCTCGCAAGTCCGGTTTCAACAGCGCTCACTACTCCCACGACGGGCCGCGGTGAGCATGTCGCTCCGTCATGCATTAGCCCAAGCCGTGCCATGGCTGCCACCGAATCCTCCATGACGCCCATGAAGCTCTCCGGCCTGGAACCGGTCACGATCGGCGCGGGCACCTTGTTCGTCAACATCGGCGAACGCACCAATGTCACCGGTTCGAAGGCCTTCGCCAGGCTGATTCTCGAGGGCCGCTTCGAGCAGGCACTGGGCGTGGCGCGCCAGCAGGTCGAAAACGGCGCGCAGATCATCGATATCAACATGGACGAGGCCATGCTCGATGGCAAGGTCGCGATGGTGCGCTTCCTGAACCTGATCGCCGGTGAGCCCGAGATCGCGCGGATTCCCATCATGATCGACAGCTCCAAGTGGGAGGTCATCGAAGCCGGCTTGAAGTGCGTGCAGGGCAAGGGCATCGTCAATTCGATTTCACTGAAAGAGGGCGAGGTGGCATTCAAACACCAGGCTAAGCTGGTGCGGCGCTATGGCGCGGCAGCGGTTGTGATGGCCTTTGACGAAGCCGGCCAGGCCGACACCTTCCAGCGCAAGACGCAGATTTGCGCGCGTGCCTACCGCATCCTTGTGGACGAAGTGGCTTTCCCTGCCGAAGACATCGTGTTCGACCCGAACATCTTCGCCATCGCCACGGGCATCGAGGAACACAGCAACTACGCCGTCGACTTCATCGACGCGACACGCTGGATCAAGCAGAACCTGCCCGGCGCCAAGGTCAGCGGCGGCGTGAGCAATGTGAGTTTTTCGTTCCGCGGCAACGACGCGGTTCGCGAAGCGATCCACACCGTCTTCCTCTACCACGCGATTCGCGCCGGCATGGACATGGGAATCGTCAATGCCGGCATGATCGGCGTGTACGACGCGCTCGATCCAGTCCTGCGTGAACGTGTCGAAGACGTGGTCTTGAACCGGCGGCCCGACGCCGCAGAGCGCCTGATCGAAGTGGCGGAAAGCGCCAAGGGTGCCTCTCGGGACGATCAAGCGCGTCTGGCTTGGCGCGCCAAGCCGGTGCGCGAGCGGCTCAGCCATGCGCTGGTGCAAGGCATCAATGAGTTCATCGTCGCCGACACCGAACAGGCCTGGCAGGAAATGTCCGCGCAGGGAGCGCGGCCCTTGCATGTGATTGAAGGTCCGCTGATGCAGGGCATGAACATCGTCGGCGACCTGTTCGGCCAGGGCAAAATGTTCTTGCCGCAAGTGGTGAAAAGCGCCCGCGTCATGAAGCAGGCGGTGGCGCACCTGTTGCCCTATATCGAGGCCGAGAAGCGCGCCCTTGTCGACGCCGGCGGTCATGCGCGAGCCAAGGGCAAGATCGTGATCGCCACCGTGAAGGGCGACGTGCACGACATCGGCAAGAACATCGTCACGGTCGTGCTCCAGTGCAACAACTTCGACGTCGTCAACATGGGCGTGATGGTGCCGTGCCAGGAGATCCTGGCGCGCGCGAAGGTAGAAGGCGCCGACATCATCGGCCTGTCGGGCTTGATCACGCCCAGCCTCGAAGAGATGCAGCACGTCGCCGCCGAGATGCAGCGCGACGACCACTTCCGGACCCGCAAGACCCCGTTGTTGATCGGCGGTGCGACGACGAGTCGAGTGCACACGGCCGTGAAGATTTCGCCGCACTATGAAGGCCCAGTGGTTTATGTTCCAGACGCGAGCCGCTGCGTCGGTGTGTGCGGCGAACTGCTCAACGATGAACGTGCCGCGACCTACATCGAGGAGTTGAACGCCGACCAGCAGCGGGTTCGAGAACAGCACGCCAACAAGAAGTCCGTGCCGCTCGTGACGCTGGCGCAGGCGCGCGCCAACAAGACGGTGGTCGACTGGTCGGCCTACACGCCGCCCGTGCCGAAGTTCATCGGCCGGCGCGTGCTGCGCAATCAGGACCTGGCCGAGATCGCCGCCTATATCGACTGGGCGCCGTTTTTCCAGACCTGGGACCTCGCAGGAGCCTACCCGGCGATCCTCACGGACGACACGGTCGGCGAATCGGCGCAGCGCGTGCACAGCGACGCCCAACGCCTGCTCAAGCGCCTCATCGAAGGGCGCTGGTTGACCGCCAGCGGCGTATTCGGCCTGTACCCCGCCAACAGCGTCGGCGACGACGACATCGAGGTCTATGCCGACACGAATCGCAGCGAAGTCCTGATGACCTGGCGCGGACTGCGCATGCAAACGCAACGCCCAGTGGTGGACGGCGTGCGCCGCCCGAATCGCTGCCTGGCCGATTTCATCGCGCCGCGCGACACCGGAGTTGTCGACTACATCGGTCTGTTCGCCGTGACGGCGGGACTGGGGATCGAGAAGAAGGAAAAACAGTTTCTCGACGGCCACGACGACTACAGCGCCATCATGCTCAAGGCGCTTGCCGATCGACTCGTCGAAGCGTTTGCCGAACGCTTGCACCAGCGGATTCGCACCGAGCTGTGGGGCTATTCCCCAGCCGAGGCGCTCAGCCCTGTCGAGCTGATCGCCGAAAAATATTGCGGTATCCGTCCCGCGCCGGGCTACCCGGCGTGCCCTGAGCATGGCGTGAAGACGGAAATGTTTCGCGTCCTGAACTGCGCCGAAATCGGCATGGGTCTGACCGGCAGCATGGCGATGACCCCCGCGGCCAGCGTCAGTGGTTTTTACATTGCGCACCCGCAGGCGAGGTACTTCAACGTCGGCAAGATCGGTGAAGACCAGTTACAGGACTGGGCGCGTCGTAGCGACCAAGACCTTGCCGCGGCGCGACGTTCTTTGTCGAACTTGCTCTGATTCAACGCGCCGCAGCGCGCGCGTGTGGCAACTCCTTCTCGATCGAGACTCGATGTGCAAGGCAATGCGCCTGCACCCGCGCAAGGCAAGGCGCTTGACTTCTGGTTACGACTGGCGCCTTCAGCGGGCCCACTGCCAGCCGATGTTCACGTCCAATAGCGCGCTACGCCGGCACCGCTAGGCGTCGACCTTTTTCCAAGGGAGTCCTGCATGAGCACTGAAACATCCCCAGGCGCGGTGACGCCTTCCAAGCCCCTGACGTTATGGTTTGTTGCAGGTGGCCTGGCCCTGGTGTCGCTTGCCGCAGCCGCCGCGATTGCATTGCGCCCGAGCGCCACCGAAATGGTGCCGCTCAATGCCGCGAAGCCGGAGGCGTCGGCACCGCTCACGACATCCGAGGCTGCGCACAAGTCGGCCAAGAAGACGACAGCACAGGCGCCTCGCTCGAGCGCCGCAGCCGAGCCCAAGCGCGTCGCCAAAGGCACCGAATCCGCTCCGGCCAAGCCTGCCAAGCCCGCACTCGAGCCGGTTCGTGTTGCCGCCCTGTGCAGCTATTGCGGCGTGATTGAAGCCGTGGAACCCGTGCAGAAGAAGGGCGAAGGAACCGGCCTGGGGGCCGTGGCGGGAGGCGTGCTTGGCGCGGTCGCCGGCAACCAAGTCGGGCGTGGCGATGGCCGCAAGGCCATGACGGTGCTGGGCGCCGTGGGCGGTGGTCTGGCAGGTCACGAAGTGGAGAAACGTGCGCGCAGCGAGACCGTCTATCAGGTTCGCATCCGCTTCGACGACGGCAGCGTTCGCACGATCGAACAGGCGACGGCGCCGAAAGTCGGTGCACGCGTCGAACTGCACGGCAGTACCTTGAAATCGGCGGCATAGGCCCGCACAGCCGGGGTCACAGCGCTGATTCCCACCTTCAGGCGGGAACGCGCCGGTATTGAATCGCTTCGGCCAGGTGCGCCGCCGTGATCACCTCGCTGGCCGAAAGGTCCGCGGCGCTGCGTGCGATGCGCAAGACTCGGTGAAAACCGCGCGCCGACCAACCCAGGCGCCTGGCCGCAGCTTGAAGAAAACCGGCGGCTCCTGGGTCCAGCGCGCAGTGTCGGTCGAGCGCTTTGCCGGCCAACGCACTGTTGGGGCAGGCTTGGCGTGCCAACGCGAGGCTGCGGGCAGCGATGACGCGAGCTGCGATCGTGGCGCTGGGTTCGCCATCAGGCGCGGCAGCCAGGGTCTGCGGGAGAACCGCAGGAACTTCGACGCGCAGGTCGATCCGGTCGAGCAGAGGCCCGCTGATGCGCCCTTGATAGCGCGCCACGGCATCGGGTGTGCAGCGGCACGCTTGCAAGGGGCTGCCCAGATGCCCGCAAGGGCAGGGGTTCATCGCCGCGATGAGTTGGAAGCGCGCCGGGAACTCGGCCTGCCGCGCAGCTCGAGAAATCAAGATGCGTCCCGTCTCCAGGGGCTCGCGCAATGCTTCGAGCGCGGTGCGTGCAAACTCGGGCAGCTCGTCGAGAAACAGCACGCCGTGGTGCGCCAGTGAAACCTCGCCTGGGCGCGGCGGCGAACCGCCGCCCACCAGTGCGACCGAGGAACAACTGTGGTGCGGCGCGCGAAACACGCGCTGTGCCCAACGCTCGGCATTGAACTCGCGGTTCAGGCTCAGGACGGCGGCAGATTCGAGGGCTTCTTCGGTTGACAGCGGCGGCAGTAAACCGGCAAAGCGCTGCGCCAGCATCGACTTGCCCGTCCCCGGCGGCCCCATCAGCAAGACGCTGTGGCCGCCTGCCGCGGCGATCTCCAGCGCGCGCTTCGCGCCGGACTGCCCTTTCACCTCGCGCAGATCAGGGTAACTTTCAGCGTTGCGCGAATTGCGCTCTTGAACCTTGGGAGCAGGACGCGGCAACTCGGTGGCGTTCGCAACCAGCCATGCCACCACGTCGAGCAGGTGGCGCGCGCCGTGCACGGTCACGCCGTCAACCAGGGCGGCGTCCTGGGCGCTCGCCAGGGGCAGCACAAGGGCACGCTCGGTGCCGAGCTTGCGCAGCCCCAAGGCCATGGCCAACGCGCCGCGCACCGGGCGCAATTCGCCCGACAGTGATAACTCGCCGGCGAACTCGAACTGCTCCAGGCGTGCCGTGTCGACCTGGCCGCTCGCCGCAAGGATGCCCAGGGCGATCGGCAAGTCGAAGCGCCCAGACTCTTTAGGGAGTTCGGCGGGCGCGAGGTTGACCGTGATGCGCTTGTTGTGCGGAAACGTCAGGCCGCTGTTCTGCAGCGCGGCACGCACCCGCTCGCGCGACTCTTTCACTTCGGTGTCCGCCAAACCGACGAGCGTGAAACTAGGCAGGCCATTGGCCAGATGCACTTCGACCTTGACCTGGGGTGCTTGCAGGGCGTCGAGCGAGCGGCTGTGGACGACAGCGAGTGACATGGGGTCTGCGACGCGGCGCGCCGCGTGAATCGGTGCATCGGGGAGCCGCGCTGTGGCGGTCGCGACTTCGCCTGCGGATTGTGCCCGCAGCGTCGGATTTGCCGCGCCATCGGCGGCGTGGCACCAATGTCGAGCGATGTCGAACGCCGAACCACTCTGGTGCGAATGTTGAGCCCAGGCCCTGCCAAATGCGCTGAAGTGGGGCGTGACGGCCGGAGCAAGCGGGTGGCATGGAAGCTGCAGAAGAGGGCCCGATCCCTTCTCAAGTACCTATCGGAGACCGAACCGTGAAAAAGATCACATTTATCCTCTCGACCCTCGCCGCCTGTGCAATGTCAGCGTCCGCGCAGGCCCAATCCAGCTCGGACTGGACGATCACCGGCAACGCCGGGCTGTTCAGCGACTACCGCTTCCGCGGCTTCACCCAGACGGCCTACAAGCCGGCGTACCAGGGTGGTTTCGATGTCGCGCACAGCTCGGGCTTCTACGTCGGCAACTGGAACTCCAATGTCGAACAGGCGCTGTTTCGCGGTGCTTCGCTCGAGCTCGACTTCTACGGCGGCTACAAGATGTCGCTCGGGAACATTGGCCTCGACTTCGGTGGTCTTTACTACTACTACCCGACCAAGGCCAACACCGCCGGCTTGGGACAAGCCAAGCAGGGCGAACTCTACGTCGGAGCCAGCTATTCCATCTTCACGGCCAAGTTCTCCTACGGCGCGACCAACTTCTTCGGTCTTGGCGACGGCACCACGACTGATACCAAGGTCAACTACTACCTCGACCTGGGCGCCGGCTATGACCTGGGTGGTGCCTGGGGCATGAACGGCCACTACGGCTACCAGCATATCCCCAACGGCAAGTCTGCGCCGATCGGCCTGACTGCCGACAACGTGTCCGACTACAAGATCGGCGTCACCAAGGACCTGAGCGGTTGGGTCGCCTCGGCATCGCTCATTGGCACGAGCCGGAAGAACCTCTTCACGACAGGGGCCAGCGCGCCCGAGGGTGGTGGCAAGTCCAGCCTCGTGCTCGGCCTGGGCAAGAGCTTCTGAACCGTTCACCCTTACAAGGAGAAGCCCATGAAGATGGTGACTGCAATCGTCAAGCCGTTCAAGCTCGACGAAGTTCGTGAGGCGCTGAGCAACATCGGCGTGCAAGGCGTGACGGTGACCGAAGTCAAGGGCTTCGGGCGCCAGAAGGGTCACACCGAGTTGTACCGGGGTGCGGAGTACGTCGTCGACTTCCTGCCCAAGGTGAAGATCGAAGCCGCGGTCGACGACGCCATCGTCGACCGCGTCATTGAAGCGATCGAAACGGCAGCGCGCACCGGCAAGATCGGCGACGGAAAGATATTCGTCACCGCGCTCGAACAAGTCGTTCGCATCCGCACCGGTGAGACCGGCAAAGACGCACTCTAAAACCAGGACCGACGAGACAACCATGAAAAAACTCATTGCCATCTTGGCCTTGGGCCTGTCCGCATTGGGCTGGGCCGCCACCACGTTCGCCGCCGATGAGCCGGCTTCGGCACCTGCCGCGGCCGCCGCGACCCCGGCTGGCGCAACCCCGGTGGACGCTGCAGCGACTGCTGCACCGGCTGCTACGCCGAACAAGGGCGACGTCGCTTGGATGATCGTGGCCACTGCCTTCGTCATCATGATGTCGATCCCCGGCCTGGCACTGTTCTACGGCGGCTTGGTGCGCAGCAAGAACATGTTGTCGGTGCTGATGCAGGTGTTCGTCACGTTCTCGATGATCGTCGTGCTGTGGTGCCTGTACGGCTACAGCCTGGCGTTCAGCGAAGGCAACGCGTTCTTCGGCGGCTTCGACAGGATCTTCATGAAGGGCATGTTCGATCCGGGCAAGGGTGAATTCGCGATGGCCGCCACCTTCAGCAAAGGCATCGTGATTCCCGAACTGTTGTTCCTCGCGTTTCAGGCCACCTTCGCCGCGATCACCTGCTGCCTGATCGTCGGTGCGTTCGCCGAACGCATGAAGTTTTCGGCCGTGCTGTTGTTCATGGCGCTGTGGTTCACGTTCAGCTATGCGCCGATCGCACACATGGTGTGGTACTGGATGGGCCCCGACGCTTACACCGGCACCGAAGTCGTCGACGCAATGAACGCGAAGGCGGGCTATCTGTGGCAAATGGGTGCACTCGACTTTGCCGGCGGCACCGTCGTGCACATCAACGCCGCCATGGCGGGATTGGTGGGCGCGTTCATGATCGGCAAGCGCGTCGGCTACGGCAAAGAGGCGTTCACGCCGCATTCGTTGACGCTGACGATGGTCGGCGCGGCATTGCTCTGGGTGGGCTGGTTCGGATTCAACGCCGGTTCGGCGCTCGAAGCGGGAAACACAGCCGTGCTGGCCTTTGTCAATACCTTCTCGGCGACCGCTGCTGCGGTGCTGGCCTGGTGCATCGGCGAAACCTTGGCCAAGGGCAAGGCATCGATGCTGGGCGCAGCTTCGGGTGCGGTGGCAGGTTTGGTGGCGATCACGCCGGCTTGCGGCAACGTCGGCTTGATGGGTGCCATCGTCATCGGTTTCGTCGCCGGCTTCGCCTGTCTGTGGGGCGTGAACGGCCTGAAGAAGATGCTCGGCGCCGACGACTCACTCGACGTGTTCGGCGTGCACGGTGTCGGCGGCATCGCCGGCGCACTGCTCACGGGCGTGTTCAACAACCAGGCACTCGGCGGCCCCGGCATCGTGACGGACTGGGTCACGGCATCGGTGGGCAACAGCGAGATGGGCGCCCAGGTCTGGATCCAGCTGAAAGCGGTGTTGTTGACCGTCGTTTGGTCCAGCGTTGTGTCGGTCGCGGCGTACAAGGTCGTCGACCTGGTCGTCGGTCTGCGTGTGGCCGAAGACGAAGAGCGCGAAGGCCTGGACATCACCGCGCACGGCGAGACCGCCTACCACAACTGAGGCAGGCTCGACAAGGTACGCGCGAACTTCACGCCCAGGCGTATGCGCAGGGCCACCGATCGGTCGGTGGCCCTTGTCACGATTGACGCAGCAAGGCGGCGGCGCGGGCTTCCCTTGCGTTTCGTGGCGGCGGCCCCAGATGCCTAGAATCTTCGCCTCGCCAGCACACCGGGCCGACCGCCATGGTTCCGCACCTCGTCACTGCACTCACGGGCCCGATCAACGAACTCGAGCAGCGCATTCTCGAGTCGCTGCCGGCGATCGAACGCTGGTTTCGGCTCGAGTGGATGGAACACACGCCGCCGTTCTACACCTCGGTGGACGTGCGCAACGCCGGCTTCAAGCTGGCTCCCGTGGATACGAATTTGTTTCCCGGGGGTTTCAACAACCTGACGACGGAAATGCTGCCGCTGGCCGTCCAGGCGGCGATGGCGGCGATCGAAAAGATCTGTCCGGAAGCGAAGAACCTGCTGCTCATTCCGGAGAAGCACTCGCGCAACACCTTCTATCTGGCCAACATATCGCGCTTGGTGCAGATCTTTCACCAAGCAGGCTTGAATGTTCGCCTGGGAACGCTCGACGAGACGATCACCAAGCCCGTGGAAGTTTCCCTGCCCGACGGTACAGCACTGACGCTCGAGCCGCTGGTTCGTTCGCGCGGGCGCCTCGGTTTAAAGGGTTTCGACCCCTGTACGATCTTGCTCAACAACGACCTTTCGGCAGGCCTGCCCAGAGTGCTTGCCAACTTGCACGAGCAGTACCTGTTGCCGCCGCTGCACGCCGGCTGGACGGTGCGGCGCAAGACCAAGCACTTCGCGGCCTACGAAGAAATCGCAAAGAAGTTCGCCAAGTTGCTCGGCATGGACCCGTGGCTCATCAACCCGATCTTCGCGCGCTGCGGCGAAGTGAACTTCAGCGACGGCAGCGGAGCGGATTGCCTGACGACGAATGCCGAGGCCCTGCTCGCAAAGATCCGACGCAAGTACAAGGAATACGGCATCCAGGAAAAGCCCTTCATCATCGTCAAGGCCGACGCCGGCACCTACGGCATGGGCATCATGACGGTGCGGGACCCTCGCGAACTGGCGAACCTGAACAGCCGTGCGCGCAGCAAGATGAGCGTCATCAAGGACGGGCAAGCCTTGAGCGAAGTCATCCTGCAAGAAGGCGTGCCGACCTACGAGCGTGTCCACGACGCGGTGGCTGAACCGGTGGTCTACATGATCGACCGCTACGTGGTCGGCGGCTTTTACCGTGTCAACGCCGAGCGTGGCATCGACGAAAACCTGAACGCACCGGGCGCGAGATTCGTGCCATTGGCGTTCGCCGAATCGAACCAGATACCCAAGCCGGGCGTCAAGCCGGGAGTCAGTGCGCCGAACCGCTTTTACATGTATGGCGTGATCGCGCGCCTGGCCATGGTGGCGGCCAGCTATGAACTCGAGGCGACAGATCCGAATGCCGAGGTCTATGAATAACGCGCTCGGGCGATACTTGCTCGAGCCGCTTGTGCCAACGCACTGCGCTTGACGCACAATTGCGCGCTCCCGCTGGTCCAGCCCGGTCGCGCGTGCGGTCGAATCGCCTTTGAAACCCCAACCGTCGTCCAATCTCGCAGCCTTGACCCTGGGTGCCATCGGTGTCGTCTACGGCGACATCGGCACCAGCCCGCTGTACGCGTTCAAGGAAATCTTCGGACCGAATCACGTGCCGCTGACGGTGGCCAATATCTACGGCGTGCTGTCGCTGATGTTCTGGACGCTGACCACGATCGTCTCGGTCAAATATGTCGTGCTGATCCTGCGCGCCGACAACCACGGCGAAGGCGGTCTGATCGCGATGCTGGCGCTGGCCTCGCAAGCTGTCAAAGAGCGCCCCGCGCTGCGCCAACGGCTGCTCATGCTGGGCGTCTTCGGCACGGCGATATTCTTCGGCGACGGTGTGATCACGCC
>JBAQUQ010000417.1:0-4867 GCA_049297615.1 Burkholderiaceae bacterium
ACGCCGCGCTATCGCGCTCGGTCACGCCGCGCGGTGCCCTGCCCGCGGCCGAGCAGCAAGTGGTCGACCTGTTCGCCGCCGCGGCGCCGAGCGTGGCCTATATCACCAGCGAGGTGCTGCAGCAGACCAGCCTGTTCGGTGCCGAAGTCTCGCAGTCGGCCGGCAGCGGTTTCGTCTGGGACACGAGCGGCCACATCGTCACCAACAGCCATGTCGTCGAAGGCACGCGGCGCCTGTTCGTCCAGCTCGACGCGGGCCAGCGGATCGAAGCGCGCCTGGTCGGCCGATCCCCCGAGTACGACCTCGCCGTGCTGCAGCTCGCGCGCGTGCCGCGCGATCTGAAACCCATCCCCCTGGGAACGTCGAAAGACCTGCGCATCGGCCAGACGGCGTATGCGATCGGCAACCCCTTCGGCCTGTCGCGCACGCTCACGCAGGGCCTGATCAGCGCGCTCGACCGCGAGTTGCCGACGACCAATTTTCGTGAGGTGCCCGGCGTGATCCAGACCGACGCGGCGATCAACCCGGGCAACTCGGGCGGGCCGCTGATCGACAGCGCGGGCCGGCTGATCGGCGTCAACACGGCGATCCGCTCGGCCTCGGGCAGCTCCTCAGGCGTGGGCTTCGCGATCCCGGTGGATCTGGTGAACCGCGTCGTGCCGGCGTTGATCACGCGCGGGGTGGCGCCGCTGCCGGGCATCGGCATCACGCCGGTGCGCCCTGATCTGGTGGCGCGCGCGGGGATCTCGGGCGTGGTCGTCGCCGATGTCGGGCGCGGCACGCCGGCCGCGGCAGCGGGCCTGAAGCCGCTGAACCAACGCACCGGAGAACTCGGCGACGTGATCGTCGCGGTGAACGGGAGGCGTGTCGACACCTTGTCGACCTTCGTCGCCGAACTCGACCGCGTCGGCATCGACAACACAGCCGAGCTGAGCCTCGTCTCCGGGGGCGGCGGCGAGCGCAAGGTGCGCGTCAAGGTGATCGACCTGGTGCGTTGAGAGGACCCCCAGGCCGCGCTGCGCTAAAGTGGCGCGCATGAACGCAGCGAGCCCGAACGCCCAGCTCGGCGCCGCTCTGGCCGAAGCGGTGGCGAGTTACCGCGCGCGCAACCCCCGCAGCGAGCGCCAGTTCAACAGCGCGACCGAAGTCATGCCCGGCGGCAATACGCGCAGCGTGTTGTTCAACGACCCATTCCCCTTGACGATGCTGCGCGGCGAGGATTGCTGGCTGTGGGACGCCGACGGCCACCGCTATCTCGACGCGCTCGGCGAATTCACAGCGGGCCTGTACGGCCACTCGCACCCGGTGATCCGCGAGGCGCTGCACGCCGCACTCGCCGACGGCTTGAGCCTGTCGTCGCACACCGTGTGCGAGGCGGCGCTGGCGCGCGAGATTCGCGGCCGCTTCACGTCGATGGAATTGCTGCGCTTCACCAATTCGGGCACCGAAGCGAATCTGCTCGCCCTCGCCGTGGCGAAGGTACACACCGGCCGGCGCAAGGTGCTCGTCTTCGAGGGCGCCTACCACGGCGGCGTGCTGGCGTTCGGCGGCGGGAACTCTCCGGTGAACGTGCCGCACGAGTTCGTGCTCGCACCGTACAACGACCTCGATGCAGCGCGCGCCATCGTCGCGCGCGACGGCGCAGCGCTCGCCGCTGTCTTGGTCGAGCCGATGCTGGGTTCGGGCGGCTGCATCCCCGGCGAGCCGGCTTTTCTGCGGGGCTTGGAAGAGCTCGCCGGCGCTTGTGGCGCGCTCTTTGTGCTCGACGAAGTGATGACCTCGCGCTTGTCGATCGGCGGCCGTCAGGCCCTGCTCGGCCTGAAGCCCGACCTGACGACCCTGGGCAAGTATTTCGGCGGCGGCCTGTCGTTCGGCGCTTTCGGAGGCCGCGCCGACGTGATGGCGCGTTTCGACCCGCGCCGCCCCGACGCGCTGGCGCATGCCGGCACCTTCAACAACAATGTGTTGACGTGTGCCGCGGGCCTGGCCGGACTGCAGCGCGTCTTGACGCCGGGTGCGCTGGAAACGCTCAACGCGCGCGGCGAGCGGCTGCGCGATCGAATCAACGACGTGTTCGCAACGCAGGGCGTGGCGATGCAATTCAGCGGCCTGGGTTCGCTGATGAACCTGCACGCGACGCGTCGCCCCCTGCGTCGCCCTGCCGATCTGGCGGGCAGCGATTCGCGTGCCAAAGACCTGCTCTATTACGCCCTGCTCGAACGCGGCGTCTTCATGGCAAGGCGCGGTTTCGTTGCCCTCTCGCTGCCGTTTGGCGACCCTCAGGTCGAAACCCTCGTCGCCGCACTCGAAGATTGCGTGCGCGCCACGCGCGCCCATCTGCCTGCGGCAGGCGCTGCGTGAGCCCCGCCGAACTCTGCGACGTGCTCGTCATCGGCGGCGGCCCGGCGGGCTCGACCGCTGCCGCCCTGCTCGCGCAGCAGGGCCGCAAGGTCGTGCTGCTGGAGAAGGCGCGGCACCCGCGCTTTCACATCGGCGAATCGCTGCTTCCGGCCAACGTGGCGCTGTTCGACGAACTCGGCTTGCGCAGCGAGGTCGAGCGCATCGGCATGCCCAAGTACGGCATCGAGTTCGTCGCGCCCGATTACGAACACCGCAGCCTGCTCGAATTCGGCGACGCCTGGGACAAGACCATGCCCTATGCCTGGCAGGTGCGGCGCTCCGAGCTCGACGAGCTGCTGTTCCGCAACGCCGCGGCGCGAGGCGCGCACACGCTGGAGGGTTGCCGCGTGCACGATGTCGATTTCGACGCCGAAGGGGCCAGCGTGCACGCCGAACTCGAAGGCGGCGCGTCGGCCAAGACGCAGCGCAGCTGGCGCGCGCGCTTCGTGCTCGACGCGTCGGGCCGCGACACCCTGCTCGCAAGCAAGTTCGGCTGCAAGCAGAAGAACCCCGCGCACAACAGCTCGGCGCTGTTCGGTCACTTCACCGGCGCGCAGCGCCTGAGCGGCCGCCTCGAGGGCAATATCAGCATCTGCTGGTTCGAACACGGCTGGTTCTGGTTCATTCCCCTGGCCGATGGCACGACCAGTGTCGGCGCGGTGTGCTGGCCGTATTACCTGAAGTCGCGCGCCAAGCCCTTGAAGGAATTCTTCGCCGACACGATCAAGTTGTGTCCCGAACTGGCGCGCCGCCTCGAGCACGCGACCCTGGTCGACGACAAGGTACACGCCACGGGCAACTATTCCTACCTGGCCACGCATTGCAGCGGCGAGCGCTACCTGATGCTGGGCGATGCCTTCACCTTCATCGACCCGATGTTCTCGTCGGGCGTGTATCTGGCGATGAAGAGCGCCTTCGCAGGCGCCGAAGTGGCCGCCACTGCGCTGGATCGACCGGCCGAGGCCGCGCGCGCGCGCAGGCGCTTCGAGGCCCTGATGCGCAAGGGCCCGCGCGAGTATTCCTGGTTCATCTTTCGCGTCACCAACCCGACGATCCGCGAGATGTTCATGCATCCGGTGAATCCGCTGCGCGTCAAGGAAGCCCTGCTGTCCCTGCTGGCGGGAGACTTGTACGGCAAGACACCGATCTGGCCTTCGCTGTGGGCGTTCAAGGCGATCTACTACCTCATCTCGCTGAAGAACCTGGGCCGCAGTTGGCGGGGCTGGTGGCGACACCGCTTCAACATTCGCGACGGGGGCGCGCTGGAAGGCGAAACGATTCAAGAAGCGCGTTGAGGGTGGCCGCGGGTGGACCCCGGCTTGCGTCAGGCGGACAAGCCGCGTCGTGGGCTGCGCCACAATCGCCGCTTCAACATCGATTTGTCCAGGAGCGCGCCATGTCCAGCGTCGGTTTCATCGGTGCCTCGGGTCTGATGGGCCACGGCATGGCCCGCAACCTGCAGGCCAAGGGCCATCAACTGCACCTCACCGTGCACCGCGATCGCACCCGCATCGCCGATCTGCTCGCCGCAGGCGCGCGCGAACACGCGACCGCGGCGGCGCTGGCGGCGCATTGCGAGCTGGTCTTCATCTGCGTCACCGGTTCGCCGCAAGTCGAAGACGTGGTCGATGGCCCGAACGGGCTGCTGCGCGACGCGCGCAGCGGCGGTCTGATCGTCGACTGTTCGACCAGCGAACCCGACTCGAGCGCGCGCTTGCGCGAGCGTTGCGCGGCACAGGGCGTCACCTTCGTCGACGCGCCGCTCGCGCGCACGCCACTCGAAGCCGAAGCCGGGCGCTTGAACGTGATGGTGGGCGCCGACGCAGCGACTCTTGCGCGCCTCGAGCCGGTGTTGCGCTGCTTTGCCGAGAACGTGTTCCACGTCGGCGCACCCGGCGCCGGCCACACCGTCAAGCTGCTCAACAACTTCATCGCCCAGGCGATTTGCACCGCGTCGGCCGAAGCGTTTGCGGTGGGCCAGCGCGCCGGCATCGACCCGAAGCGCCTGGTCGACGTGGTCTCGGCAGGTGGCGTGAACTCGGGCCTGTTCCAGGCCATGGCGAAGGCCTTGAGTGGCGACCTGGCCGGAATCAAGTTCGAACTCGACAACGCGCGCAAGGACGTGCGCTACTACACCCACCTGGCCGAGAGCGTGAATGTCCCCACCGTGGTCGGTGAAGCCGTGCACCAGTCGCTGGCGCTGGCCAGTGCACTCGGGCATGGCCGCAAATACCTGTCGGGCCTGGTCGAGGCGCAGGAGCAGTTGACCGGGGCCAAGCTGATTCCGCGCTGAGCGCTCTGCGCTGGCGAGCTATCGGCTGCCCGCAGGCCTGAGCAGCACCAGGGAGAGCGCCGCCACGCAGCAGATCATCGCCAGCCACTGCAGCAGGCCGAGCGGCTCGCCGTGGATCAACGCGCCGGCGATCATCGCCACCACGGGCACCATGATCGCCGCCAGCCCCGCCAC
>JBAQUQ010000418.1:0-4448 GCA_049297615.1 Burkholderiaceae bacterium
GCGCCGCGCGCCAGTTGCACGCGGATAGCCGCGCGCGCGATCGGCAGCATCTTCGGCTCGGCCTCGACCTCGTAGCGCCAGACGCTGGCCGCCGCCAGGTACAGGCACGACAGCACGTCGCCCAGGCGCGCCGACAACAGCTCCATGCGCTTGAGCTTGCCGCCGAGCAGGCCCATCGCCAGATCGGCCGTCAGCGCGTACTGCGCCGACAGGCGTGCGATCAGCTTTGCCTCTTTGCGCAGCTCGGGGGGCGGTGTGCCGAGCACGCGCGCGCCGAAGACGCTGCGCACCAGGTTGCCCAGCACATGCGCGCCGTGCGCGAGCAGCGCGCGGCCGAGCGCCTGCGCGTCCTTGGCTTGCACGGCATTCATCTCGGCCAGCACCTGCGGATGGCAGCGCACCGCGCCCTGGCCGAAGATGATGAGGGCGCGCGTCAGGATGTTGGCGCCTTCCACCGTGATCGCGATCGGCGCATGGCGGTAGGCCACGCCGAGCAAATTGCTCGGGCCGCGGATGATCGCCTTGCCGCCCAGGATGTCCATGCCGTCGTTCACCGCGCGGCGGCCGGCCTCGGTGAGCTGCACCTTGAGGATCGCGCTGGCCACGCTGGGACGCTCGCCGGCGTCGAGCGCTGCGGCGGTGTAGCGGCGCGCCGCGTCGCTGGCGTACAGCTCGATGGCCATACGCGAGATCAGCGCCGCGATGGCGTGGAACTTGCTGATCTGCAAGCCGAACTGCTCGCGGATCTGGCCGTAGCCGTTGACGACGAACAGCGTCGTCTGCTGCAGCGCCGCGCCCAGCGCCGGCAGCGAGATCGCGCGGCCTGCCGCCAGGCTCTCCATCAGCATGCGCCAGCCCTGGCCGACCTGTTTTTCGCCGCCGATCACCCAGTCCATCGGCACGAACACGTCCTCGCCGCGGATCGGCCCGTTCATGAAGGCCGAGTTCATCGGGTGGTGGCGCCGGCCGATCTGCATGCCCTGGGTCGGCACCGGGATCAGGGCGCAGGTGATGCCCAGTTCCTGCTCGCCTTCGGGCCGCGAGCGATCGACCGCCTGGAAGGCCAGGCCGACCACGGTGGCCACCGGCGCCAGCGTGATGTAGCGCTTGTCGAAGGTGACGGCAAAGCCGCGCACGCTGCGGCCGTCGATGTCGCGCTCGGTCAGCACACCGACGTCGGGGATCGACGCCGCGTCCGAGCCGGCGTAGGGCGACGTCAGCCCGAAACAGGGCAGCTCGCGGCCATCGGCCAGGCGCGGCAGGTAGTGCTTCTTCTGCGCGTCGCTGCCGTAGTGCAGCAGCAATTCGGCCGGCCCGAGCGAATTGGGCACCATCACCGTGACCGCCGCCGCGACGTTGACGGTAGCGATGCGCGTCACGACCGCCGCATGCGCGAAGTGGCCGAAGCCCAGCCCGCCGTGTTCGGCCGGGATGATCATGCCGAAGAACTTCTTCTCGCGCAGGAACTGCCAGACTTCGGCCGGCAGGTCGTGCGCCTCGTCGATCGCGAAGTCGTCGAGCATCGCGTTCAGCGTCACCACCTCGTTGTCGAGGAAGGACTGTTCGGCGGCCGTCAGCCGGTTCGCGCCGCGCGCGCGCAGCGCGTCGAAATCGGGCCGGCCGGCGAACAGCTCGCCTTCGAAGCCGACCGTGCCGGCCTCGAGCGCCGCGCGCTCGGTGTCGCCCATCGCCGGCAGCGCCTTCGAAAAAGGCTTCAGCGCCGCGCGTCCCAACAGTTCCTGCAATCCCATACTTGCCTCCCATCAGGGCTGCTGCGGCTCAGCGATCGTGTTCGGAGAGTCTTGCTGAATGTAATGGATGCCCCAGCGTCACCTCGGGCCTTGCGATCCGGCAAACAGCGGCCGTGCCCAGCAGAGGCGCAGCGCGACACAAGTCGGCAACGTGAGCGTCGAAAAATCGTTGGGGCTGGCCGAGCGGTACTGCCCCAGGTAAGCTGAGTCACTATCACCTGGCCGCTTCGAGTGTCGCGATCGACGCCAACGGAGCCGGCGACAGGGACAGATATGCACCTGCTGCCAAGTATGGTGTGATTCAAGACCCCGGATCTGGGAAGGATCAGCAGATGGCCGAATTGAAGCAGTTGCACGCAGGAACCAGCGGAATGCCCGCCCTGGTCTTCGTTCACGGGCTGGGGGGCCATCCGATCGAAACCTGGCGCCACACGAGCCTCCCAGCTGATGACTTCTGGCCTCACTGGGTTGGCCGCGACACAGCTTGCGATACGTGGGTGCTGGGCTATGACGCCAAACTGTCTGCTTGGCAGGGGCAAGCGATGCCACTTCCGGATCAGGGTGATCAAGTAGCCGATCTGCTGGCATCGGAGCCTGGCCTCAAAGGCCGAGCGCTCGCGCTGATCGGGCACAGCATGGGCGGCCTTGTCATCAAGACCTTGCTCATTCAAGGCCGCACAAAGGGCGATCCGCGCATTGAAGAGCTGGTCACACGGGTGATCGCGGTCACCTTTGTCGCCACACCACATGCGGGCTCGCAATTGGCGAATTTGGCGCGAGCCCTGGGCTGGCTCTTGCGGACCAACGAGCAAGTCGGCAATATGAGTTCGCATGACCCCTATCTGGCGCAACTGAATCAACAGTTTCGCCACGCGCGTGAACAGACACGACTGCAAGTCAAGGTGTTCGCCGAGCGACAAGACGTGTCTGTCGGAAAGACTCTATGGGGCGTCCGTATCCCACTTGGCGGAGTACGAGTTGTGAGCCCGACAAGCGGTGATCCCGGGTTGCCCGACGTCACCGTCGTGCCGATGGACGGCGACCACTTCAGCATCTGTAAACCCAAGGATCGCGACGCACACATTCACAAATCCTTGTGTGACTTCATCAAAGGCTTACCGCCGCGCGGCTCTACAGCCGGGACACAGGACACAGGAACCGCGGTGGCGGCGGCAATCAGCACCGCCCTTGAAGCCACCGCGCCGTGCTTGGAACGCGAATCCGGCCGTCTGACAGGCCCGGCAGACAACAGGCTCGAACCACGGGAAGGCCGCTTATACGGTCGTGAGACGGAGGTGGCCAGGGTGCTGCACTTCTTGCTTGGGCAAGGGGATGGCGCGGTCGTCACGGCCAAGGAGATATCCGGTGTTGCTGGCATCGGCAAGACCGAGATTTGCAAGGCCGCACTGAAGGCCTGGCTGCAACAAGCACCTCAGTCCGTCGCCTACTACGTGGACGTGCCCGACCGTGCTGGTGTCGGCGAACTCGTGTCCCGCATGGCCCGTGCAGTTGGCGCGCCAGATATCGACAACTTGGAGGCCTTGTTGAGTAGATTGCCGCCTGGCCTGTACTACCTGGACAACCTCGAAAGCGTAGCGGAGCAGCAGGCAGGGCAGGATGCTCTGCGATTGATGCGGCGGCAGCCCGGCGTGCGCCTCCTGGTCTCGTCGCGCGTCAGTCTGCAAGCCGTGTTCGGGAAAGCGATCGTGGTGGGAGTGTTGCCAGCCGACGCCGCCTTGCGCCTCTTTCGAGAACTATGGGCAGGTGTGGACCAGCTTCCTGCCGACCTCGACCTGCGGCGTTTCGTCGTCCACCAACTCGGCGCGCACGCATTGAGTGTGACCTTGGTGGCGCGCTTGGGTGACTGCTACCCCTATTCCGAGCTGGTGCGGCGCTGGCAGTCCATTGGAACGGCGTCTGCACAAGATCCGCAAGACCGTAGCCGCCACGGCAGCTTGGCCGTGAGCTTGCATCTGACGGCCGAGGCCTTGGGTCAGCACGACGGTACGCTGGCATTGTGGGTAGCGACGGCGCTGTTTTCGAGTGGCTTATCTGACGACTTGCTGCGGACGCTGGAGATAGCCGGCGGCTGGAGCAATGCCCGCCTCCCGCTCGTGCGCCATCATGTTCTGGCCCGACGTGACGAGCGCTGGCACATGCTTCCTCCGCTGGCGCGCTATGCAATGGACGCATCGCTGAAGCGCGAGGCCGGATTCGACTGGGCGGCGGCTCGCCCGCCTTTGCAAGAGTTGTTCGAACGTGTGAGCGGTGAGGCTGACTCGGTCGCCTCGACCGATATCGCACTCGCTGCTCGACGCTGGCTGGTGAATCACTTCGATTCGCTCGCACGGCTAATGCAGCGTGAGATGTCTGCAGCGTCGCCCGACCTGCGCTGGTTGGCATCAATGCACGAGCGGCTGATCAATCAGTATCAGTTTCAAGCTGGGCTCGCTCGAGACCTTTTGGTTGGCCTTGTGTCGAAACTCGACCGCCCGGCGTCGGCGCTGAAGGCGCTGGGCGATCTGGAAGGGCGCCTGGGCCGGCCCGACGAAGCGCGAGGGCTGTACGACCGGGCGCGGGTGCTCTACGAGAAGGAGCAAGCCGGCCTGGGCCAGGCGAATACGCTGAAGGCGCTGGGCGATCTGGAAAGGCGCCTGGGCCGGCCCGACGAAGCGCGAGGGCTGTACGACCGGGCGC
>JBAQUQ010000419.1:0-1753 GCA_049297615.1 Burkholderiaceae bacterium
GCTCAGCTCCTCGCGCGGGATAAAGCGGCTGTGCACCGATGTCTTGGGCGGTGCGCCGGCAGGGGGCTTGGGACTGCTCATGGGCCGCCGTCAGACAAACGCGTCGGCGCTGCCGCCGCCGCCGAGCGCGATCTGGCCTTCGTCGGCGAGGCGCCGCACGATCTTGAGCATCTCACGCTGTTCGGCTTCGACCTCGGAGACGCGCACCGGTCCGCGCGATTCGAGGTCTTCGCGCAGCGATTCAGCGCCGCGCTTGGACATGTTCTTGAAGATCTTTTCGCGCATCTCGGGCGCTGCGCCCTTGAGCGCGATGACCAGGGATTCGGACTGCAATTCCTTCAACATCGTCTGGATCGCGCTGTCCTCCAGCTTCGCCAGGTCCTCGAAGGTGAACATGTTGTCCATGATGCGTTGCGCCAATTCGCTGTCGGCTTCGCGGATGAAGTCGAGCACCGAAGTCTCGGCGGCCGTGCCCATCATGTTGATGATGTCGGCAGCCGTCTTGGCGCCCCCCAGGGCCGTCTTCTTCAGCTTGTCGCCGCCGGCCAGCACCTTGCCCATCACCTCGTTCAGGTCGCGCAGTGCTGCGGGCTGGATGCCGTCGAGAGTGGCGATGCGCACCAGCACCTCGTTGCGCTGGCGCTCCGTGAAGATCTTGAGCACGGCGCTGGCTTGCTCGAAATCCAAATGCACCAGGATCGCCGCGACGATTTGCGGGTGTTCGTTGCGCAACAGTTCGGCCACCGAGCCGGGGTCCATCCACTTCAGGCTTTCGATCCCCGACACGTCGCCGCCGGACAAGATGCGGTCGATCAGCAGATTCGCCTTGTCGTCGCCCAGCGCCTTGCGCAGCACGCTCTTGATGTACTCGTCGTTGTCGCTCACCAGCATGTGTTGCTCGCCGGCGGTTTCGGCGAATTTTCCGAGCACCGATTCGACGCGTTCGCGCGGAATCGATTTCATCTTGGCGATGGCTTCGCCGACGTGCTGGACTTCCTTGGGCGCGAGGTGCTTGAAGACCGCGGCCGCCTCGGCCTCACCGAGGGACATCAACAAGATCGCTGCGTCTTCGACGCCTTTGTCGTCCATGAGCTTGTCGCGCTCAGCTCGTGCCGCCGCTCACCCAGGAGCGCACGATATTGGCCGTGGCGGCCGGGTTGTCTTTCGAGAACTGGCGTGCCTGCTCCAGGTGCGCTTCCAGCTTCGGCGCTGCCAGGGCCAGGGGCATGCCTGGTGCGGCGCCGGGCTTGCCTTGCATGCCCAGGGGATCGCCCACCATGGCATTGAGCCGGCTGCCGGGGGGCGGGTTCAACACTGCGTGCACAGCAGGTTTGACCATGCCGAAAAACACCAGCATGGCCACCAGGGCCAGGGCGGCGGGCGCAATCGCACCGCGCACCATGTCCAGCAGTTGCGGCTGCTGCCACAACGGCAGGGTCGTGTTGTCGATCGGCTCGACCTTGAACGGCGCATTGATCACCTTGACGGAATCACCGCGCTCTTGCTTGAAGCCGATGCTCTCGCGCACCAGGGCGCTGAGTTTTTCGATCTCCTCGGGGGCCAGTGCCTGCAGGCTCGTCTTGCCCTTCGCATCGGTGAGGGTGCGATGGTTCACGACGACCGCGGCGTTCAGGCGCTTGACCACGCCCGTGGCGGCGCGCGTCACGCGCACCGTCTTGTCGACTTCGAAATTGATCACCGCCTCGCGCCGGCTGCTGCCGCCCGCGCCGCCGGCCTGGGCGCCCTGCAGGGC
>JBAQUQ010000420.1:0-33309 GCA_049297615.1 Burkholderiaceae bacterium
GCCAACGGCCGTGCCGCGCCGCGCTGCAGGGCCAGCACCAATTCTTCGGCGGTCTCGAAACGCAGTTTGCGTTCGCGTGCCACCGCCTTGAGCACCACATGGTCGAGCCAGATCGGCACCTCAGGGCGCAACCGGGACAGCGGCTTCGGGTCGCGCCGGTAGCGCTGCTTCTGGTACGGCTCGATCTCGCCGTAGGGCAGGTGGCCGGTCAGCAACTGGTAGAGCGTGACGCCCAGGGCAAAGAGATCGGTTTGCGCGTCGGCCGCAGCGTTGTCCCAGGCTTCGGGGTTCATATAACTAGGCGTTCCGGCGTGCAAGTCGCGCTGCTCCACGCTTTCATGGCCGGACAAGGCCACGCCCAGGTCGAGCAAGCGCAACTGACCGTCGTCGCCGAGATGCAGGTTCGCAGGTTTGACGTCCCGGTGCACGATTCCCAGGCGGTGCAGCCGGCCCAGCGCCTGCGCCGCGGCGATGCCCCAGGCGACGACGGCGTGGACTTCGATGGCCTTTCGCCCGGGACCTTGCATCAGCTGCTCGAGCGTGTGGCCTGGATGCCAGTCGTAGAGCAGGTAGAAAGCGCTGGCCTCGGGCACCTCGTTCAGGCGCACAAATCCCGCGTCGGCACGCCCGCCGCGACGCTCCGTGACCCGGGTGCAGAGCCAGGCTTCATGGGCCAGCATGGCGCGCTCGTGCGGATCGGCCACGCGCGAGGGGTGCAGCGTCTTCAACACCCTCAACTCGCGCGTCACGCTGTCGCGTACCTGGTAGAGCACATGCACGCCGGTGTCTGCCAGAAGCGCCGTGACGGTCAAACCGTCGATCGAATCGCCCACATTCAAGCGCTTGGGCGGCGCCAATTGGCGGCTGTTCAACAACGCGTCGTCGAGGCGCGAACTCGCCAGACTGTGCACGCGGATCACCAGCGCGCTGGCGTTGTCGGCGCCGCCAGCGGCGAGGGCGGCGGCGACCAGGCCATTGCTCGCCAAGCCGGCGCTGCCTTGGCCGGCGAGCCAGGCGATGCGCGAGTCGGCCAGTTTGCCGTGCACGCCGTCGGTGATCAGGACAAAACAGTCGTCGCGCTGCAATTCGCCTTGCAGATAGTCGACGCGGATCGCGTCGTCGGACCCCAGGGCGCGCGTCAGCTGGCTGCGAAAGTCGGCGTGTTCGAGGACGTGGTCCTGCGTCAACAAGCGGCACTGCCCAGCGCGCAACAAATAAGCACGGCTGTCGCCCACATGCGCGAGCGTCCAGGTGTGGCCGCGCAACACCAGGGCGGTCAGCGTGCTCATCGCCGACCCCTTGTGGCGCCGGTTGTACGCCGCAAGCCAACTGTTTTGCGCGACGATCAGGCGGTCCAGCGCCGTGCTCGTGTCCCAGGTCGGCGGCGTTCCGAAATAGTCTTCCACCAGCGTCTTGGCACTGGTCTGCGCCGCCATGCGTCCGTCGCCACCGGCCGCTACGCCGTCGGCAATGGCGCAGATGAAACCCATGCCCTCGTCCTGTGGCGCAGGCTTGCGCGTCGCGACGAAATCTTCATTGATTTCGCGCGGGCCGCATTCGCTGGCGTAGCCGATGTCGAGGTCGAAACTCATGGGTCAGCGATGCACGATTTCGTGCGCCGCAGTGTGCGTCATTGCCGTTGCAAGGCCTGTGCCCGCCCAGCCCAGGTGCATCGGGCACCAGAGTGCGCAGCAAATCTTGGCACTGCGATTGCTCTATCTAGCCCATGAACAGAATGAAACTCGTCATGGTCGGCAACGGCATGGCCGGCGTGCGCACGCTCGAAGAGCTGCTGAAGCTCGCTCCCGATCTGTACGACATCACCGTCTTCGGCGCCGAGCCGCACCCGAACTACAACCGCATCTTGTTGAGCCCGGTGCTGGCGGGCGAGCAGACGCTAGCCGAGATCGTGCTCAACCCGCTGTCGTGGTACGCAGAGAACGGCATCACCCTGCACCTGGGCAAGACGGTGACCGAGGTCGACCGGCGCCGACGCATCGTCCAGTGCAGCGACGCCACGCAAGCGCCGTACGACCGCCTGCTCGTCGCCACCGGCTCGAATCCCTTCGTCCTGCCGGTGCCGGGCAAGGACCTGCCGGGCGTCATCGGCTACCGTGACATCGCCGACACGAATGCGATGATCGACGCAGCCACCAAGTACAAATCCGCTGTTGTCATCGGCGGCGGCCTGCTCGGCCTGGAAGCCGCCAACGGCCTGATGCATCGCGGCATGCAAGTCACGGTCGTGCACATCATGCCGTGGCTGATGGAGCGCCAGCTCGACGACACAGCCGGCAAGCTGCTGCAAAAGTCGCTCGAACAGCGCGGCTTGAAGTTCATGATCGGCGCGCAGACGCAAGCCGTGCTCGCCGGTGCCGACGGGCGCGTCGCCAAAGTGCAGTTCAAGGATGGCAGCGAGATCCCCGCCGACCTGGTGGTGATGGCCGCCGGCATCCGCCCGAACACGCAACTCGCGCTGAAGATCGGCCTGCACTGCGGGCCAGACAAGCGCAGCGGCATCGTCGTCAACGACACGATGCAGACCATCACCGATCCGCGCATCTATGCGGTGGGCGAATGCGCCGCGCACCGCGGCGTCGCCTACGGCCTGGTGGCACCGCTGTTCGAGCAGGGCAAGGTGTGCGCGACGCATCTTGCCGAATTCGGCATCGGCCGCTACAGCGGCAGCCAGACCAGCACCAAGCTCAAAGTGACCGGCATCGACTTGTTCTCCGCGGGCGACTTCATGGGCGCGGCCTCGGGCCGAGCGCAAGACCGGGACTGCGAAGAAATCGTGATGAGCGATCCCTTCGCCGGTGTCTACAAGAAGCTCGTGATCCGCGACGACAAACTGATCGGCGCCTGCCTGTACGGCGACACCGTCGACGGTTCGTGGTACTTCAAGCTGCTGCGCGAGGGCCGCAAGATCGGCGACATCCGCGACAAGCTGATGTTCGGTGAATCGAACATCGGCGACACCGGCCACGAAGGCAATGCCATCGCCATGGCCGATGGCGATGAAGTGTGCGGCTGCAACGGCGTCAGCAAGGGAACGATCTGCAAGGCGATCAAGGACAAGGGCCTGTTCACCCTGGAGGAGGTGCGCAAGCACACCAAGGCGAGCGGCGGCTGCGGCTCGTGCACCGGTCTGGTGGAACAGTTGTTGATGTTCACCGCCGGCGGCGACTACTCGAAAGCGCCGACCAAGAAAGCGATGTGCGGCTGCACCGACGCCAGCCACGCCGAAGCGCGCGAGGCCATCCGCAGCGAGAAATTGCTGAGCATCGCCGGCGTCTACCGGCGCTTAAGCTGGCGCACACCCAATGGTTGCGCGAGTTGCCGCCCTGCCATCAATTACTACCTCATCAGCACTTGGCCCAAGCTTGCCAAGGACGACCCGCAAAGCCGCTTCATCAACGAACGCAGCCACGCCAACATCCAAAAGGACGGCAGCTATTCCGTGATTCCACGCATGTGGGGAGGTGAAACCACAGCAGCCGAGTTGCGCCGCATCGCCGACGCGGTGGACAAGTACCAGATCCCCACCGTCAAGCTCACCGGCGGCCAGCGCATCGACTTGCTCGGCGTGAAGAAGCAAGACCTGGTGGGCGTGTGGCAGGACATCGGCATGCCCAGCGGCCATGCTTACGCCAAGGCGCTGCGCACCGTGAAGACCTGCGTGGGCAGCGAGTGGTGCCGCTTCGGCACGCAAGACAGCACGCAGATGGGCAAGGACCTGGAGCGTGCCTTGTGGCGCATGTACGCCCCGCACAAGGTGAAGCTCGCCGTGAGCGGCTGCCCGCGCAACTGCGCCGAGTCGGGCATCAAGGATGTGGGCGTGATCGGCGTCGACTCGGGCTGGGAGATCTATGTCGCCGGAAACGGCGGTATCAAGACCGAGGTCGCACAATTTCTGTGCAAGCTCAAGACCTCTGCGGAAGTGCTCGAATACAGCGGCGCGTTCTTGCAGCTCTACCGCGAGGAAGGTTGGTATCTGGAGCGCACCGTGCACTACGTCAGTCGCGTCGGGCTGGACTACGTCAAGAAGAAAATCCTCGACGACGCAGCCGGCCGCAAGGCATTGTGGGAGCGCCTGCAGTTCGCGCTCGACGGCGAGCCCGACCCCTGGTTCGAACACGACAAGGCGGGTATCGACATGCGCCAGTTCGAACCCGTCAAAGCGCCGTCATGAGCCGTTGGACGGCAATCTGCCGCCTGCAAGACATTGCCCCGCTCGGCGCACGCCGCGTCGAGCGCAGCCACGGCGCCGCGGTCGCCTTGTTTCGCAGCGCCGAAGACAAAGTGTTCGCCCTGCTCGACCGCTGCCCGCACAAGGGCGGGCCCTTGAGCCAGGGTATCGTGTTCGGCGAGAGCGTCGCCTGCCCGCTGCACAACTGGACGATCGCCTTGCACGACGGCTGCGCCCGCGCGCCCGACCAAGGCTGCACGCCACGCTTCGCTGTCAGGATGGACGGCGACACGGTGCAGCTCGACCTGGACGAATTGGGTCGCGTGGCTCTGGACACGACTGCGCTCGTGGCCGAAGGCGTCCAGGCCAAGACCGGCCGATGACAGCAGCCGCGCCGCCAGCACGCGAGACCCGCTCCACCTGCCCTTACTGCGGATGCGCGCCAAAGCGCGATCCGCATTGCGGTGCAAGGGGGCACCCCCCTTTCATCCCCCCGCCGGGCGGGGGGATCCCGCTGCTTCGCTGCCACTGAACGATGCGCGAGACCCGCTCCACCTGCCCTTACTGCGGCGTCGGCTGCGGCGTCATCGTGGAGTCGAACGGCGCCCAGATCACCGGTGTGCGCGGCGACCCGCAGCATCCCGCGAACTTCGGCCGCTTGTGCAGCAAGGGCAACACCCTGCACCTGAGCGCCAGCGCCAACGTCACCTTGCAAACGCGCTTGCGCCAGCCGCAGCGCCGGCTGCAGCGCGCCGGCGCGCTCCAGGCAGTGCAATGGGACGACGCGCTCGAATTCGCTGCGATGTCTTTCGCGCGAGTGATCACCGAGCACGGCCCCGACGCGGTGGGCTTTTACCTCTCCGGCCAGCTGCTCACCGAGGACTACTACGTCTTCAACAAACTCGCCAAGGGCCTGATCGGCACGAACAATGTGGACACCAATTCGCGCCTGTGCATGAGCAGCGCCGTGGCGGGCTACAAGGCCACGCTCGGTGCCGACGCCCCTCCGGCGTGTTACGACGACCTGGCGCACGCCCACACCCTGTTCATCGCCGGCTCGAATACGGCGTTTGCCCACCCTGTCCTGTTTCGCCGCATCGAGGACGCGAAGTGCGCGAACCCGGGCCTGCGCATCATCGTCGTCGACCCGCGCCGCACCGAGACTGCCGACGCCGCCGACCTGTTCCTGCAGATCCTGCCCGGCACCGACGTGGCGCTGTTCAACGCCATGCTGCATGTGATGCTGTGGGACGGCCTGCTCGACAGCGCCTTCATCGCCTCGCACACG
Organism: Burkholderiaceae bacterium; assembly: GCA_049297615.1. GTDB lineage: Bacteria > Pseudomonadota > Gammaproteobacteria > Burkholderiales > Burkholderiaceae_C > JAEMQF01. Next base: position 5,478 of record JBAQUQ010000420.1, read on the forward strand.
ACAGGCTTTCACGTGCTCAAGGCCAGGGTGCGCGACTACCCGCCCAAGGAAGTGGCGGCGCTGTGCGGCATCCAGGAGCCCGACCTGGTGCGCGCTGCACACTGGTTCGCCGGTTGCGATGCATCGCAGAGCCCGGCGCCGCAAGGCGGCGCGACGCCGCGCCGGCCGACGCTTTCGCTGTATTGCCAGGGTCTGAACCAAAGCCGCAGCGGCACGGCGAAGAACGCGGCGCTCATCAACCTGCATTTGGCGACGGGCCAGATCGGCAAACACGGTGCCGGGCCGTTTTCACTCACCGGCCAACCCAATGCGATGGGCGGACGCGAGGTCGGCGGCCTGGCCAACCTGCTCAGCGCACATCGCGATCTGGACAACCCGCAGCACCGCGCCGAAGTGGCGCAACTGTGGGGTCTGGATCGTCAAGGTCGCGATGTCCCTGCCAAGCCCGGCAAGACGGCGGTCGAGATGTTCCAGGCCGCCGCCGACGGCGAGATCAAGGCGCTGTGGATAGCCTGCACCAATCCGGCGCAGTCCATGCCCGACCAAGCCACGGTGCGGCGCGCCCTGCAACGCGCCGAATTGATCGTCGTGCAGGAAGCTTTTGCGAACACGGCGACTTGCGATTTCGCCGACCTGCTTCTGCCTGCCTCGACCTGGGGCGAAAAAGACGGCACGGTGACGAACAGCGAAAGGCGCATCAGCCGCGTCCACGCAGCGGTAGCTGCGCCCGGTGCGGCACGCCACGACTGGGTGATCGGCGTGGACTTTGCGCGCCGCCTGGAGGCGCGAATCCGCAAAGGCGCGCCGACCCTGTTCCCTTACGACGATGCCGAAGCGGTATGGATGGAACACCGCGAGTCCACACGCGGGCGCGACCTCGACATCACGGGCCTGAGCTTTGCCAAGCTCGACGCGGCGCCCGAGCAGTGGCCCTACCCGAGTGATCCGAGCGGCGCGAGTGACTCGAGTGACGCCAGCGGCTCGAGCCGCGCTGCACGGGGCAATCAGCGGCTCTACGCGGACGGCGTCTTCGCCACACCCGATGGCCTTGCCCGATTCGCCGACACGCCCTACCAGGGCCTGGCCGAGCCGCGCGACGCGCGTTATCCGTTCTCGCTGAACACCGGGCGCCTGCGCGACCAGTGGCACGGCATGAGCCGCACCGGCACGGTGAGCCGGCTGTTCGGCCATGCGGGCGAACCTTGCATCGACATGCACCCCCAGGACATGGCCCGCCTCGGCCTGGTTGAAGGCGCGCTGGCGCACGTCACGTCCAGACGCGGCTCCCTGCTGCTGCCGGCACGCGCCAGCCGCGAAGTCGCGCCGGCGCAGAGTTTCATCGCCATGCATTGGGGTTCGGAGTTCGTTTCGGGCGCGGCCAAGCCTGGCGCGCCCCTGGCCGGAGTGAACGCCCTCACGTCGGCGGCTTATTGCCCCAGCTCCAGACAACCCGAACTCAAACACTGCGCCGTCAAGATCATGAAAGCCGAATTGCCGTGGCGCTTGCTCGCGATGGCGTGGCTGGCCGAGGACCAGGCGCTGCGCGCGCGCGAACGACTCAGGCCGCTGCTGGCGGAATTCGACTTCGCGGCCTGCGTCCCGTTCGGCCGCGAGCGCAGCGGCGTGCTGTTTCGCGCCGCAGCCTACGAGCCACGCAGCGACGCACTGCTCGGCCGCATCGAGGCCTTGCTCGGACTGGACACGAACGATGTGCTGCGCTATGCCGACAAGCGCCGCGGCCAGCGGCGTTGCATGCGTTTGAGCAAGACCGGCAATCAGGCCCGGTTGGAGGCCTGTCTGCTCGCGGGCGACGCGCAGGCCGAAAGCTGGATCGCCCCGCTGTTGCAGGATCAACTTCCGGCGGGAGGCTACGGCCGCCTGTTGCTCGTGGCGGGCGCCAGGCCCCCCGGGACCATCGTCGCGCGCAGCCGCCAGGTCTGCAGCTGTTTCGACGTGCGCGAAGACCAGATCGCCGCGGCCCTTCCCACCTGCACCGGCGCGCCGGCGGCGCGCCTGGCGCAATTGCAGGAGCGTCTGAAGTGCGGCACCCAGTGCGGCTCGTGCAAACCCGAACTCGAGCGTTGGCTGCGTTCGCACGAAGAACAGGTGGGCACGCCGCTGGCCTGATCCTGCGGGGCAGCGGCGGGGGGCGCTATGCTTCGCGCCGCAATGACCCCCGATACGACGCCCGGCACGACGCCAGGCAGGACGCCAGATACGAGCATCGACGCCACGGTGCGGCGCGAATTGCTGCGCCTGGCACTGGTCAATGCCGAGCAAACCATCCCCCTGCTTTTGCTCGCCGTGGTCGTCGTCGTGGTCTTGGGAGTTTCAGTCCAGGCACACGCTACCGCATTCCTTGCCGCTGCAATCGGCATGACGGTCGCCGTCTGGCGCTACCGGCTGGCGCGGCGCTACGGCAAGGCACAAGACCTCGATGAGCGGCAAATGCAGGCGGCAACGCGTGGGCTGGAGGGCAATGCCAGTCTGGCTGGGCTGCTGTGGGCGACCTGCTCCTTCGGCGTCTTCCCGTATTTGCAAGGATCGTCGGCGATCGTCTACGTCGTCATCGCGATCGGTTCGGTCGCGACGGGGGTATTGTTCATGTCCCTCGTCGGTCGTTCGTTTCAGTTGCTCGTGCTCTTGAGTTTCGGCGCATTCGTCGGCGCCAGCCTGGCGTTCGAGCAGGTCCGCTCGTTTTCCGCAGCAGCCTTGGTCGCATTGTTGGGCTGGACGATGATCCGTGCCGGACTGGCCATCAAGGACACGACGACAAGCGCGATTCGCCACAGCCTGGAAAAAGACCTGGCCAATGCATCCCTGGCCAAGGCCAAGGAAGCTGCGGAAGCCGCCACCTTGGCCAAGTCCCAGTTCCTGGCGACGATGAGCCACGAAATTCGCACGCCCATGAATGGCGTGTTGGGGGCACTCGACCTGCTGCGCCACTCGAGCCTGGACGCCACGCAGCGCCGCCTGGTGCGCACTGCCGCTTCCTCAGGAACGTCCTTGATGACGATTCTGAACGACGTGCTGGATCATTCCAAAATCGAAGCGGGCAAGCTCAACCTGGTCAACGCCCCCGTCTCACCCAAGGCCCTGGCAGCCTCTGCCGTCACCTTGTTTCGTGCGAATGCCGAAAGCAAGGGTCTGAGCTTGACCATGACGGTGGCCGACGATGTTGCGCCGTGGGTGCTGTGCGACGCTCAACGGCTGAAACAGGTCGTGCTCAATCTGGTCGGAAATGCGATCAAGTTCACCGAACACGGCAGCGTGAGCTTGTGCATCACGGCGCGGCCGGCCCCTGCGGGGTGGGCCGGACTGCGAATCGAAGTCCAGGACTCGGGCGTCGGGCTGTCGGCGCAGGCCCAGCAGGAACTGTTTCAGCCCTTCCACCAGGTCGAGAGTTCGCGAACCCGCCAGCGCGGCGGCACGGGCTTGGGCCTTGTCATCAGTCAAAGCATCATTCAGGCGATGGGCGGGCGCATCGAAGTCGAAAGCCGGCCGGGTGAGGGCTCGCGCTTCTGGTTCGACCTGGTGCTCGAATGCGACGAGTCACCCGATCAAGCCGCAGCCGGCGATTCGAGCCTGATTGGCCTGGACGGCCAGACCAAGCTGGAGGGAACCGTCCTGGTCGTCGAAGACAACGATGTCAATCGACTCATCGCACGTGAAATGCTCGGCTCGATGGGCCTGAACGTCATCGAGGCCTGCGACGGCGCGAAGGCGCTCGAACAACTCGCCGCGAACGAGGTCGATCTGATCTTGATGGATTGCCAGATGCCCGTGATGGACGGCTATGCGGCTGCCCGGGAGATTCGTGAATGCGAGCGGCGTCTCGCGCGCCCGCGGATCCCGATCCTGGCATTGACTGCCAATGCCTTCGATGAAGACGCGGTGCGCGCGCGTGAATCCGGAATGGACGCGCACATCGCCAAACCCTACACGCGCGCCCACCTCCTGAACACGCTCAACAACTGGCTTTGAACGCAGGCGCCGTCAAGCGCGGCTGAGCGCCGCCCATTCGCTGCTTGCGCTACGCTCGACCCCCCAGGCGGTATCGAGTTCCATGCGTTTGATTTCTTCGACGGCGCCGTCATTCGCACCACCGACCTTGCGGATTTGCGCTCGGGCCAGGCGTTCCATGAGACGCATGTCGCGATTGGTCAATCCCATCGCAGTGACGGCCCAGTGGTCGACGATGGCCTGCAGCGACTCGTAAGAAATCGGCGCTGCGATGCGGCGCGCCTGCAGCGCCGCCATGGTTCCACGGAAGCGCGGCTCGAGGCCGCGAACGAACTGATCGAGCAGGGCTTCGCCCGCGCCGTCGTCGGCCACATATTCCACCAAGCCGCGCCGCAGCAGTTGCTCGGCGGAATAAATCTGGCCGGACAGCACCATGTCGTTGGCCAGGGCGAAACCGGCTTTTCGGATCGTCAGGTTCCATCCACCCATGCCCGGGAACAGGTTGAACAGGACTTCGGGAAACCCGGCCTGAGCGCCACGCTCCATGATGACGGTGTGATGCAACAGCGCCGACTCGAGGCCCCCGCCCAGGGTATCGCCCTGAACCAGTGCAGTCGTGTGCACGCCGATGTTCGCGGCGTTCTCCCACCACCAGACGAGTTCGAGACAGCGGCGCCCGTAGAGCCGAAGCGATTCGAGATCGCGCGCGCGAACCAGCAGGACGAAGAGCGACAAGTCGCCGCCGAAGTTGAACACCCCGGGAACATCGGATGCCGTCACGAAATGGCGCACGAGGCCGGGGCTGGCGCTGATGTCGCTGAAGACTTGGCTCAATTCGGCCAGGGCGGCCAGGCTGTAGCACTGGATCGGTTTGACGCCCATGCGCGCCGTCAGCATCGAGAACTCGGGGTTCCAGTCGAGCCGGATGTAGCGGTAAGTCCGGTCCAGTTCGGCCGGCATGGCCCTGCGCAGGACGTCGTTCATATCGCTTCGAGGACCCGCCCGAACTGGCTGAAATTGACGCAGGCCGATTCGACGATCGCGTTCTTCGCGTCGTCGTCGTTGACGCCGTTGAGCACGACCCGCAGCTCGGCCATGTGCAAGGCATCCAATTCGGCATGCGAGCTGATGAAGGAAATGCCGCGGTCTCCCTCGAGCAGCAGGGACTCCTTGATCGCCGCCGTCATCGGACCGCCATACACCGAAGCGATCACCTCCAAGGTGTAGACCATGCCCAGCGCGGACAGCGGGTGCCTGCGGTCGGCAGCCCAGTAGTTGTAGCCGACGAAGGCGAGGATGAACTCGGACGGTTCGTAGGCGAGGGTGTGTTGCGCATCGACGCCGACCACGGCCAGATCGTTCATCACCCATTCCTCGTGGCCCTTTTCTTCGTTCATGTGCTCGTAGAGGTAGTAACGAACCGCTTTGTGCGCGTCAGTGATTCGGCATGCGGCGGCGGCACAGACCGGATTGAAGTGCCATACCACGTGGTAGAGCTCGAGCAGGAGTTTTCGATAGCGTTCCACCGACAAGCCGTTGGCGACAATGTCCAGGACCCGGCTGTTCGTCTCGAAGGCACGTCTTGCCTCGTCGGTACGGGCAACGAGGTCGACGAAAAAAGGCAATGTCGCGGTCTGCATGGTGTTCTGGCGAGTCAAATCGTTTTGGCCTTGCGCCGATGTCGCCGATGAACGGTTCACAACGCTCTGTTCATGGAATGTGACGTAATGCACAGTTGACCATTCTCCTTGATCGGCGCGGCTTCACGCCGTTCGGGCCTTTTAATTCGGAATTACGACGCCGGTATAGGTATAAGCACCGAGATCATGCTGTTGCACGCCCGCCCGCGCGGTGGCACGGCAGGCGTACAAACGGGGCGATCTGGCTTGCTCGAAGCACTCAAGCAAAATACAGTCCAGATCCTTGAACGACCGGTCAATCGATCGAATTCCACGGTCACTGGCCGCGCCCATCCGCCCAATACATGCCCGAAGACACCAGCCCCGTCCTGAAACACCGCGATGGCTCGGTGTTGACGCTCACGCTGAACCGGCCACAGGCGCTGAACAGCTTCACCGGCGCCATGCACGATGCGTTGATGACCGAGCTGAAGGCAGCGGCGCAGCACAGCGAAGTGCGATGCGTCGTCCTCACGGGTGCCGGACGCGGCTTTTGCGCCGGGCAGGACCTGTCGGACGCGGCGATTGCCCCCGACCCCAGGCCAGGCGCAGCGCCCAGGGACATCGGCGCCCTGATCGAAGCACGCTATAAGCCGCTGGCACTGATGCTGCACGATTTCCCGGTGCCCGTGGTCGCCGCGGTGAACGGAGTTGCGGCTGGCGCGGGCGCCAACCTGGCGCTCAATTGCGACATCGTGATCGCCGCGCGTTCTGCCTCGTTCATCCAGGCGTTCTCGAAGATCGGGCTGATCCCCGATGCCGGCGGCACCTGGCTGCTGCCGCGCCTGGTGGGACGCGCGCAGGCACTGGCACTGGCGATGCTGGGCGACAAGCTGCCCGCCGAAGAAGCGCAGCGCATCGGCTTGATCTACCGCTGCGTCGACGACGCGACGCTCGGCGCCGACGCCCTCGCGCTGGCGCAGCGCCTGGCGGCGCTGCCGGTGCGTGCCCTGGCCGAGACGCGCCGCGCGTTCGCCCAGGCCGACCAATTGACGCTGTCCGCAGCGCTGAGCCTGGAAGCCGACGTGCAGCGTCGCCTGGGCAACAGCGGCGACTATTCTGAGGGCGTGTCGGCCTTCTTTGCCAAGCGCGCACCGGCCTTCAAGGACCGCTGATGGCGCCGGCGTTAGACGCCCCGCAGGCACTGGCCGAGCGCGTGCGCGACACGATGTTCGCCAAGGATGCGGCAGCGCAGGCGCTGGGAATGAAGGTCGTGGCCATCGGGGTGGGACGCGCCAGCGTGGCGATGACCGTGCGTGCCGATATGCTGAACGGCTTCGGCATCTGCAACGGCGGCCTGGTCGCGACCCTGGCCGACACCGCATTCGCTTACGCCTGCAATTCCTGGAACGACATGACGGTGGCCTCCGGCTTTGACGTGCAGCTCCTGGCTGCCGGACGACTCGGCGACACCCTGGTGGCGCACGCCGCGATGCTGTCCCAGGGCAAGCGCACCGGCGTTTGCGACGTGAACGTGCGCAATGGCAATGACGACCTGGTCGCCGCCTTTCGAGGCCGCTCGCACCGGCTGCACCGCCCGGTGGTGCAAGCCTGAGCCCGCGCCGTATCGCGTTCACCCTGCGCAGGCGTCCATGCCCGTCAAACAGCCCGCCCCAGGCGACCTCGAGGCGATCGAAACAGCCAGTCGCGACGAGTTGGAAGCGCTGCAACTGCGCCGCCTCGAGGCGACCTTGCAAGCCGCCTACGCGAACGTGACGCATTACCGCGCGGCGTTCGACGCCAAGGGGGTGCAGCCTGGCGACTTGAAGTCGCTCGCCGACCTGGCGAAGTTCCCGCTGACGGCCAAAGCCGACCTGCGCGCCAACTATCCGTTCGGCATGTTCGCCGTGCCGCGCGAAAAGGTCGTGCGCATCCATGCATCGTCGGGAACGACAGGCAAGCCCACCGTCGTGGGTTACACGCAAGCCGACATCGAGACCTGGGCACAGCTCATGGCGCGTTCGATCCGCGCCTCGGGCGGGCGCGCCGGCGACATCGTCCACGTGGCCTACGGCTACGGCCTGTTCACCGGCGGCCTGGGGGCACACTACGGCGCCGAGCGGCTGGGGTGCACCGTGATCCCGATGTCGGGCGGCCAGACCGAGAAACAGGTGCAGTTGATCGTCGACTTCAAGCCTGACATCATCATGGTCACGCCGAGTTATATGCAGGTCATCATCGAAGAGTTCCGGCGTCAGGGTCGCGACCCGCGCGCGATGTCGGTCGCCGTGGGCATCTTCGGCGCCGAGCCCTGGACCGAAGCGATGCGCCGCGAAATCGAAGCCGACGCCGGCATCGACGCGCTCGACATCTATGGCCTGTCGGAAGTGATGGGCCCGGGCGTGGCCAACGAATGCATCGAAGCGAAAGATGGTCCGGTGATCTGGGAAGACCATTTCTATCCGGAAATCATCGACCCTGAAAGCGGCGAGGTGCTTCCCGAAGGCAGCGAAGGCGAACTCGTGCTCACCACGCTCACCAAGGAAGCGCTGCCTGTGGTGCGCTACCGCACGCGCGATTTGACGCGATTGTTGCCGCCGACGGCGCGATGCATGCGCCGCATGGGCAGGATCGTCGGGCGCAGCGACGACATGCTCATCATCCGCGGCGTCAACGTGTTTCCGACCCAGATCGAGGAACTCGTGTTCGCGCAGGGCCGACTCGCGGGCCAATACCAGATCGTCGTGACGCGCGAGGGGCATCTGGACGAGATCGAAGTGCGCTGCGAGGTCTTGCCCGGCGCGATAGATTCGGATCGCGACGCGGCAGCGGCGCAGTTGCAGCAGCGCATCAAGACGATGATCGGCGTCAGCGCGCGGGTCCACGTCGGCGCCCCCGACTCGATCGAGCGCACGCTGATCGGCAAGGCGCGACGCGTGCTCGACAAGCGGCCCAAGGCTTGAGGACGGCGCGTGTACACCCAAGCCATGGACACGACGGCGCGCGAGGTCGAAGGCAATGCGCCTGCGCTCGAGTCCGCCGAAGAACCGGCGCGCGAAGCCGCCTTCGAAGCGCGCATCGCCGCGGGCGAGTTCATCGAGGCGAAAGACTGGATGCCCCAGCGCTACCGCAAGACGCTGCTGCGCCAGATCAGCCAGCACGCGCATTCCGAGATCGTCGGCATGCTGCCCGAGGGCAACTGGATCAGCCGCGCGCCTTCGCTCAAACGCAAGGCCATCCTGCTCGCGAAAGTCCAGGACGAAGGCGGTCACGGCCTGTACCTCTACGCCGCGGCCGAGACGCTCGGCGTCTCGCGCGATCAATTCGTCGAGGCGCTGCACGGCGGCCGCGCCAAGTACAGCTCGATCTTCAACTACCCCACGCTTTCTTGGGCCGACGTCGGCGTGATCGGCTGGTTGGTCGACGGCGCGGCGATCATGAACCAGGTGCCGCTGTGCCGCTGCTCCTACGGCCCGTATGCGCGCGCCATGGTGCGGGTGTGCAAGGAAGAATCCTTCCACCAGCGCCAGGGCTTCGAGTCGCTGCTCACGATGATGACCCGAGGAACGCCGGCGCAGCGCGACATGGTGCAGGACGCGGTGGACCGCTGGTGGTGGCCCTCGCTGATGATGTTCGGCCCGCCCGACGCCGAATCGACGCACAGCCAGGAGTCGATGCGTTGGGGCATCAAACGCAATTCGAACGACGAGTTGCGCCAGAAGTTCGTCGACGCCTGCGTCGACCAGGCCAAGCTGCTCGGCGTGAGCCTGCCCGATTCGCAGTTGAAGTGGAACGCCCGGCGCGGCGCCAACGACTTCGGCGCCATCGATTGGTCGGAATTCTGGAACGTGATCAATGGCCACGGCCCGTGCAACAAAGAGAGGCTCGCCGCGCGCGTGGCTGCCTGGGACGACGGCGCCTGGGTGCGCGAAGCGGCGATGGCCTACGCGGCCAAACACGCGCCTGACGCCACGGCGGCTCGACAATCATGAGCGTAGCCAGCCGAGCCGGCGAGTTCCCGCTGTGGGAGGTTTTCATCCGCAGCAAGAGCGGCCTGGACCACAAACATTGCGGCAGCCTGCACGCCAGCGACGCAACGATGGCGATGCAGATGGCGCGCGACGTCTACACGCGCCGTCAGGAGGGCACGAGCATCTGGGTGGTGCGCTCTGACAAAATAGTCGCCAGCGACCCCGACACGCGCGACATGGATTTCGAGCCCGCCGCGGACAAGGTGTATCGGCATCCGACGTTCTACGAGCTGCCGGCTGACCTGGACCATATGTGAGCCAGATTGCACCGCCGCAGGTGCAGTACGTCCTGCGCATCGCCGACTCCAGCCTCGTCCACGGCCAGCGCCTCGCAGCATGGTGCGGCCATGCACCGGTGCTCGAGGAAGACATCGCCTTGGCCAATATCGCGCTCGACCACATCGGCCAGGCACGCGCCCTGCTCACCCTGGCCGGCGAGATGGAAGGCCAGGGCCGCGACGAAGATGCGCTCGCGTATCTACGCCCCGAACGCGAATACTTCAACGTCACGATGCTCGAGCTGCCCAATGGCGACTTCGCGCGCACCCTGCTGCGGGGCTTTTTGTGGTCCGCCCTGCTCGCTGTGCTGTGGCCGGCACTCGAAACATCGAGCCAAACCCAGCTCGCGGCGATTGCCGCCAAGTGCGCGAAGGAAACGCGCTATCACCGGCGCCACTGCGCCGACTGGGTGCGGCGCCTGGGCGACGGCACCGAAGAATCGCAGCGGCGCATCAGCAAGGCGCTCAGCGAGCTGTGGCCCTACACCGCGGAGTGGTTCAGCGATGATCCGATCGATGCGCAAGCCGCTGCCCAAGGCCTGGGGCCGGCGTGGAGCACGCTTCAGGCCGCGTGGCTGGCCGGCGTCGCGCCCGTGCTGCGCGAAGCCGGGCTGGCGCTGCCTGAGCCCTCGGCGTTTCGCTCCAGCGGTAAAGCCGGACGGCACAGCGAGCACATGGGCTACCTGCTCGCCGAAATGCAGGCCGTGCAGCGTGCCTTCCCCGGGGCAGTGTGGTGAGCGGCGTGGGCGAGGCGCAAGCTGTGCCGGCGATCAGTGAAGCGGCGGCCTGGCAGGCGCTGTCCCAGGTGCTCGACCCCGAGCTGCCCCTGCTGTCGGTGCTCGAGCTGGGTATCGTGCGCAGTCTGCGCGTCGACGACGGCGTGGTCCACGTCAGCGTCACGCCCACCTACACGGCTTGTCCGGCGACCGAAGTGATCCAGGACGCGCTGCGCGCGGCTCTGCTCAGCGCAGGCGCGAGCGCCGTGCGCATCGAGCTCCAGTACGCACCGGCGTGGTCCACGGACTGGATCGCCCCCCAGGCCGCCGAGAAGTTGCGTCGCTACGGCATCGCGGCGCCGCATCCGGTAGCCTCGGGCAGCGTCGAGAATCGCGCGGCGATGCCCTTGCGCTTTCACCCGCGACCCGTGCGATGCCCGCGCTGCGACAGCCCGAGCACCGAACAGCTGTCGGCGTTCGGCTCGACGGCGTGCAAGGCGCTGTACCGCTGCCTCGCGTGCCGCGAGCCTTTCGAGTATTTCAAGCCGATCTAGCCGGCTCGCGCGATGAGCCTCATCAGCTTTCATTGCCTGCGCGTGGCCGGCGTCGAGCGCGATGCCGACGCCTTGATCGTCGGCCTCGACGTGCCCGAAGCCCTGCGCGAAACATTCGCCTTCACCGCCGGCCAGTACCTGACTTTGCGAACCTTTGTCGACGGCCAGGACCTGCGCCGCCCGTACTCGATCTGCAGCGCGCCGGGCCAAGCGCCGCTGCAAGTGGGCGTGCGCCTGTTGCCGGGTGGGGCTTTCTCGGGCTGGGCGCTTGCGAACCTGCGCGAGGGCGATTCGCTCGACGTGTTGCCGCCGCTGGGGCGCTTCTTCGTCCCCCTCGAACCGCAAGCACGGCGCCACTTCCTGTTCGTCGCTGCGGGCAGCGGCATCACGCCGGTGCTGTCGCTCATCAAGACGACGCTGGCGCGCGAGCCGGATTCAAGCTGCACCCTGATCTACGGCAATCGGCGCCTGGCGAGCACGATGTTTCGCGACACCCTGGCCGAACTGAAGAACCGTCATATCGCGCGCTTCGCCACGCACTATGTGTTCTCGCGCGAAGAACAGGACGCGCCGCTCTTCAACGGCCGCATCGATGCGACGCGCATGGCGGGTTTTCTCGAGGCTCTGATTCCCGCGGCAAGCATCGACTCGGCCTTCGTCTGCGGCCCGGCCGGAATGATCGAGGCGGTCTGCGCCGCCCTGGCCGCCGCGGGCATCGCCGATGAGCGGGTTCACGTCGAACGCTTCGGCGATTCGGCCGACGCGAGCGATCACCATGTCGAAGAATCCGACACCGACCACGCCCAGGTGACTCTGGTGATCGATGGCCTGGGCCGGCGCATCGAGTTCCTTCTCAGCGACCCCTCGATCCTCGAAGCAGCACGCCGCAGCGGCCTGGACGTCCCCTATGCCTGCAAGGCCGGAGTCTGCTCGACCTGCAAGGGCAAACTGCTCGAAGGCGAGGTGCGCATGGACCGCAACTTTGCGCTCAGCGCCGACGAAGTGGCGCAGGGCTTCGTGCTGTGCTGCCAATCGCACCCCACCAGCGCGAAGGTGATCATCACCCTGGATCAGCGCTGATGGAGCGACGGTCGAACGCCAATCGCTCGAGGATGGTCAGCGCCACGCTTGTGCTCATCGGCAACACGGTATGGATCAAGGGCACCTGGACCTGATCGCCGATCCAGTGCGCACTGACTTCCGACAGCGACACGACGCCGTCGTTCGGTTCTCCCGGGAATGCCGTGAAGTAGCGCTGCGGTCCCGCCACGCCGGCAATGGAGGTGGTGGGCACGCCGACCGCACCCACCGCTGCCATGCGCTGCGTCGAGCCGAGCAATTGGCCGCAGTCGCGCGTGAGCAGGCGATAGACGGGGTTGCGCCCCAAGCGCTGCGCCAGCCGCGACGCTCGATGCGGCGACCCGAGCAAGAAAATGTGGCGCGGCCGGCGCGTGGCGTCGGGCAAGGAATTCACCGCGGCCCGAATCAGCACGCCGCCCAGCGAGTGGCCGATCAGCACGTAGTCTTCGCGCGAGGCGAGCCGGGCAATCTTTGCCGCGAGGCGCCGCTCGATGGCTGCGAAGTCTTCCAGGCTGACCAGGTAGCCGAAGCTGCGCGGCTTCAGCCCGGCGCGCCGCAGGTGCCACAGCAGCGGCCAACCCGAGATCGGTGAACGCCCCATGCCGTGAACGAAAAGTGCCTGCACTGCCACCTCCCATGCTGTAATCATCGCGCACGGCACGTCGCGCCGCACCGGCATTGCGTCGAATCGGACACCACCCGGAACCACGAACCAAGCTGCGACGGCCCCATGCCATGACCGATACGGTTGTCGTCCCCCTTTGGCTCCTGGTCCTGCTCGCCACCCTGGCGGGCTGGAGCGTCCTGGTGCTGCTGCTCGCGCCGGCCATACGCTGGTTCTTGCGCCGGCGCCTGAACCGCGTTGTCGAGCGTGTCAACACGAGCCTGGCCACCGAGCTGCCCTCGTTCAAGCTGACACGGCGCCTGACCTTGATCGACCGCGTGTGCAATGACCCCAAGGTCCAGGCCGCCGCGGCCGAGCACGCCGCTGGCAGCGGCGAGGCGCTCGCGCAAGTGCAGCGCCGCATCGAGCGCTACGCGCGGGAAATCGTTCCTTCGTTCAATGCTTATATTTATTTCCGCATCGGCTATTCGCTGTCGCGCGCCATCGCGAGGCTGTTGTACCGGGTGCGAATCGGCTTCGCCGACGAAACCCTGCTGGGCGGAATTTCGCCCAAGTCCACCCTCGTGTTCGTGATGAATCATCGCAGCAATATGGACTACATCCTCGTCTCCTTCCTCGCCGCCGAGAAAGTGACGCTGTCGTATGCAGTGGGCGAATGGGCGCGGATTTGGGGCTTGCAGCAATTGATTCGCGCGATGGGAGCATTCTTCGTGCGCCGCAATTCGGGCGACCCGCTGTACCGCGTGGTGCTGTCGCGCTATGTGCAAATGGCCACCGAGGCCGGCGTCACGCAGGCCATGTTCCCCGAGGGCGGCTTGACGGTCGACGGCAAGATTCGCGCACCGCGCTTCGGCCTGCTCGACTACATGCTCAAGGGTTTCGACGAACGCGAAGCGGACGGCCGGCGCGACCTGGTGTTTCTGCCGGTGGGTCTGAACTACGACCGTGTGCTGGAAGACCGCACGCAATTGCTGAAACTCCACCCTGAATCACCGCGCCCCGGGCGCATCAAGGCGGTCCGGACCCTGCTTGCCTTTTGGGGCGGCCAGCTTTGGCGCGCGCTGAACGGCAGTTGGCACCGCTTCGGCTACGCCTGCGTCAACTTCGGCGCGCCGCTGTCGATGCGCGCCTGGTGCCGCGAGAACGGCGTGCGCTTCCCCGACTTGCCCGACGCGCAGCGCAAGCTCGAAGTGACGCGCGTCGCCGAGCACCTGATGCAGCAAATCGGCCAGGTCATTCCGGTGCTGCCGGTGTCGCTGGTCGCGGCGCTGTTCGTCGACGCGCCCGGGCGCCGCTGGTCGGAACTGGAATTGAAGGCAGCGATGCACCTGCGCATGGCGCGCCTGCAAGCGCATGGCGCACACCAGTACATTCCGCGTCAAGATCAGGACTACGCCTTCGGCGTGGGGCTACGCATGCTGGTGCAACGCCACATGGTGATCGAAGACGGCGGCTTGTTTTGCGTGGCCAGCGATGCGCACGAGCTGGTCGCTTATTACGCGAACGCGATTGCGCATTTGGACGGTGCCGGCGCGGCTCTCGGTACGCCCGGTGCGACGGCTGCGCAAGTTCGGCGCGCAGGGCTCGGCACCGGGTCGGCGAGCTGACCTTCAAGGCCATCGGCACCGGCGCGGCCGCGGCGTCGGAAGAAAAAAGATCGCATCGATCGAGCGATTCGACTTGATTTGTGAGCCGCATTGCGCTACCTTCGGCTTGCCTGCTTGCAGGCTAACCCGGAGGTGCAGTCACTGCACTCCAGGAGCCCCGGACCCTCTACCTCCGGAGCCCCAAACGGTGGCGTCAGCCACCCGCCCCTCCCACCGTCACGGTCGGGAGGGGTTTGTTTTTTTGTGCAGCGAAATCACGCATGCTTGCGTGTCGACACTGTCCCAGGGCTGCGCCAACACCATCAGCTTGATCGGTCGGTTAGGGTAACTCCCAGGTTCGCACTGTGGAAGCGAACGCCGATGTCGAGCGTATAGCGAACGCTTCGGCGCTTCTCGCAGCTATCCCCCTAGAACCTTGTCGGGAACGGTTGCGTTTCGTCAATCGTGTTACGCAGCCCCGCCACAAGAATCTGCCCACAAGACAAGGTACCAGCACGGTAGGTCGGCTGAAAGCGGCTGAGCTGGCAATGCTGGGTCGCATCTCCAAGCGCGTCGCTGGATTGGCACAGAGGGGAATTGCTGATGTTCAACTGGATGATCGGATCAAGCTCGAAGTTCCGCCTCTTCGTGCTCGCGCTCGGCGCGGCGCTACTGGTCTTCGAGCCCTGGGCTCCACCCGCAAACGCTCAGGACGCGGAACCCGAACACATCCGCGGCCAGATCACCCGGGTCGAGGCGGGGGCGATCGTCGTCAAAGCCAATGGCAGCGGCAAGTTGCTGCGCCTCATGCTTGCAGACAACCTGACGGTCATCGGCTTGGCCAAGGGCAGTTTTACCGAGGTGGATTTCGGGACCTATGTGGGTGCCGTCGCCGTGAAACTCGACTCCTACAGCCCCATCGTTCGGGACTCGTTGAGCTGGTTGCACCGGGGCTTCGAACTGCGCGTCATCGACGAGCAATTGCGTGGCATTGCCGTGGGGCACAAGAAGTGGGACCTGACGCCTGATTCCATCATCGCGCACGGCTGGGTCGACGACATGGAGGGCCGTGTCCTGTCGATCAAGTACGGCCCCACGGAATTGGAGGAAACGGACGTTGAAGTGCCACGCGGCGCGCCCGTTCTCAAGATGACACTCGCCGACCGCGAACTGATCAAGCCGGGCGCCCATGTGTTCGCCGGCGCGCAGAAAGGTGCGGACGGTCAGTACACGGCGGGTTTCATGTTTATCGGCAGGGACGGCATCGTCCCGCCTTTGTAGAGGCGCTGCGCAAGGCGTATGCAAAGCCGACCATTGATCAGTGACAGCTCGAAAAAAGCCAGGAGGGTTCGATGAGACGAATGCAAGCCGGAGCGCTCGCTGTGATTGCAGCAGCCCTCACTTTGTCTGCGGGCACAGCGGTGGCCGATCCGGCAACGGACTCCGCCGCCGACGAGCTTGCTCTCGAACCTTCGCTCGACAGCGCTTCCGGCCTGCGCGCCTCGGGCAGCAATGGCGTCCTGGGTGGTCCGTTCAGCGCGCCGCGCTTGCCGCGTCGATTCGCGCTTTCCGGCCTTGACGCATATATCCCGACCGAGCGGCGCGTGCCATATTCAGATACCAGGCTGGCGCAGTTTCAGATACCGCAGGCAGGATCCAGGGAAGGGGTTGGTCCGTCAAGGCAAGCGGCGCGTGATATCCAGAAGGAATTGAGTTTCAATTATGCGTTCGGAACCGATTCAGAATTCACCTACAGCCGCAATGCAGATCTCGACAGCCGCAACCGCGACAATCTTATTTTCGCGGCGCCTACTGCATTTCTTCTGACAACCGTTCGGCCGACAGCATCGATTGACCTGAACTTCGAGTTCACATTCGAGCAGCAGATTCGTATCCATGAAGAGCAAGTCACACTTCTGCCGAACGGGGATGTTTTGCCTGCCGACAAAAGAAAAGCCTCGCTATTGATAGATCAGGCGAACATCGTACTCAAGAATTTTCCGGAACCATTCGTTGTCACCCTCGGGCGTCGTAATTATGAAGACCCACGATTGTTTCTCTACGATTCTGCCATGGATGGTATCCACGTCGGGTTCAAGGTTGGTGACATCGATACCGAAATGAGTTATTCGCGCGAAAATAGATGGGATGGCGACCTGTTTCGCCAAACCGTAAAAACCAGCGTTACGAATCACATTTTATATACAGAGTATCGCGGCATCGAAGACCATAAACTCGCCGCCTACGCGATCGCGCGCAGCGACAGCGATGTGAACAGCCCATCTTGGGAGGGCAGGCCCAGGTTCTTCGGCCTGCGTGCCTACGGCATACCATCGGATCAATTCAACTATTGGTCCGAATTGAGCATCCTGCGCGGCAGCGACGAACAGAGGGATATCAATCATGGTAAAGCCTGGGATTTCGGCGGCACCTATCGATTCCCGAAGGCTCCGTTCGCGCCCTGTCTTACATTCGGCATGGCATTCGGCAGTGGCGATGAAAACGAAAACGACACCATCAACAAGAAACACCGCCAAACCAACCTGCAGTCGAACGAAACGAGGTTCTGCGGCGTGACCCAGTTCAAGCGATACGGAGAGTTTGCAGACGTGGAGCTGAACAATGTCCGTATTCTCACGGCAGGCTTCGGATTCCGCGCCGCGCCAGGTATTTTTGTCGACCTGGTTGCGCACCGCTACAGGACGAATTACCCCGCCAGTGACTTCCGCAGTTCTGGAATCACGGCCGAAATGAACCAACCCAATGGCGTCAACAGCAAGCGTGTCGGTCATGAGCTGGACGTGATTCTCGGGTTCCGCAATCTGTTCGGCACGAGGCTCGGCTTCGAGGCAAGAGCCGGCGTGTTCTTCCCCGGGGCTGCTTATAACAGGAACGAAGGCACGAATGCACGCCCGCGGCTTGCGAGAGCCGACAAGGGGATCAGCGTGCTCGCCGTGATTATTTATTGAATATTTATTCAAGTTACTACGCTCGACTGACATAGGGAGATCACCAAATGTTTAGCTGGATCATTGGCTCGAGCCTGAAATTTCGCTTTCTCGTCCTGGCGCTCGCCGCGACCCTGCTCGTGTTCGGAACGCAGCAGTTGCGCAATATGCCGGTCGACGTGTTTCCCGAGTTCGCGCCGCCGAAGGTGGAAATCCAGACCGAAGGGCCTGGCATGACCGCCAACGAGGTCGAAGAGCTGATCACGATCCCGATGGAGGACCTGCTGCGCGGCGTGCCGGGCGTCGAATACGTGCGCTCGGCGTCGGTGACGGGGCTGTCCCAGGTCGTGCTGCTGTTCAAGATGCACACCGACCTGATGCAGGCGCGCCAGCGCGTGGGCGAGCGCCTCAAGCTGGCGATCGCCGAGCTGCCCAAGTCTTCGGGAATGCCCGTCATCCTGCAGCCTCTGTCCTCGACCAGCCGGGTCATGAAGATCGGCATCTCGTCCAAGGTCATGAGTCAGATGGACATGTCGATGATCGCCTACTGGAAGATCAAGTTCCGCCTCATGGCGGTGCCCGGCGTGGCCAATATCCCGATGTGGGGCGATCGCATCAAGTCCTTGCAGGTGCAGGTCGATCCGGCCCTGATGCGGGCGCACAACGTCACCCTCGACGAAGTGATGGAGACGACGTCCAACGCGCTCGACGTGGGAATGCTGGGCTACACCTCGGGCGGCAAGTCGCGCGTCGACGGCTTGATCGACACGCCGAACCAGCGCATCAGCATCCACAACGCTTCGCCGGTCTTTACGATCGAACACCTGGCCCAGGTGCCGATCGAGCTGAAGAGCCGGCGCGCCGAACCGCCGCGGCTGCGCGACGTCGGCAATGTGGTGTACGACACCTGGCCCCTGGTCGGTGACGCCGTCATCAACGACGAGCGCGGCATCATGATGATCGTCGAAAAGCTGCCCTGGGCGAATACCCTGGACGTGACGCGCGGCATTGAGCAAGCGCTCGAGCAAATGAAGCCCGGCCTGCCCGGCATCGACATCGACTCGACGATCTTCAGGCCGGCGACCTTCATCGAAACGTCGATGCACAACCTGACCATCGCCCTCATCGTCGGCTCCCTGCTCGTCGTCCTGGTGCTCGGCGCCTTCCTGTTCGAATGGCGCGTCGCCTTGATCAGCGTGATCGCGATCCCGCTGTCCCTGGTCGCGGCAGGCGTCGTGCTCTACGTGATGGGGGCGACGATCAATACGATGGTGCTGGCGGGATTCGTCGTCGCGCTCGGCTCGGTCGTGGACGACGCGGTCATCGACGTGGAAAACGTCATACGGCGGCTGCGCCAGCACCGCCTGGCGGGAAGCACCAAGTCCACCGCGCGCATCATCCTCGAAGCCTCGCTCGAAGTGCGCCCGGCGATCTGGCAGGCGACCCTGGTCATCGCCCTGGCGGTCACGCCGGTGTTCTTCATGAGCGGCCTGGCGGGGGCATTCTTCGAGCCTCTGGCGCTGGCCTTCATCCTGGCGATGCTCGCCTCGATGCTGGTGGCGCTGACGGTGACACCGGCACTGTGCCTCATCCTCCTGAATCGCGCCGGCACCGAGAAGCGCGAGTCGCCCCTGGTCCCCTGGCTGAAGCGCCACTACGCCGCCATGTTGACGCGTGTCATCAAAGGCCCGCGCGTCGTCTACGTCACCGGCGCGGTCATCGTGATCGCCGGCCTGGGTGTCTGGCCCTTCCTCGGCGCGGCGCTATTGCCCGAGTTCAAGGAGCGCGATTTCCTGATGCATTGGGTTCCGGCCGAGGGAACCTCGCACCCGGAAACCTTCCGCATCACCCAGACGGCCAGCCGTGAACTGAGGGCGATTCCGGGAGTGCGCAACTTCGGCGCGCATATCGGGCGTGCCGTCGGCGGCGACGAACCCTATGGCATCAACTTCACCGAGAACTGGATCAGCGTCGACCCGAATGCCGACTACGACAAGACGCGTGCCAGCGTCGAATCGGCGGTGGCCGGTTACCCGGGGCTGTACCGCGACGTGCAGACTTATCTGAAAGAGCGCATCAAGGAGGTGTTGACGGGGGCCGGCGAGTCGGTTGTCGTTCGCGTCTTCGGGCCCGATCTGGCCGGTCTGCGCAAGAGCGCGCATCTGATCGAGGAAGCGATGAAGGACGTCCCGGGCTTGATCGATTGGCACATGGAGCAGTCGGTGGGCGTTCCGCAGGTCGAGGTCAAGGTCAAGCTCGACGTCGCCGCGCACTACGGCCTCAAGCCGGGCGACGTGCGCCGCGTCGTGAACTACCTGATGTCGGGCCTCGAGGTCACCGACATCCACAAGGACGGCAAGGTCTACGACGTATTCGTCTGGACCGCCGCGTCGACGCGCGACAACGTCGATGACATCAAGGAATTCCTGATCGACACGCCCTACGGCGGCAGGGTCCGGCTCGCCGAAGTCGCCGACGTGACGATGGAGACGACGCCGAACAAGATCCGCCGCGAAAACAATTCGCGCCGCCTCGATGTGCACGGCAATGTGAAGGGGCGCGATCTCGGCTCGGTGGCGAACGAAGTCGGGGCCCGGCTCGAGAAGATCCAGTTCCCGCTGGGCAACTACGCGGTCCTGCTCGGTGAGTACAAGGAGCGCCAGGCGGCGCGCCAGAACCTGCTCGGAGCCTCGATCGCCGTCGGCTTTGCCATCTTCCTGCTCCTGCATGCCTCGCTGCGCAGCTGGCGCCTGGCCGGCCTGATCTTCCTGGCCCTGCCGGCGGCCCTGGTGGGCGGCGTGCTCGCGGCCTATGCGGGTGACGGCGTCATCTCGCTCGGTTCACTCGTGGGAATGGTCACGATACTGGGGATTGCCGCGCGCAACAGCATCCTGCTGATCCAGCACTACCGGCATATCGAACAGGAGGAGCACGAGCCCTTCGGACTCGCCCTGGTCATGCGCGGCGCCAGCGAGCGCCTGTCGCCGATCCTGATGACCACCCTGTGCACGGCACTGGCCCTGGTGCCCCTGATCGTTCGCGGCAGCATCCCGGGCCACGAAATCGAGCACCCGATGGCCGTGGTGATCCTGGGCGGTCTCGTCACGTCGACCCTGCTCACCCTGTTCGTCGTGCCCCTGCTGTACCTGCGGCTGGGCTCGATCGAACACCGCAAGCCGGTCGAGCTGTCGGGGCAGCCGGCACTGACATAAGGACCTGGACGAGGGTATCGGCCTTCGAAGTTTGTTGATCGATGGAGTTGGTTGTTGAGAACACTTGTTGACTGGAGTTAATCGCATGAATACGCAATCCTATGGCAGTTCCAAAGCGCTCCGTGGCAATCGAAATCTCGTGTACAGCGTGATTGCCTCGGCGGTAATGGCAGCAATGGCCCTGGTCTATGTCAAGGCCCAGGCGGCCGACCCGGTGAAGAAGGCGGGTCCGGTCAGCTTCGAGGCAATCCCCGGCAGCACGGTGAAACGCATCACGCTGACCGCCAAGGCGGCGGAACGACTCGGAATCGCGACCGGCAAGGTCAGCGAACAGACTGTCGTGCGGCGCCAGATGATGGGCGGCCTGGTGATCCCACCGATGGACCCGCAATCGATGCCACAGCCCGGCGGCCCCAAGGGCGGTGTTTTCGGCCAGGCGCCTCAGTCGGGCGCGGCGAACACGGCGAACTTCGGCGGCTTTGGGCCAAAGGGCGCAGCACCGTCCTCCTCGGCGCTGAAGACGATCGCGGCACCGATGGAGAAGCCCGCCGCGCCCAAGGCCGCCGCCGCGGGTGATGTGTGGGTGCTCGTCAACATGGCTGCCTCTGAGTGGGAGCGCACCGCCAAGGACAAACCGGCGCGCCTGTTTGCCCTGAGCACCCGCGACGCGCTGAGCGGCGAAGTGCTCGCGCAGCCCTCGGGCTTCGCGCCCACCGAAGACCCGAAACGTTCGATGCTGTCGGTGTATTACGTCGTTCCCGGCAAGGATCACGGCCTGATGGTCAACAACCGGATGCGCGTCGAGTTGCCCCTCATGGGCGTCGAAGAAAAGCAGAAGGTCGTGCCGTACAGCTCTGTGTATTACGACGGCAAGGGCACGGCATGGGTCTACGTCTCGCCCAAGCCGCTGGTGTTCGAACGCCACAAGATTGCGGTCGAGCGCGTCGCCGGCGACCTGGCCGTGCTGTCCGAAGGCCCCGCGGTGGGCACCACGGTGGTGAGCGTCGGCGCGTCACTGCTGTTCGGTACCGAGATTTTCGGCAAGTGAAGCCGTACTGATCAACCTGGGAGATAACTATGTTTCGCTGGATCATCGCTTCTAGCCTGAATATGCGCTACCTGGTCTTGGCAGCGGCCATTGCCTTGGTAGGCTTCGGTGGCCTGCAACTTCGCAAGATGCCGGTCGACGTCTTTCCCGAGTTCGCGCCGCCGATCGTGCAGGTGCAGACCGAAGCGCTCGGCCTGTCCGCCGAGGAGGTGCAGGGCCTCATCACGCTGAACCTGGAAGAGCTGCTGAGCGGCGTGCCCTGGCTCAAGTCGATCCGCTCCGAATCGGTGCCCGGCCTGTCGTCGATCCTGATGACCTTCGAGCGCGGTACCGACATCCTGAAGGCGCGCCAGATGATCCAGGAGCGCCTGACCTTGGCGTACACCCTGCCCAATGTCGCGTCGCCGCCAGTCATCCTGCAGCCCATGTCGGCCACGAGCCGCTTCATGATGGTCGGGCTGTCCTCCGACAAGGTCGAAGCCACCGAGCTGTCCTTGCTGGCGCGCTGGACCGTCAAACCCAGGCTGCAGGGCGTTCCGGGCGTGGCCAACGTCGCGATCTGGGGCCAGCGCCTGCGCCAGTTGCACGTGCAGATCGATCCGAATCGATTGCGCGACGCCAGGGTGACGCAAGAGGACATCATCGCGGCCACCGGCGATTCGCTGTGGGTGTCGCCGCTGACCTTCCTGAAGGGCTCGTCGCCGGGCACCGGCGGCTGGATCGACAACAAGAATCAGCGCCTGGGCGTGCAGCATGCGATGCCGATCGAAAGGCCCGAGGACATGGCCAAGGTGGCGGTTGCGCCTATGCACCTGCTGCTCACCGGCAAGGCGCTGGCTCTGGGCGAAGTCGCCGAAGTATCGTTTTCGCACCCGCCCCTGATCGGCGACTCGTTGAACAAGAGCGGCAATGGCCTGATGATCGTCATCGAGAAGTTTCCATCGGCAAACACGCTCGAGGTGACGCGCGGCGTCGACCAGGCCCTGGCCGAGCTGAGCCGCGGGCTTCCCGGCGTGCAAATCGACGCCAACGTGTTCCGCCTCGCGTCCTACGTCAACGCATCGATCTCGAATCTGAGCCTGGCCCTGCTGGCCGGCGCTGTGCTCGTGGTCGGGGTCGTCCTCGTCTTCCTGCGCGGCTGGCGCAGTGCCCTGGTCAGCGTTGTGGCGATCCCGCTTTCCCTGCTCGCCGCGGCGGTTGCCCTGTACCTGCTGGGGGCGACACTGAACACGATGGTGCTGGCCGGTCTGGTGGTGGCGCTCTCGGTGATCATCGACGACGCCATCATCGGCGTCGACAAGCTGACGCAACGCCTGCGTGAACGCAAGCCCGAAGACGGCTCGATGATGTTCGTGATCTACGAGACCGTCGCGAAGACGCGCGGCGCAGCCGCCTACGCGACCCTGATCATCATCCTGGCCGTCGTGCCGGTATTCGTGATGGGCGGGGTGGCCGGCGCCTTCTTCACGCCGCTCGCGCTGGCTTATGTGCTGGCGGTGCTGGCGTCGACCCTGGTGGCCTTGACTGTCACTCCGGCGCTGAGCTTGTTGCTGGCGCGCGGCTTGACGGGTGCGGCGCAAGAGTCGCATTTCGCGGCGCGCATCCGCGAGCGCTACGAAGCGGCATTGCAACGCGTCATCGCGGTTCCGAACAAATCCTACATCGCCGCTGGTGGCGTGGTCCTGGTCAGCCTCGCCGTCTTGCCCCTGCTCGGGCAAACCCTGCTGCCGACCTTCAAGGAGCGCGAACTGCTCGTGAACGGGTCCACGGCGCCGGGCACCTCGCGCGCTGAAACGCACCGCATCGCGACCAGCGTCAGTAAGGAGCTGCGTGCCCTGCCCGGCGTTCGCTCGGTCGGCGGCCATGTGGGGCGCGCGATTTCAGGGGACCAGGTCGTGGGTGTCAATTCGAGCCAGATCTGGGTCGGCCTCGATCCGAACGCCGACTACGACAAGACGATCGCGGCGATTCGCGAGACGATCGACGGCTATCCGGGAGTCGAGCACAACCTGCAGTCCTACCTGCGCGACAAGGTCAGCGAAGTGCTGACCGGGGCGAACCGGCCGATCGTGGTGCGCATCTACGGGCAGAAGCTCGAAGTGCTGCGCCAGAAGGCCGAAGAGGTGCGGCTGGCGCTTGCGGGCATCAAGGGCATTGTCGACCTGCACGCGGAAGGGCAGATCGAGGAGCCGACGCTCGAAGTCAAAGTCGACCTGGAGAAGGCCGGTCATGCGAATGTCAAGCCCGGCGACGTGAGGCGCGCTACGGCCACCGTGTTTTCCGGCCTGGTGGTGGGCTTTCTGTTCAAGGAACAGAAGATCTACGAAGTGGTGGTGCACGGCGCCCCCGAGGCGCGCCAGAGCATGACGAACCTGAGCGATCTGTGGGTCGAAAAATCCGATCGCCAGTCCACGCGCCTGGGTGACGTGGCGAAGTTGCAGATGGTGTCGACGCCGAGTGTGATCCGCCACGAAGCGATCGCTCCGTATGTCGATGTGGTCGCCAGCGTGGCGGGGCGCGACTTCGGTTCGGTGATGGACGAGGTCGAAGACCGTCTGGACAAGATCAAGTTCCCGCTCGAATACCACCCCGAGATCCTGGGCGAGTATGCGGAGCGCCAGAGTGTCCAGCGCCGCATGTTGGGCGTGGGCATCGCCTGCCTGATCGGCATCTTCCTGTTGCTGCAGGCGTGTTTCCGCAGCTGGGCCCAGGCCGCGGTGGGTTTCCTGGCGATTCCGGTGGCGGCTGCCGGCGGCGTGCTGGCCGTGGCGCTGAGCGGCGGCGTCATGTCGCTCGGCTCGATCATCGGCTTCCTCGCCGTGCTCGGCATCGCCGCGCGCAACGCCGTGCTGCTGATCAGCGCTTATCACGACCTCGAGAAGCATCAGGCCTTCGATCTCGGCGCGGTGCTGCGCGGCTCGCGCGAACGGCTCGCACCGATGCTGGCGAGTTCGGCTGCGACCATCGGCGCGATGTTGCCGATCATCGTCTTCGGCCGTGTCCCCGGACTCGAGATCGTCGGGCCGACTGCCATCGTCATTCTGGGCGGCGTGGTGGCTTCGACTTTGTTCACGCTGTTCGTCCTGCCCGCGCTGTATTCACAGGTCCGCGCGCGTGCACCACGCCAGCCTGACCTGCGCCTGGCTGCCGCTTGAGCGGCGCACCGGGAGAAACCATGAAGCTGCAACTCCTTGCCCTCATCGGCGCGCTGGCCACGGCAGCCGCCGGTGCGACCCTGGCCGACGCCAAGTTCAGCCACCTGGCGGTGCGTGTTGAACAGAACGCCACCGACAAGGATTTCGAGGTCGTCTTCGAAGCTACAGGGGGCGACACCGGCTTGGCCAGCTTGCAGGTGGCTGCGCCCGACGGGCGGGTCGTGATCGACTTCAAGGCGCCGAACAAGCTGGGCATGAGGACGATCCGGCTCGAGACGCCCGAGCCCAAGCTGCTGGCCGGCCTGCAGGCCGACTTCCCGGCCGGAAAGTACATGTTCACGGCGAACACCGTCGCCGGCTCGGCCTTCAGCGGGTCGGCCACGCTGAGCCACAAGCTGCCGGGGACGGCAAGCCAGATTCGCCCCGGCCCCGAAGACCAGAACGTGCCCGTCAATGGGCTGCGGCTGCGCTGGGCGGCGCCCAAGGACCTGGCAGCGTGCCTCGTCACGATCGAGAACGAGGCCGGTGTCAAGGTCGTTCAGGCGGCCTTGGCCGGCAGCGCGACCACGTTCTCGGTGCCCGACCGCTTGCTCGTGCCCGCAGCCAAGTACATCGTTGCCATCGGCACCGTCGGGCGCGACGGCAATGCCTCGTACGTCGAAACTTCATTCCGCACCGCTGCAAAATGAAGCACACCTGGTTCCGCGGCGTCGCTCCCTTGCTGGCAGCGTTGTTCACGAGCGCTGCGCAACCCGTCATCGCCCAGCAGGCCGACTACCTGGCCGATCGCGGCGACGGCATCCGCACGTCCCTGCTCGCGACCTATATCCGCCCCAAGGAGTTCATCTTTTACCCCTTCTACGAGTACACGCAGACGAAGAACTTCGAATACAAGGCGAGCGACTTCGGCCTGGTGGGCGACGTCGACTTTCTGGGCAAGAAGGTCGAGCACGAGTATCTGCTTTTCCTGGGCTATGCATTCAACGACTCGTTGATGTTCGAGTTTGAATCCGCCCTGCACGGCAAGGTCAAGTTCACCAAGGCGGCGAACGATCCGGTCGCGGCCGTGCCCACCGAGATTCGCGAGTCGGGCCTGGGCGACACGGAAGCCCAGCTGCGCTGGCGCTATGCGAAAGAAACCGCAACGCGGCCCGAGATCACGTTCGCCTTCCAGACGGTGTTTCCGCTGCAGAAGAAAAAGAAGCTGCTCGGCACCCAGGCCTGGGAATTCGCCAGCGGCGTCATCGTGACCAAGGGCTACCCGTTCGGAACCTTCACGCTGCGCGGGCAGATCAACCATGACCGGGGCGACCGCGAGACGAAGTTCGGCGAGTACGCGATCGACTACCTGAAGAAGCTGTCGCCGAAGTGGACTGTCGCGCTGACCCTCGAAGGCGAAGAGACGGAACTCTCGGTCGTCGGCGAGCTGCAATACTCCTTGAGCAAGGACGTGATGCTCAAGTTGAACAGCGGCTTCGGCCTGACGAAAAAGGACCGCCAGATCGCCCCGGAAATCGGCGTCCTGTTCCGCTTCTGAATGCATCGATGCCTCGACGAGGTTCCCAGGTCCAACCATCGGAGTGCCCATGACCATTCGACCACTGCACTGGGTTCTGTTCGCGACGGCAGTCGTCGCGGGCGTCGCCGTCGTCGCGCAGGTGAAAGACGGAGGTTCAGGGTGGCAGACTGAATTTGCCGCGCTTTCGAACTGCAAGTTGCAGACGACGGGCAAGAATCCGTATTTCGTCCTCGAACCCGGCCATCAACTCGTGCTCGAAGGCGGCGGGACCAAGCTCGAGATCATCGTGCTCGATCGAACCAAGATCGTGGGCGGAGTCGAGACCCGGGTCGTCGAGGAAAGGGAATGGAAGAACGGCCAGTTGTACGAAGTCGCGACGAACTACTTCGCTTTTTGCGCGGAGACCCAGGACGTTTTCTACTTCGGCGAAGACGTCGACTTCTACGAGAACGGCAAGGTCGTCAAACACGACGGGACCTGGCACGCCGGCGTGAACGGCAACAAGGCCGGACTGATGATGCCGGGGTCGCCCAAGCTGAAGATGAGGTACTTCCAGGAGGTCGCCCCCGGAGTCGCGATGGACCGGGCGGAAATACAGAGCCTCACCGAGACCTGCAAGACGCCCGCGGGATCGTTCACCGGATGCATGAAGGTCAAGGAGGGTTCGGCCATCGAAATCCTGGTCACCGAGTACAAGTACCACGCGCCGGGCATCGGGCTCGTGAGCGACGGGGACCTGCAGCTCGTCAAGTACGGCAATATCAAGAGCCAGCCGGGCAAGTGAGCGGGGCCGCGCAGATCGATCCGCACACCGCCGCGCTGGCGCAAGGCGCTACCATCGCCGTCGACCCGACCACCCCCGCGCAGCCTTTGCCTTGAAGCAAGCGGCGGCCTGTGCGGTGTCGACAGACTACCCGACACTGAAACCATGGCTGGACAGCGTACCGTCGCCCTGACCTCGGCCCTTGGATTCGCGGCGGCGATTGCCCTGGGTGCATGGTTCGCGGGTTCGCAGATCGAGTCTCCCGCCGACGCCGCGGCACGAACCGCGCCGCCGCAGCCCTCGCCGATCCTGGTTCCCATCGAACAGCGCGTCCTGAGTTCCAACATCGTCACGCGCGGCACGGGCCGTTTCGGACTGCCGCAGAAGATTTCGATTGCGCCCTCGGCGCTCAAGGCGAATCCCGGCTTGATTGCCACCCTCCCGCTGCGCAACCGCCAACTGCACGAAGGCGACGTGCTCCTCACCGCTTCGGGCCGTCCCGTCTTCATCCTTCGGGGCCGGGCGCCCGCCTACCGCGATCTCGCGCCCGGCATCTCGGGCGACGATGTGCTGCAGCTCGAGCAGGCGCTCATGCGGCTGGGCTTCGCGCCCGGCGCGGTGGACGGCGTGTACGACGCCCAGACCTCGGCCGCTGTGGCGAAGTGGTACGCGGCACGCAAGTGGGAGCCTTTCGGCCCGACGCGCGAGCAGCTCGCGGCGATCCGCGGCCTCGAG
>JBAQUQ010000421.1:0-21405 GCA_049297615.1 Burkholderiaceae bacterium
GCAGCGAGCTGCTGCGCCATTGCGGCCTGGCGAGGCTGCGCGGCTTCTCGCCCAACCAGCGCGAAGCGTGGCGCCGCTTCGCGCCCATCCTCACCCTGCTCGACCTGGGCGCGTGGCCGCACGAAGCGCGCAGCGCACTCGTGGACCTGATCAGAGCCAAGGGCGGGCGCAGCGAGCGTGATTACCTCGCGCGCTACCTCGCCCATCCCTTGCTCGACGCTGCGCTGCTGGGGCGGTCAAAGAAAGCAATGAACGTCGCCAAACCCCAGAGCAGCGCTTGCGCCGTCAGTAGCCCGAGCCGCTCCTAGCAACCGGCCACGCACTTGCCGCTGCCGTCGAAGCTCATCGTCTTGCCGCTCAGCGGCACGTACGCCGGCATCCCGACCTTCTTCATGAACGAGTCGGTGCGGGTGCCCGGCACGACCTTGCCGCCAATCGTCCCCACCTCGTTGGCGTGGGACAGGATGACCGAGGTGGGCCTGACCAGTTCGTTGATGACGTAGGCTGCTTCGGTCGGGCCGGTGGTGAATACGTCGCCGATATTGATGACCGCGAGATTGGCCTTGTAGTGGCGCCGCACGACGACTTCCTGCTCGGCCGTGATGCCGGTATCACCGGAGAGGTAGACGACCAGGCCGTTGCTGAAGCCCAGCACATAGCCGCTCGGCGGGCCCAGATATGCCGTCAGGCCGTTCGCCTGCAAGGCGTCGGCGTAACTCTTGTCGAGGAACTCCGGCGCCAGGCCATTGCTGTGCACTGCGGGAACCGTGGCCACGCTGACGCCGCCCACCTTGGCCGAGGCACCGTAGCGCACGAGCTGGACCAGGGCTGGATTGCCCCCTGCGGCCCTGACCTTCGCCGCGAAGAAGGAACCCATCTCGGCGCCGACCATGAGCTTGGCCTGGTGGCCGACGGTGATGTTGACGGTGTTGGAGTTGGGAATGGCCCTGACCGAGAAGTCCGGGTTGCCGCACACGCCGGCGTTGGCGGCGGGCTGATGCGAGGGGCCGAGATGGTCGCCGTGGACGTGGGTCAGCAGCACGGCGTCGATCCTGCCCAGGCGCGGGTCGTTCGGCCCGCGCACCGTGAACCCGGCGTCGTAGAGGACGCGTGTGCCATCGGGGTCCTCCAGCACCAGGGCCCGGTCCCTGGCGCAGAACTCGCCGTCGTGGCTGCCCAGCGGGGTGATCTTTACGCTGCCTGCAGTGGACGCCGGCAGCGGCGTGCTTGCACAGCCGGCGGCCAGCGCGGCCGCTGCCAGGCAAAGGGTCAGTTTGATCATCGATTGCTCCTCGGTTTGATGCTCGGCCATTTCGGCGCGCCCATATTAGCGCGTCCTGCGCGAGCCGGACGCTGCGCCTTGCGCCTCGGTTCGAGCACCGAGTGCATCAGCTCCGTTTCCCATTCCGAATACCGGCCACGAGGCGACGCGGAACCGAGCGAGCGCTTACGATAAGCGCTGCTTCGCCCACTGTCCCGACCGTGCGTGCCCTTCGCTACGATCGTTATGGCTTAGCGCAGTCTCAGAATTGAAGTGCAACAAGTGATCCCCAGATCGGGTTGCACAGATGAACCACAAGTACTCACACCTCAGTGTCGAAGAGCGCGTCGAGATTGAAGTCTTCCTCGATCATGGCGCCAGCCTGGCCGGCGCTGCGCGCTGCATTGGGCGTCACCGCTGCACCGTGACCCGCGAGGTCAAGCGCGCCGCGGTGTGCGGCCTGACCAGTGCGCGCCCTCGAGCGGACGGGGTCGCAGGAGGTCGTGCTCGACGTGTTCGTGGGGCACCTCAGCCGGCTGATCGCCGCGCGGCTTCGCGAGTCTCGTGGCGGCACCGGATGCGCTCCCCCTCCCACCCGACGTCACGGGGCGCCTTTGCGCGGCGATGGCGGTGGAGATGATGCACTGGTTCCTCGAGCATCGCACTGAAGCCACGCCGCGCAAGCTGGATGGTCGCTTTCACGCGATGGTGTGGCGCGGCATCCCCGGCGCGACGCCGTGAGCGCCTGGCGACGCGCGCGGCGCGCACTGCTCATCCTGCTCGCGCTCGCCGTGGTCGGACCCTTCGTGCTCGTGCTCCCCCTCAACTTCGTGGAACCGGCCACCACGATGCTCATCCTCCAGCGCACGGTGCAGCGCTGGCGCGCCGGCGCGGAGCCTTCATACCCGCGCCGCACGGTGGTGGCGCGCGAGCGCATCTCCCCCCTCCTGCGCCGCGCGGTGCTCGCCGCCGAGGACGACCGGTTCTACCTGCACTGGGGCTTCGACCTCGAGGAGATCGGGAACGCGATCGAGCGCGCCGAGCGCGGCGGGCGGCTGCGCGGAGCATCGACGATCACGCAGCAGGTCGCGAAGAATCTCTTCCTCTGGGAAGGGCGTTCCTTCGTCCGCAAGGGACTCGAGGCGTACCTCACGCTCGTGCTCGAGCTCTGCCTGCCCAAGGATCGGATCCTCGATCTCTACCTGAACCTGGCGGAGTGGGGCGATGGCGTGTTCGGCGCCGAGGCGGGCGCACGTCGCCACTTCGGCAAGGGCGCCTCTTCGCTGACACGCGAGGAGGCGGCGCGCATGGCCGCAGTCCTGCCGAGTCCGCGGCGCTGGTCGCCACGGGGTACGGTGGCCGATCGCCGGATCGAGGCGATCCTCTCCGCGATGGAGTACGCCGCGCCGCGGAAGTGACGGCTCCGATCGTCAACAGGCATTGCGGCGGTGGTGCCACGGCGCCACTGACCCGACGCCGGTGCGGCCACCATGGCGGCGGCGGCGCGCTGCCGAATTGATGGAGGTCGGACTCGCGGGTGCGCAGGGTGCGTTGCTGCGTGAGCGAGGGATTCAAGAACCGCAACAGCTCGGCGCGCAGCAGCTCGCCTTGGTCGCGTGCGTCGATTCGGTCGCCTTGCTCGTCGTCCCCGGCGCGTCGCTCGCCGCCGCGGCGTGCAGCGCCGGCTTGACCGCGCGGATGAAGCCGCTGACGAATTTGCCGTCGACCTGCTTGGCGAGTTCCTGCATCTCGGCGCCCTGGCCCGCGAGGAATTCCTGCGCGTCGGCCACACCGTAGGTCCGGGTCACTTCGATCGCAGCGTTCTCGAAACCCGCGGCGGCGAGCTTGTTCAGGTAATCCTCTTCGGACAGCGCACCGGCGACGCAGCCGACCCATAGCTCCATGCTCCTGCGGATCGCCGGCGGCACGTCGCCGCGAACGACGACGTCCGACACGGCGAAGCGCCCACCCGGCTTGAGCACGCGAAACGCTTCGCGCAGCACGCGGTCTTTGTCGGCCGACAGGTTGATCACGCAGTTCGAGATGATCACGTCGATCGAGTTGTCGGGCAGCGGGATGTTCTCGATCTCGCCCTTCAGGAAGTGCACATTGCTCAATCCGCTGTTGCGCTTGTTCTGTTCGGCCAGCGCGAGCATCTGATCGGTCATGTCCAGGCCGAACGCCCTGCCGCCTGCGCCGACGCGCCTGGCCGAAAGCAGCACGTCGATGCCGCCGCCCGAGCCGAGGTCGAGCACGGTTTCGCCGGGCTTCAGTTCCGCCAGCGCCGTCGGGTTGCCGCAGCCGAGCGATGCGAGCAGCGCTTTCTCGGGCACTTCGCCGGATTGGGCGGCGTCGTAAAGGCCGCTCGTGATGGGATCGCGCGCGCCGCCGCAATCGGGCGCGCCGCCGCAGCACGCATTCGCCGAGCCCATCGCGACCCGCGTCGCCGCTTCGCCGTATTTCTGCCTCACGACGTCATTGACTTCCATGGGGGTGTTCATCGCTATCTCCTTCAAGTGCAGCAGACGATCGCCTGCGGTTCAATGGCCTTGTTGCGCGTGCAGCACTCGGCATACAGAAAGCCGAGCAGCGCCTGCAGCGCCTTCGTGTTCGCCGAATACCAGAGAAAGGTCCCCTCGCGGCGCACGTTGACGAGCTCCTCGTTCTTCAGCTTGTCCAGATGGTGCGAGAGCGTCGAGCCGCCGATCTGCAACTCGGCAGCGATGTCGCCGACGACCAAACCCTGCGGATTTGCAGCGAGCAGCAGCCGCACGATTCGCAGGCGCGGTTCGGTTCCCATGGCCGAGAGCATGTCGGCGTAGCGTGCGACGGCTTGCGAATCGTCTCGTTTGGCCACGACACTTCCTTCTATATTTCGGCAATGATGGAAATATAGCGGGTGCCAGCAGATCCGTCAAGCGCCCATCGTGCCCCTGCGGTGCGCCGCGCGGGGCGGGCGAATCTGCGCTACTGAAGCGAGCAAGACCCCGGCCCGTCCGGGTGGCCGCAAGTCCCGCAAGGGCCGGAGGCGAAGCTCGGCTGCGGCGGGCTCGATCCCGCCGCAGCGAAAACCGAGAGCTTCTTGTTCAGCTCGGTCGAGTGGCAGCTCGGGCAATCGGGAACGGTGCTCGCGCGAACCAGCGCCTCGAATTGATGCCCGCACTGCTGGCACGCGTACTCGAAGATCGGCATAAGGAACCCTCCTCGATTGCCCCGGATTCTGAACCAGGCGCCAGGGCCTTGCCAATCGGTGCGGACCGTGCGCAGCCGGTCACTCCCCGTCGGCGCTAACTCGTTCACACGCAGAGCTGCCGATGCCCCCTGCAGCCGCCCGGCGCGGCGCCGTGCGTCGGTCATGCGCCCAGATTGCCGCCGGCCCTGCACAGCGCAGCATCGAGCAGCGGGTGCGCGAGGTAGTGCTCGACCTACACGCGACCCGCGACGGACTTGTTCAGCGTTGCCCTAATCTTGCTGTGTCACAACAGACGCTGTTCGCTTGCCCTGCCGCAGCAGGGGCACTGCCCGAGGCGCGCGAGCAGCGCGTAGCTCAGGCGGTGTCGCAGCGTCTTGATCGAATGGGCCACGTGCCGCTGCGCGCGCAGGACTGCCGCGGGGGATGTAATTCTTGGGAAGGGCAGGCACTTGGCGTTCGATGAAGTTTTGTTTACTGCCGACGTGCTTGTCGGCGCTGAGTCGCTCGGTCATCAGCATGTGCTGCCCTCGGGCTTCAAGCGCATTCGCCACTATGGGCTGCTGGCCCCAGCAGCCAAGACCGCGCGGCTCGCGCTGGCCCGGCAACTGCTGGCGATGCCCGCGGCGAACCCGCAGGCGCGCGCGCACGCGCAAGTCTTCATGCAGCGCGTGGCCGCCATCGAGATCCTGTGCTGCCCGCATTGCAAGGTAGGCCGCTGGATCGCTGTGGAGCACCGGGCGGCCCTGGCCGCCATCACTCCCAGCGCATGCCGAGGACCACCGTGATCGGCACACGCAGCCCAACGCCCCAGGCAAGGCCCCGTCGCCTACGCTGGCAGGAGCGGCAGCGCGCCAAGCACGGCGCAGGGCTCGGCCGGGCACTCAGCCAGCACGTCCCAGTGCAGCGCAAGACGCCTTGGGCGCGATCACGACGCGTTGCATGCCACTCGCGCCCCGATGCGCAGTACGGTTTGCTTGCCCGCACGAACGGCTGAAACTTACACTGCCCAATGCACCGGCATCTCGGCGCTCCAGTCCAACGAGGTTTATCCGCCGCCATGCAGCACCTGCGCGCTCGTTCAACGTCGGCTCGGCGGCAGATAAACGCTTCCCGTTAGCGCTGATGTTTTCGCGTGCGGCTCGTCCGATTTTTTCGCACAACTGGTGGTGCAACTTCCCACGTTGTGCCTGTTCAAACTGGTCTTGCGAATAGCGCGCTGCACCTGGAGCGTCCCTCCCCAGCGCGCTGTTGGCCGGGCACATGACTTCTTCAAACCTTCCCTAAACCGCGCGCGATACACTTCAAAACGTCACCGCCCCGCAGGGAGCCCCACGTGAAACTAACAGGATATTTGCTGACGCATGTCGTCACGGGCTTAGGTCTGACAAGCGCAGCCGTTGTTCAGGCCAATCTTGACGCGAACCAAAAAGCCCTGGATATGATTCGCGACTTCGCCACAAAGCTGTGCGATTCAGTTCCGCCGCAGGGGCGATTGCAGGACGTTGACCTTTCTGGCAAAGCCAAGGCTGAACTGAAGGGAGTGGTGAAGAGAATCGCCGACCTGGGAATCGAGGGCGCAGCAAAGTACCGAACAAGCGAATACGAAGGCGTCCTTCAGGCTGATCTTGCCAAGCTGCTCGCCAATCAGAGTACGTGCAAGCTGGAGGTTTGGCGTGATCTCAAAGATAAGCTGATTCCATCGTCGTCCGGGAGTTCGACGACAAATAGTGCATCCGCTCTGCCATCAACAGGCCCCTCGAATTCGGAGCTCATTTCAATTGACGCTGCGTTGGGCATCGGCGCGAAATCTTCAGGCGGGGACAGATTCTCCCTTAAGCTGCTGAAGCTTCAGCGATTAGCCAACGGAAATGTCAAAGCATACTTTTTGCACACAAGCACGGATGTGGGATTAACTCTCGGCCTCGTGAAACCCGAAAGTTCTACCTATTTCGTGGACGACGAAGGCCGCGAATACCGTGTTCTATCGAGTGAAGGCATTGCGATTGTCCCAGAACGAGGTGGTGCCCTCATCATCGGCGCTGATGTTGCGAAACTCTCCAACTTCCCGCACGAGATTGGCAAGCAATACGTTTTGACCTTTCCACCGCTTCCGCGAAAGTCAGCGTTCCTGCACTTCTATGCCGTGTACTATGGTCAAAGCGACCGTGGATGCTGTTTTTCCTACAGAGCTGCAATCAAGAACATCAAGTTTCAATAGCCTTCGCTAGCCTGCCACTGCCCAAAGCCGGGCATATGGGCGACCCGGGCGACCCATAGTCCTCAATCGGCAGGCTAAGAAACGATTCGTGCTCTTGTCCAGCACTCACACTCACGTGCGCACATGCGCAAGTGCGCAAGGGGTCACGCAAGGGGTCACGTGCGCGTGCGCAAGTGGTCAGGTCTCCCCTTTCCCCTAAACTCGCAGCCATGTCTGGCCCCCTACGCATCGAATTCCCTTGCGCTGTAGATCACGTCACTTCGCGCGGCGATCGGCGCGAGGCGATTTACCGGGACGATGCGGATCGACTCGCGCACATCGACGCGATCGCGCAGGCGATGGACCGCTTCGACGCACAGGTGCTCGCGTACTGCCAGATGGGTAATCACTTCCACGTCATGTTGCACACCCGCCAGCCCAACCTTTCGCGGCTGATGCGGCACGTGAACGGCGTGTATATGCAGACGTCGATTCGCCGCGCGTTCTGCGCATTGCCTTTCGCGGCGAGCGTCGTCGCAATGCTTGCTGCGCAGGCGCAGGTCTCGGAGGCCGACAGCCGCGAAGTGCGCGTCATCATCGAGGCGCAGCTTGCGGCGTTCGGGTCCGATGACGGCGAGAAGGCGTTCTCGTATGCGTCGCCCACGATCCGCGAAATGTTCGTCACCGCCGACCGCTTCATAGCGATGGTTCGCGGCGGTTACCGCGTCGTCTACCGGCCGGCGTCGGTAGCGTTCCTGCTGCCCGACGTCATCGACGCCGACCTGATCCAGCGCGTTCGCATGACCGACCGGTACGGCGCGGCATGGCTCGCGATCTATCCAATGCACGTCAGCCGGATCACAGCTGGCGGATCAACGGCTGCGTCGTGGAGCGCGACGACGCGCGGACCGCCCGCCTATACTGAACCGAGTCGAAATCCAGGCGACCCGCGCGCTCTCCCCCGAAGCCTCGGTGCGCTCGGGCCGGAATATCCCGGAAGCACTCCTGCATCCGTTGCTCGCCGACTCGCCCCTTTGCTGTTGGTCCTCCATGCCCTTGAACCTGACGATTCAAAACTTCGCTCACCTGAAACGAGTGAACCTGACCCTCGGCGACCTCACCGTTCTCGTGGGGCCGCAGGGGGCCGGCAAGAGCCTGGCACTGCAGTGGCTCAAAGCTGCAATGGACGGGCGCCAACTCATCGAAACGCTCAGAGCTGCGGGGCACCCCACTGACCGTCCCGACGTTCTCGTCGACTTGATTTTCGGCACCGGCATGGGCCCAGCTTGGCGCGATGGCGAAACGGAAATCCTCTTCGACCGCAGGAAGGTCTCTCCTAAGAATCTGCGCCGGTTCGGGGATGCGAAGGAGCGCTTGTTTTTCGTTCCGGCGCACCGCTCGATGCTGATCAGCGACGGCTGGGCCTCGCCGTTCCAGAAGCTCACGTCGGACACTCCGGCCGTGGCCCGCATCTTCAGTCAGAACCTCTTCGATCGATTCAGCGGCAAGGACGCAGGCACTCTGTTTCCCGTCGAAAAGAGACTGAAGAGGGAAATCCGCGAGAAGATCGACGAGGCGGTATTTCACGGCGGCAAGGTGGGCATCGAAGAGGACCGCCAGCACGCGCGACGCCTCCGTCTGGTCCACGGCGAGATGCATCTTCCGTTCATGACGTGGACGGCGGGGCAACGCGAGTTCACTCCTCTGCTACTCGGTCTCTACCACTTGTTGCCGTCAACGAAGCTGCGCAAGCGCGTGGAGATCGACTGGGTCGTCATCGAGGAGCCTGAAATGGGCCTGCACCCACAAGCGGTGACGGCCACGCTGCTCCTCGTTCTCGATCTCTTGTGGCGCGGTTACCGGGTCGTGTTGTCCACGCACTCGCCCCACGTGCTGACGATGCTGTGGATGATGCGTCAACTGCAAACACACAGTGCACGGTGGCAACTTGTTTGCGAGGCGTTCGGCGTCGCGTCCTCGCAGTCGATGTCGCGCATGGCCAAGACGGCACTGAGCAAAGACTACCGGGCACACCTGCTCCAGTTCGACACGGATGGCAAGGTCACGTCGATGGACATTTCTGCGCTCGATCCCGACTCCGACGACGAGCGCGTCGCCGGCTGGGGCGGATTGACCGAGTATTCATCCCGCTTCGGCGTCGCGGTGCGCAAGGCCGTGAACGAGGCAGAGTCGTGACCAAGACTCCCCTGAGACGTGCATTGCGTGAGGACTCTTTGCTCGTTGCGTGCATTGCCGACGGACTGGGCGCGGTGAAGATTGCCCACCGGGGATATTTCGACCCTACGATCAGATCCGCCTTCGCGGACAGCCTCGATCTGGACGAAGCCTTGAGCCAGGGTCACGAGCAGGAAAATCGCTGGGACTACCTGCTCGGCTATGCACCAACGCGTGAGGTTGTCGCCGTCGAACCCCATTCAGCCAAGCAGGACGAGATCACGACGGTGATCAACAAGCGCTTCCATGCGCGCGAACAGTTGAAAGATCATCTGCGAGCCGGCGCACGCATCACCAAATGGTTGTGGGTCGCCTCGGGGAGGGTTCACTTCGCCGACACCGAGAAAGCGAGACGGCGGCTTGACCAGCACGGGATCGAATTCGTTGGCCGAAGGGTGGAACTCAGACATCTGCCTTCGGCCGTCGCCTCTGACTCGCGTGCGTTAGAGCGCCGTGCCAAGCGCAAGCGATGATCAGAGCGCTTAGATTAGCACGACACCCGCGCCATTCCGCAGCAGGCCGATCTGAAGAAGCAAACGCTCTCAGCGAAACGGCTCGGCGCGCGCAAGCAGTTCTTCGATGCCGGGCTCGTTCGGATCGCGCGGCGCTCCGGGGCGGATGATCGCGACCTGGCAGCTCTCGGCGGCTTCGACGAGTTCGCGGTAACTGCCCGCCGTGATGTCCTTGATGTAGGCCTGCTGGCGTTCGTCGTAGGCGAACAATCGGTCGTTGATCAGTTTGCATTCGTTGCAGCTCGGGCAGCGCGCGGTTTCGATCCACGCTGCGTCGCGCGAATGTCGCGGCGCAGCGGGCGCTGGACAACCATAAGCTACGCCTTCGAGGAAGCCTTGGCCGCGGCTTGCGCCGCGTCGGCCGCGCGGCACCCGAGACGCGACAATCCTCCCCATCGCTCGACGAATCAAGAACCGCGCCGGGTCACCAACTCGACAGGGCCCGAATCAGACCCGCCTTGATGTCAGCGTTTGCGAAGCTCGCATCGATCGATTTGCGTGCCAGGGCACGCAGAACTTCATCGGACCAACCGAACGCCTTGCTGCACAGCGCGTACTCGCCCACCAGGCTGGCTCCCAGCAAGACTGGATCATCGGTGTTGATCGACACGACGACGCTGGTGCGTCGCAGCCGATCGATCGGGTGATCCTCGATCGCTGGGTAGGTAATCGCCCAGCGTGAGATTGGATGTGGCGCAGATGCCGAGCGGAATGCGTCGATCGGCCAACAAGGCGACAAGCTAGGGGTCTTCGATCGCTCGCACGCCGTGGTCGATGCGATCCACACCTACAGTGCCACGACGCGCGGGTGGCGCAAGGCGACCAGCAGTCCGACCAGCTCGAATGCAGCGCTCGATGACTGAGCAACCGTGTTGACAGTCAAGCGTCCGAAGTCAAGTTTGTGCGGCATGGCGTGCCTGCCAAGCCTGGCCGGTCTTGAGCATGATGTTCATGATCGTGAGCAGCTTGCGCATGCACAACGATGATGACCTTGGGCAGCGTGCCGGCGGTGTTCAGACGCTGGGCGAAGGCGGCGATGTCCGGGTTGTGGCGTATCGCGGCTTGGGTGGCCATGTACAGCACACGCCGCACGTCGGCCCGTCCGCCCCAGATGCGGCGCCCGCCGCGGTGTTTGCCGCTGTCGTTGGCCAGGGGTGCCACACCCACTAGCTTGGAGATTTCGCGTCGGTTGACAAAAATTGGGATGCTGGTTCAGCGGGGTGGCCGTCAAGGCTCGACCCATTCCGGGCCTTGAAGCGCGGCGAAAGCAGACGCTGCGGCGAGGTCGATCGTAGAAAAGGCATGATCCATTGGCGAACCGGCGGGCAATCCAGTCCGCCCAAGGTCTTCGGCCGCGTGCCCGCGACAGACTATCGATGCTCACGGTTGCGGCCGAACCGCAGCCGACGTGTAAAAGGTTGGCGCGTGTGGGGGCACAATCAGACCGTCCCTCACGCAGGCGATTCACTCTGTAGGTTCCCACCTTGGCCAGCTCGGAACAACTCAAGGCGCTCATCAAATCGCACATCAGTCGCGACGACGGCCAGTTCTTTTCCGTCGCAATGCAAGTGGCTGCGCACGAAGCAAGGCTGGGCCATGCAAAGCTCGCGGTAGAACTGCGCGATCTGATCGATGCTGCCAAGACGCGCCTGAGCCAAGATGCCTCGGGCAAGCTGGTGCCCATCGCGGGAGCGCTGAGCAGCACGGCCAAGCCGCGCGGTGAGCTTGCCAATCTGCTAACGGTGACCTACCCGGCCAGCCGGCTGGGTGACATGGTTCTCGACGATCTGGCGGCCAACCAACTTGCGCGCATCATCAAGGAGCAGCGCCTGTTGGCCCGAATCAAGGAGCATGGGCTGTCGCCGCGCCGGAAGCTCTTGCTGGTTGGCCCGCCCGGAACTGGAAAGACGATGACGGCCTCCGCGTTGGCGGGTGAGTTGGGCATCCCGCTTTTCCTGGTGCGCCTCGATTCGTTGATCACGAAGTTCATGGGCGAGACTGCGGCCAAGCTGCGGCAGGTCTTTGATGCCATCGCCGACCTTCGGGGCGTCTACTTCTTCGATGAGTTCGATGCCATCGGCTCGCACCGCGGCGCAGCCAACGACGTGGGCGAAATTCGGCGCGTGCTGAACAGCTTCTTGCAGATGATCGAGCACGACCAGTCCAACAGTCTCATCATCGCTGCGACGAACCACCCCGGCGTTCTGGACAACGCCTTGTTCCGGCGCTTTGATGACGTGGTGGAGTACCACTTGCCCACACCGGCGCAGGCGCTTGATCTGATCTGGTCGCGTTTGGGGTCGTTCGCTCCCAAGCCGTCCAAGAAGGACAGGTTGGCCGAGCAAACGGAGGGCTTGAGCTACGCTGAGATTTGCCGTGCCGTGGACGAGTCCATCAAGGACGCGATCATGCATGACCAAACCAAGGTGCAACGGGCGGAGCTGGAGCGTGCGTTAGAGGCGCGCCGCCTTATCGCATCGAAGCTGGCCCAAGAGAACAAGCACACGTCAAACCATGCCGGATCAAGCTAGCGATAAGCGCCCGCACCTTGTACTGACCAATACATCAACGGCCCAGCCGTTCACAGCCCCTCAGGGTGGCGGGGACTCGTCTGAGGTGCCCAGGCTCGATCGGGCCATGCATGGCGCAGTGCTTCAGGCACAACTCCTGGCGCTCCGGCCGATTGCCCAGCGGGCCGTCGAACTGCAAAGAGAGCAAGGCCTGCAGAGCGGGCTGGGCCTGCAGGTCCAGTTCATTGGGGTGCCAAATGTAGAGCTTGCCTTCGAGAGCCTTGGTAACGAACGCAATCGAAACCCTGCCCAACAAATTGAGGTGTTGAGTATTCGAACCGAAGGCAACAGCACCGTTGCCAACGTCTATGTGCCGGATGGCAAGCTACAACACTTTGAGAAATACGTGGCTGAGTACTTGGCTGCGAAGACGAACGCGAAAGGCGACCTGATCGACCACGGCTCGCTGCTCAACGCGATTGCGTCCATTCGAAGCGCAGAACTCCGCGCACTCTGGACCGATGACCCCGAGCTGTTCCCGCAAGAAGTGACCGAGCAGTTTTGGTGGGAGGTTTGGTTGCCCGTGCGCGGCCAACGAAACGATGTGGTTGACGACTTTCGCAAGCTGGCCACCTTGGCCGAGTGCCAGGTAAGCGAACACCAGATCAACTTCCCTGAGCGCACGGTCGTGCTCATGTTCGGATCGCAGCAGCAGCTTTCGAAATCCGTCATGACGCTGAACTGCGTGGCCGAGCTACGCCGCGCGAAGGAGACTGCCGAATTCTTCGCCGGTATGACGCCACCCGAACAGCAAGAGTGGGTCGATGACATGCTGGCAAGGCTGAGCCCACCGCCAGATGGCGACGCGACGCCGCGTGTCTGCCTGCTGGACTCCGGCGTGAACCGCGGGCATCCACTGCTCGCGCCATTCATTGCCAGTGACGACCTGCACACTGTGTTCCCAGCTTGGGGCACCGACGACACCGCCAATCACGGGTCAGGCTTGGCTGGTCTTGCGACCTTCGGGGACCTGTCTGACGTGCTGGCATCTAACGACCCGGTGCTCGTTGCGCATCGATTGGAGTCCGTGAAGCTCACGCCCGAGCAAGGTGCCAATCAAGGCGATGCCAAACATCACGGCTACCTCTTCGCTGAAGCTGTCAGCCGCCCAGAGATCGCTGCGCCGGCACGTCCGCGCGTGTTCACGTCGGGAG
This sequence comes from Burkholderiaceae bacterium, assembly GCA_049297615.1. Lineage (GTDB taxonomy): Bacteria > Pseudomonadota > Gammaproteobacteria > Burkholderiales > Burkholderiaceae_C > JAEMQF01. The sequence goes on from JBAQUQ010000421.1 coordinate 13,123, forward strand.
TCACCTCAGACGATGATCGCGACCTCGGGCGCCCGTCTGCCTGGTCTGCGACGGTTGACAGGCTTGCCGCCGACTACGACGGCGACGGGCAGTTCCCGCGCTTGTTCGTGCTGTCCGCAGGCAACACCGAAAGCGAGTTGGCTTGGAGCACATACCCAGCCAGCTTGACCACCAACCGGGTCCGCGATCCGGGCCAAGCATGGAACGCCTTGACGGTAGGGGCCTACACCAACAAGGTTCACATCACCGAGGCCGACGCGCAGCACTACCAGCCCATTGCTCCTCTTGGCGGCTTGAGCCCCTACACCACGACCTCTGGCGACTGGGACAAGGCATGGCCGCTGAAGCCCGATGTGGTGTTCGAGGGTGGCAATGTCGGCAAGAGCGCCATAGGTTGCGCGTGGATTTCCAGCCTTCAGTTATTGACGACAAATTACCTGCCGGTGGAGCGGTTGTTCACCACGTCGAACGCCACCAGCGCTGCATCTGCGTTGGCTGCGGGCATGGCGGCACAACTCATGGCAGCGTACCCGGCACTGCGGCCGGAGACTATTCGCGCCCTCATCGTGCACTCGGCCCAGTGGACGCAGGCCATGCGTGCGGCCTACCTGCCAACCAACAGGCCCGTCACGAAGTCAGACCATGTCCATCTTATTCGCCACTGCGGCTGGGGCGCGCCGGATCTTGATCGGGCTCTTTGGAGTGCAGGCAACTCCCTCACCCTGGTGGTTGAAGATCTTGTGCACCCGTACCACAAGGTCACCGGCAAGGGCGTCGTCAGCCGCGACATGAATCTGCATTCGCTGCCTTGGCCAAGACAGCAGCTGCAAGACTTGCCGTCAGAAACGAAGGTGGAGTTGCGCGTCACGCTGTCCTACTTCGTCGAGCCGAACCCTTCGGCGCGAGGCACGTCATCGAAGTTCCACTACCCCTCCCACCGCCTGCGCTTTGACGTACAGCGGCAACTGGATGCGACGACAGCAGACTTTCTTGCGCGTATCAACGCTGCCGCCGAACGCGAAGACGATGGCGACCCCATTGATCCGAAAGACCCCAACTGGCTTCTTGGCGATCTAAAGCGCCATCGCGGATCGCTCCACCAAGACATTTGGCATGGCACGGCGGCCGAACTGGCGAGCAGAGGCTACATCGCTGTGTACCCGGCCAAAGGCTGGTGGCGCACCCGTCCGGCGCAAGAGCGCTTCAATCTGCCGGCGCGCTACAGCCTCATCGTTTCCATCCGCACGCCGCAGACGGACGTGGACCTCTACACCCCCATCGCCCAACAGGTTGCCGCACAGGTTGCTGTGCCCGTCGTTGTGAACACCTGATCGCATCAGCTGATGGACTACCAAGAACTCAAATTACTGGAAGATGACCTCTGGGAGGCGGCAGACCAGCTTCGCGCCAATTCCAAGCTGACCGCCAGCGAATACTCAATGCCGGTGTTGGGCCTGATCTTCCTGCGCCACGCCACCACGCGATTCCATGCGCTGCTGCCCGATGTCGAAAAGGCAGTGCCGGCTCGCGCCGCCGGCGCGTTGCGGGAGGACCGCATCAAGCTCGGCTTTCAGGGCAAGGCCGCGATCTATCTCCCTGAGACCGCCCGGTACGACTATCTGGCCGGACTTCCCGCAGGCACAAACGTCGGTGCGGCCATCCGTGACGCCATGAACGCCATCGAGGATTCGGTGACCGATCAGAAGGGCCAGAAGCTGCTAGAAGGTGCGCTGCCCAAGGACTATCTCGGCCTCGAGCAAGACCTGCTGGCCGAGTTGATCAAGATTTTCAACCGGCCCGCATTGCAGACCGCCACGGGCGATGTGTTCGGCCGCATCTACGAATACTTCCTGAACCAGTTCGCGCAGAGTGGCGCGCAGGAAGGAGGCGAATTCTTTACGCCGCCCAGCCTGGTACGAATGATCGTGAACGTGATCGAGCCGGACCATGGCGTAGTGCTCGATCCGGCCTGCGGATCGGCCGGCATGTTCGTGCAGACCGGCCACTTCATCGAAGAGGTTCGCCACAAGAGCGCGAATGACGTGGACATCACGTTTTACGGGCAAGAAAAAGCCGACTTGAACAGCAAGCTCGCTCGCATGAACTTGGCCGTGCATGGGCTGGAAGGCAACATCCGCATCGGCAACACTTTCTATCAAGACCATCACCAGTTGCTGGGTGCGTGCGACTTCGTGATGGCGAACCCGCCGTTCAACGTGGATGGTGTCCAGGTTGCCAAGGTCAAGAGCCAGGCGGGCGAGAACCAGACGGGCCGCCTGCCATTTGGCCTCCCTGGCGTCGCGACCAAGACCAAGGGCAAGAACAACGGCGATGGCGAAAGCATCTCCAATGCCAACAGCCTGTGGATTCAGTACTTCTACAGCTACCTGAACGACAACGGCCGCGCCGGATTCGTGATGGCATCCAGTGCCTCGGACGCCGGCAATAAGGACAAGGACATCCGCCAGAAGCTGGTGGAGACGGGCCATGTGGACGTGATGATGTCCATCGGCCCCAAGTTCTTCTACACGCGCAGCTTGCCGTGCACCTTGTGGTTCTTCGACAAAGGCAAGCCCGACGACTTGCTCGATACCGTGCTGATGATCGACGCTCGCAATGTCTATACCGTGGTGTCGGCACGCTCACATGTATTCACCGACGAACAGCTTGCCAACCTGAGCGCCATCACTTGGCTGTATCGGGGTGAGCCGGAGAAATTCATCGCTTTGCTGGGCAAATACCAGAGCGGCGCGGCGCAATACCTATCGCAACTTTCTGACCGCCTCGCCAGTGACGAGAGGCATGTGACGTTGCTGAGCCAAGCACTGCGCAAATTTGCGAAGGCAACCGGAGACGCCGCGGCCATCACAGCAGTGAGAGAGAAGTTGGGCGAAGAGCATGGCGTCACCGACGAACTGCTGGCGGCCTACCACGCCGAGTTGCTCAAGGTGGATCAACAGGTCGGCGAGTGGCGTGCCTGCCTGGATGCAGCACTGAATGCTGCTGGCAAGCTGTTGCCTGAAATCAATTGCTTCACGGAACGGAGCAGCATCGAAAAGCGCACGGCCTTGCAAGCCAATATCGAGACGATCAATCCAACCTTGAAAGCCGGCCTGGTTGCGCTGGAGGCGCGGCACAAGGGCTGGCTGAAGCTGCTGGACTTGGCCGAGAAGACGCTTCGGGCGCGTCAGTGGTCTGCTTTCGAAGGGGACGCGGCGCGCGAGGCCAAAAAGGCTTTGCTGCCGCGCGACGTCAAGAAGCGCGAGAAGCCGACAGTCCGCGATCAAGGCGTGGAAAATTTCAAACGGGCCAGCTACTTCATCGCGCAAGCGCACTGGTTGTTGAGCCGATTTCCGCACGGCGTTTATGCGGACGTGCCGGGTCTGTGCAAGTTGGTGGCCCGAGAGGACATCGCGAGGAACGACTGGTCGCTGACGCCGGGGCGGTATGTGGGTGTGGCGCATGGCAGTCCGGACGATGATGACGGAGAAGCGTTTGCTGGCCGCATGCGTGAGATTCATGGCGAGCTGGTCGAGTTGAACGAGAAGGCCTCAGAGTTGGCAACGTCAATTCAGGCCCGTTTTTCGGAGCTGTTTGAATGAAGTGGCCCATGAAGCCGCTCTCCGCCCTGTGCTTGTTGGCGGTGGATTGTGTGAACAAGACTGCGCCAGTCGTGGACGGCCCCACCCCGTACAAAATGATCCGGACGACCAACGTCAAGCGGGGTTTCATCGACATCGAGACTGTGCACTACGTCTCCGAGACGACGTATGAAAAGTGGACGCGACGCTCAAGACCGCAGTTCGGCGACGTGATATTGACGCGCGAAGCGCCTGTTGGCGAGGTTGGCCGCTGTACGTTCAGTGATTCAGAGCAAATATTCCTGGGGCAGCGACTCTTCCAGTACCGCCCTGATCCGGAGTTGCTCGACTGGAACTACCTGGCGTTCGCCCTGCAGAGCCCGCAAGTGCAGAACAAACTGCACGGCATGAGTTTCGGCGCCACAGTGCCGCATATCAAGGTTGGGGACGCCGAGACCTTGGAGGTCCCGTGCCCGCCGCTTGAGACGCAGCGTGCTATTGGCGGGACTCTGGCAGCCTACGATGACCTTATCGAAGTCAATCGACGTCGCATCGCATTGCTCGAAGAATCGGCTCGACTTCTGTATCGCGAGTGGTTTGTGAACCTTCGAGTCCCAGGATCTCCTGCGCTCAGCGGCGCGAAGGGGCCGCCGGAAGGTTGGAGGACAACGTTGCTGGCGGAAATGGCTGAGATCAACCAGGCAAGTCTTGGCAGGAAGTCGAAGCTCGACGAGATTCAATACGTGGACATCGCCTCCGTGGACACAGGCATTGTCCGCGGCGCCACGAAGATGTCGTATGCGGATGCGCCCGGCCGAGCGCGCCGCCTGGTCCGACACGGCGACGTGATCTGGTCTTGCGTCCGCCCAAATCGCCGGTCATACGCGCTGATGTGGGAGCCCCATGACGATCTTGTCGTTTCTACCGGGTTTGCGGTACTGACGGCCAGTAGCGTGCCGTTTTCATATCTCTACTTCGCCACGACCTCCGATGGTTTCGTCGCCTATCTGACGAATCGCGCGACCGGGGCGGCATACCCTGCAGTCACGAGCAAAGACTTTGAAGAGGCGCCATTGCTGTGCCCAAGCCCGCAGGTACTGCAAGACTTCCATGAGCGCTGCCTGCCGATGCTGGAGTTGAACAACAACCTGCTCCAGCAGAACGCTCGTCTGATGAAAGCCCGTGACGCATTGCTGCCCAAGCTGATGTCCGGCGAGATTCAGGTCTGAGTACGCCCGAGCAAGAACCAACAACATGCCCAGCGCCGACTATTCCGAAGACAACAACATCCAGGAGCCCGCAGCCAAGCTGTTCGTTGACAACCTGGATTGGCGCTCGGTCTATGCGTTCAACGCCGAGACGTTCGGCCCCGCATCGCTGCTCGGCCGCAAGGACGCATCAGAGGTCGTGCTGGTCCGCGAACTGGATGTGGCCTTGGCCAAGCTGAACCCCAAGCTCGCGTCAACGTCTGAAGGGCGAAGCAAGCTGGCGATCGCCCGCGATCAATTGTTGGACGCCGACCCCACCAAGACCTTGTTGCAGCATAACGAGGCCAAGTGGAAGCTGATGCGCGATGGCATCACCTTGAAGTCGCCCACGGGCAACGCGGCGAACGACGTGCACGTCACGGTGATCGATTTCAAAACGCCGCAGGCCAATGACTTCCTGGTAGTGCGTGAGCTGTGGGTGCAAAGCGGCCCGTTCAGGCGGCGCTGCGATCTGGTCGGTTTCGTCAACGGTTTGCCATTGGTCTTCATCGAACTGAAGCGCCACGACAAAGGCTTGAAGGCCGCATACGACGACAACTACACCGACTACAAGGACACGATCCCGCGCTTGTTCCACTACAACGCGCTGGTGATCGTGTCGAACGGCCTGGATGCCAGGTTCGGAACCATCACCAGCAGTTGGGACCATTTCTACCGTTGGAAGCGCCTCAACGAGGATGACCTCGACCCGGCGCCGAAGCACGACGAGGCGCCGCTCAAACCCATCCTGCCGATCTTGCTGCGCGGCATGTGCATCAAGAGCACGCTGCTGGACATCGTTGAGAACTTCACGCTGTTCGACAGCAGCGAGGAACTGACGACAAAGGTGGTGGCGCGCAATCACCAGTACATCGGCGTCAACAAAGCCATTGCCAAGCTGATGTCTGGCGGTGCTGAGGTGTTGGCCGGCAAGTTGGGCGTGTTCTGGCACACGCAGGGCAGCGGCAAAAGCTATTCCATGGTGTTCTTCTGCCAGAAGGTGCACCGCAAGGTGTCCGCCGCCTACACGTTCGTGCTCCTGACCGACCGCACGGAGCTGGACGATCAGATTTACACCACCTTCGTTGGCTGCGGCGTCTCGACCAACAAGGGTGACAAGGCCACGGGTGCGGATGGGCTGCAACGCCTGCTGCGCGACCAGAACCGGCGCTATGTGTTCAGCCTGATTCACAAGTTCCGCAAACGGGTGACCGAACCTTGGACCGAGCGCCGCGACATCATCGTGTTGTCGGACGAAGCGCACCGAACTCAGTATGGGCGGCTGGCGACGCAGATGCGCATGGCATTGCGCCACGCAGGGTTCATGGCCTTCACGGGCACGCCGCTCATCGACGGCAAGGAACGGAACGAGACGGAAAAAGTGTTCGGTTCCTACGTGTCCGTCTACGATTTCCAGCGCGCGGTGGCAGACGGTGCGACCTTGCCGCTGTACTACGAGAACCGTGGCGAGAAGCTGCGCCTGATTGACCCCAACCTGAACCAGCGGATCGAGGAACGCATCGACGCCGCTCGCTCCGATGGCGAGTTGACGGAGGCGCAGGAAGAAAAGCTGTACCGCGAACTGGCCCGCGAGTACCCGGTGTTCACATCGGACACGCACCTCAACGACGTGGCGACCGACTTCGTGGAGCACTACCACCAGCGCTGGCGTCTGATGGAGGCGCCGACGAAGCCGGGCGAGGCAACCAAGTACGGTGGAAATGCGAAGGCCATGCTGGTCTGCATCGACAAGGTCACCTGCGCGAAGATGGCCGAACGAATCAAGTTCAAGTGGCTGGGAAAGCAGTTGGAGCTGCAAGGCAGGCTCCAGAAGGAAGACGAGGTCTTCACCAAGGCAGGCAAGCCCGAGCCTGCATTTGTGACCCGGCTGCGCGCGCAGATTGCGTGGATGGCCGATACGCAGATTCACCCGGTTTTCAGCCCGGAACAGAACGAGGTAAGAGACTTTGCGGCGGAAGGCATTGACGTACGCCCGCTGCGCGGTGTGATGGCGAATGGCATCGGCGGCAGGGCCATCGACGAGTGCTTCAAGGACGGCAAGCACTCCTTTCGCGTCGCCGTGGTCTGCGCGATGTGGCTGACCGGATTCGACGTGAAGTCGCTGGCGACCTTGTATCTGGACAAGCCCATGAAGGGGCACACGCTGATGCAGGCGATCGCCCGCGTCAACCGCGTGGCGCCCAACAAGAAGAACGGCCTGATCATCGACTACAACGGCATGCTGAAGAGCTTGCGCAAGGCGCTCGCCACCTATGCGCAAGGCGACAAGGGCACGCCGGGCGATCCGCTGTTTGACGAAGACCAAGCCCTGGCCGAATACGCGGCGTCCATCGACAAGGTGCAAGCTCACTTGACCAATGTTGGCTATGACCTGAATGCTTTGGTGCGGGCGGAAGAGGGCGAAGAGACTTGGGGCCAGTTGTTGAACGCGCAGAACGCAGTCAGCACATCGCCCGAGAACAAGAAGACGTTCCAAGTTCTGGCCGAAGACGTGTTCGACCGATTTCGCGGCTTGTTCCCGAACCCCGGAGTCTTCAAGTACGAGCCGCAAGAGAACGCCATCGCCGCGCTCTACAACCTGCTGCAAAAGCCGAAACCCAGCGTGGACATCACCGCGATCATGCAAGAGATTCGCGGCGTGATTGACACGTCGTTGGAGGTAGCGACGCAGGGGCAAGTGAAATATGCTCCGTCGAAACAGTACGACCTCTCAGGAATCGACTTCGAACGCCTGCGGGCCGAGTTTGCCAAGTCGCCCTACAAGGAAACGGCGCTGCTGACATTGCAGGAGCGCATACAGGCCCGGCTGGACCGCATGATGGCCTTGAACCCAACCCGTATCGACCTCTACAAGCGCTACCAGGAAATCATCGCCGAGTACAACCGCGACAAAGACGATGTCGAAATCCAGCGCGTATTCGAGCAACTCGTCAAAGTGCATGACGCCCTCGACCAAGAGGAGCAGCGCTACGTGCGTGAAGGCTTCAAGAGCGAGAGAGAGCTGGCGGTGTATGACCTGCTGTCGAAAGACAAGGCCGACATCACCAAGGGCGACATCGCCAAGATCAAGAAGGTCGTCGAGGAACTCATGCGCACGGTTCAGGAGCGAATGAGCCAGATGGGCGACTTGCGCGACCGCGCCTCAGCGCAAGCCCAGATGAAGGCCGCCATCATCGATCGCTTGCTTGAAGGGATGCCGGATAACTTTTCGAGTGACGACATCGAGGCACGCGCCGAGATCGTTTTTCAGTATGTGCAGCAGCAGATGTCCAGTGTGCGACTTCAGTAAACAATTGCAGTAGTTAGGCCGAAGTTCCCCCTCGGCAGGCCGCCTTTGAGCCGCTAAACACCAGTGATATCAACGACTTGTGTGTCACTTTGTCTTGTGGAATGTAGGCATGTATAGTGTTTGACATTAGCTTAGTGATATCTTA
>JBAQUQ010000422.1:0-18782 GCA_049297615.1 Burkholderiaceae bacterium
ACAAGCTCTTGATCTTCACCGCGGCCCTGCTCGCCGAACGGCGCCGCGGGCGCGGCCTGAAGCTCAATTACCCCGAAGCAGTGGCGCTGATCAGCGCGGCCATCATGGAAGGCGCGCGTGACGGGAAGAGCGTCGCGGCCTTGATGAGCGAAGGCAAACTCGTGCTGGCTCGCGCCGACGTGATGGACGGCGTGGCCGAGATGATCCCCGACATCCAGGTCGAAGCGACCTTCCCCGACGGCACCAAGTTGGTCACGGTGCACCAGCCCATCGTTTGAAGCGCGGCTCGAAGGCGACCCCATGATTCCCGGCGAACTCTTCACCGACGGCCCCGATCTGAGCCTCAACCCGGGCCGCAGGGCGCTGACTGTCGTCGTCGAAAACAGCGCTGACCGGCCGATTCAAGTCGGCTCGCACTACCACTTCGCCGAAACCAATGGCGCGCTGAAATTCGACCGCAGCGCCGCGCGCGGCATGCGCCTGAATATCGCATCGGGCACTGCGGTTCGCTTCGAGCCCGGCCAGCAGCGCACCGTGGAACTGGTGGACTTCGCCGGCCAGCGCCAGGTCTGGGGCTTTCGCGGCCTGGTGCAAGGCGCACTCTGAAGGTCGCCACACATATGGCCAGCATTGCCCGACGCGCCTACGCCGAAATGTTCGGCCCCACCGTGGGCGACCACCTGCGCCTGGCCGACACCGAGCTGATCGTCGAGGTCGAGCGCGACTTCACGCTCGGCGCCGGCGGTTACGGGGAAGAGGTGAAGTTCGGCGGCGGCAAGACGATCCGCGACGGCATGGGGCAGAGCCAGCGCATCAATGGGCCCGGCGCCTTGGATGCGGTGGACTGCGTCATCACGAACGCCTTGGTCATCGACCACTGGGGCATCGTCAAGTGCGACATCGGCATCCGCGGCTCGCGCATTGCCGCCATCGGCAAGGCCGGCAACCCCGATGTGCAGCCGGGTGTGGACATCGTCATCGGCGCGGGCACTGAAATCATTGCCGGCGAGGGCATGATCGTCACCGCGGGCGGCATCGACTCGCACATCCATTTCATCTGCCCGCAGCAAATCGAAGAAGCCCTGGCCAGTGGCGTGACGACGATGTTAGGGGGCGGCACAGGCCCGGCAACGGGCACCTTCGCCACGACCTGCACGCCCGGGCCGTCCAACCTGGCCACCATGCTGCAAGCCGCTGACGGCTTTGCGATGAACCTCGGCTTCCTCGGCAAAGGCAATGCGAGCCGGCCCGAGGCCCTGCACCAGCAGGTGCAGGCCGGCGCGATCGGGCTGAAGCTGCACGAAGACTGGGGCACCACGCCGGCGGCGATCGACTGTTGTTTGAGCGTCGCCGAAGAAACCGACACCCAGGTGGCGATCCACAGCGACACGCTGAATGAATCGGGTTTCGTCGAGAACACGATCGCGGCCACCAAGGGCCGCGCGATTTGCGCCTACCACACCGAAGGCGCGGGCGGTGGACACGCACCCGACATCCTGCGCGTCGTCGGCGAGGCGAACTTCCTGCCCAGTTCGACCAACCCGACCATGCCCTACACGGTGAACACCCTGGATGAGCACGTCGACATGCTGATGGTGTGCCACCACCTCGACGCCAACATCGCCGAAGACCTGGCCTTCGCCGAAAGCCGGATTCGCCGCGAGACGATCGCCGCCGAAGACGTGCTGCACGACATGGGCGCGATCAGCATGTTCAGCTCCGACTCGCAGGCGATGGGACGCGTCGGCGAAGTCATCCTGCGCTGCTGGCAGACCGCGCACAAGATGAAGCTGCAGCGCGGCAAGCTGCCGGGCGACCCTGAACGCAACGACAACGCGCGCGCGAAGCGCTATGTGGCCAAGTACACGATCAACCCGGCGCTCGCGCACGGCATCGCGCATGAAGTGGGCAGCATCGAAGTCGGCAAATGGGCCGACCTGGTATTGTGGAAACCGGCCTTCTTCGGTATCAAGCCGTCCTTGATTCTCAAGGGTGGCTTCATCGCCGCGGCGGCGATGGGCGACCCCAATGCCTCGATCCCGACGCCCCAGCCGGTGCACTACCGGCCGATGTTCGGTTCCTTCGGCGGCGCGCTGCAGCGCGGCTCGTTGACCTTCATGAGCGGCAGCGCCGTGCGCAGCGGTGTGCACGAGCGATTGCGCCTGCGCAAACAAGTCTGCGCCGTGAAGGCGTGCCGCTCGGTGCGCAAGATGCACATGGTGCACAACGCCTACCTGCCGGCGATGGAAGTCGACGCGCAGACCTATGAAGTGCGCGCCGACGGCGTGCTGCTCAGCTGCGAGCCCTCGAGCGTGCTGCCGATGGCGCAGCGCTATTTTCTGTTTTGAAGACGCGCCCCATCAAAAACTCGTCCGGGTCTTGATCAGGAACTGCAGCTTCTTCTCATTCGCGTCGATTTCGAGCGGAAACGCCAAATCGATGTGCAGGACATGGCTGAAAGCGGCGCGATCGCTGAAGATGCGCAGGCCGATTCCGACATTGCTCAGCCAGCCGGGGTTGACGGTGTTCATGTTGTCGCCGCCCCAGGCTCGGCCGGCGTCGACGTAGGCCGCGCCGCCGAGGCGGAACAGCCGCCACACGTACACATCGGTATAGGCGCGTTCTTCCAGGGTGAGCAAGGCGCGCCGCGTACCGCTCTGGTAACGCAGCGGGTAGCCGCGCAGGCCGTTGTCGCCCCCCAGCAGGAGGGAATCGGCGGGGTCGGGCCGGGTGAGCATGTCGCCCGTTGCCGCGGCGTAGAACAACCAGTCGGGACTTTGCGGCAGGAAGTACTGGGCCTGTCCTGCAACTCGCTGGCGCCTTGCGCCGCCCCCCGAGTACTGCCCGGCCATCGAGAGCGAGGCGAGCATGATGTGTTGGGCAGCGGGTTCGAAGCCGCGCGACAGCGAGCCCGAGTACAGCCAAGCGTCGCTGCTCGAACCCAGGGCAGTCGTGGCCTGGCCCAACTGAAAGGTCGAGGCCCAGCCGAGCGCAAAGAATTCAGGCCGGCCGATTTGATTTCGGTTCTGCAATTTCTCGAAACGGTCTTCGATGACCTCGTAGCGAAGGAAGGGCGCGACCAGCTTTTCATCGGGGGGCAGTCTTGCGGGGGGCGTATGGCCAGGCTCGAGCGCAAACCGATCGTCCGAGTGGGTCAAGCCGATCGAGTAGCGCCGCACCCAGCCGTCGATGCGGCCGCGCGACCAGCCGCCGAACACCTCGGCCTGGTCCTGGCGGTGCCGGTACTGGCTGGCGATCTTGCCGGCGTTGTAGATCGAGTCGATTCGGTTGTCTTTGGACACCGTCACGCCGGCTGCCCACGGCGTATCCAGCGCGTAAAACGGGTGGGCGACAGTGGCTGCTTCGCGCTGGCCGTCGCTGTTGTGCGCTCGGCTGTAGCTCAGCGAGGTCCAACCGCCGAACGCCCGGGAATTGGAGATCTGGAACTCGTTGCTCGAACGGTCGACGCTGTTGGAGCGGCCATAACTCAAGGCGATGCCGCTGCCCAGCAAGTTGAATTCCTTCAAGCTGATGCCGCTCGTATTGGCCCCGCCGGTGCGGCCCGCCGAAAGGCCCGGGTCGAGCGTCCAGGTGTCGCGCGTCTGGACTTCGAGGTCGACGATTCCATCGCGATAGGCCACTGCTCGGATCTGCACGTCGTAGAGGTAGCGCGCCATGCGCAGCACGCGTTCGGTCTCATCGATCAGGCGAACCGAGAGCGGCTCGCCGCGCTGGAAAAGCAAGGCGCGCTCGATCACGCCGACGCGGGTTTGAATGTGCAAGGCGTTCGCCCAACGAAACGCGAGCTTGTCTTCGTTCGGATCGTCGGTGTCGAAGATGTTGCGCACGCGCACCGTGATCTCGCCGATCGTCGCGCCTGCGGCCTCGAGTTGCGCCAACGAGGGCAGGGCTTGTGCCGGGGGCTGATCTTGCTGCGCCCAGGCAGGGCAAACCAGTGCCAGGATGCACAGGGCCGCAGGCAAGACGCAGCGCAATCCTGGAGCAGCCGATGGATTCATTCGATGCGATAGAGCGATGCGACGCTGGCACGGGATTGTGAATTCCCGCTGCGCAAGCGCTGCCCATGCGGCTGCGCCTCGAGCTTGCGATACGCGCACTTTCACACTCGGCTGCCCGACTTCGCCCCTGCCGAGGAACCTTCGAGTGGCGCCGATAATCTCGCCCGTGCCTCTGACCCTGCCCAACCCTCGCCACGCCCAACGCGTCCCCCCACACATCGGCAAAGAGCAGCTCGCGCGCATCCGCCAGGCAGCGTACACCCTGCCCCAAGTCGTGAAACCGGCTGATTTCATCGCCGAACACAGCGCGGGATTCGAACAGCACCTCGACAAGCTCGGCCTGGTGCTGCTGCAAAAGCCCGTCGCCGGCGCGCGCCCGAGCCGCTGGATCGCGCCCGAGCTGATGGACAGCGCGCTCGAGCACCTCGACGCCCTGGGCGACGCGCCGACGGCCCTGCCCTTGATGCAGGAGCGCAGCGCCGCGCTCGAAGCGCTGGGCGTGACGCGCCGACAGGGCCAGTGGTCGCGCCTGGTGAGTCAAGACCTGGTCTTGCCCGAGCCCGGCTGGCGCGTTCCGGTGTGGTTTCGGGTGAGCGTCGACGCCGCCCCCGTGTGGGCCTTCTACCGCACGGGCGATAAAGGCGCACTGCTCCAAGCTTTGGGCCCGGCTGCGGCGTATCCAGACGCCGCCGAACTGACCGACCATCTGCGAGCCCTGCTCGAGCGCAGCCGCGCCGACAAGCCGCGCCATCTCGAATCGCTGTTGCCGCGCCTGCAGTCGGAATGCGCAACGCCGCGAACGATCGCCGAGCTCAAGGCCGCTTGCACGCGCGCCCAAGACCGCTGGGAACACCGTGTCGCCGAGCTCGCAACGCTCGAGGACCTGAACAGCGAACTCGCGTTCCAAGGCTACCCCGATACCTTCGAAACGGCGCGGCGCCTGCAACGCAGCGTCAAGCTCTACGTCGGCCCGCCCAACAGCGGCAAGACGCACGCCGCCTTCGAACGCCTGGCCTCGGCGTTCGACGGCGCCTACCTCGCGCCGCTGCGCCTGCTGGCCCTCGAAGGGCGCGACCGATTGGCCGCACGCGGCGTCGCGTGCTCACTGCTCACCGGTGAAGAAAACATTCCCGCACCCGGGGCGCGGGTGATCTCGAGCACGATCGAGATGGTGGGCACGCATCGGGCCATCGACGTGGCCGTGATCGATGAAGCACAGATGATCTTCGACGCGTCGCGCGGCTGGGCCTGGACGCAGGCGATCGTCGCCGTACCGGCCAATGAGGTCATCATCATCTGCTCGGCCTATGCCGTGCCGGCCATCGAAAACCTGCTGGGCCTGTGCGGCGAGCGCTGCGAGCTGCGTCACTTCGAGCGCAAACAGCATGTGGAGCTGCTCGCGCAGCCGGTCGGGGTGTCGACCCTGGAACTCGGCGACGCCGTCGTCGCGTTCAGCCGGCGCGACGTGTTGATGCTGCGCGACCAGATCGCCGCGAACGCGCATCCGGTCTCGGTGATCTATGGCGCGCTGCCGCCTGAAGTGCGCAAGCGTGAGGCGGAGCGTTTCGCGAACGGGCAGTCGCACATCCTGGTCGCGACGGACGCGATCGGCATGGGCCTGAACCTGCCGATCCGCCGCGTGCTGTTCAGCACGATGACCAAGTTCGACGGCCAGGACGACCGCCCGCTGAACGAATCGGAAGTGCACCAGATCGCAGGGCGCGCCGGGCGATTCGGCATCCATGAAGAAGGTTTCGTCGGCGTGCTGAAAGAGGCGGAACCCTCGGCCTTGCGCGTCTTGAAGGAACTGCTCGCGAAGACGCCGCACGCGCCGCAGGGGTTCAAAGCGCCCGTCGCGCCGAATCGCTGGCATGTCGAGACGATTTCGTCGCGCCTGCACACGACCAGCCTGCGTGAAGTGCTCGGCGTGTTCATGGAGCGGCTCAGACTGGACAACGCGCACTTCGCTGTCGCCGAGCTCGAACAGATGCTCGTGTTGGGCGAGGCGCTGGACCGCAGCGCCGGCAAGCTCACGCTGAAGGAGCGCTTCATCTACGCCCAGGCTCCCGTGGACACGCGCACCGAATCGCAGCTGCAGGAGTTCCTCGACTGGAGCAGCCAGCATGCGCTCACCGGCAAGGCCGGCACACCCTGGTTCCTCGATCAAGTGGACGGCCACAGCCGCCTGGAGCGCATGGAGCAGGCCTTGCGCGCGTGCACGCTGTGGTTGTGGCTGGATTTGCGATTTCCCGGCGCCTATGGCCATGTGCAGGCCGTGCACGCGCTGCGCGGCCAGCTCAACGACGGTATCGAGCGTCAACTCAAGGGCAAGCGGCCCCTCGCCCAAATGCGCCGCAGCCGGGCCAAAGCGCGCGCCTGAAAGTCGCGGCGCCTGCGCCACCGCGCCAGGTGGGCTTGGTCGACGGCCTTGACTTGTCGGCGTTGAACCGCAGGCGCGCGACGAGCGCTGCGCGGCATACCACGCGAGACCGTCACAGCCTTGCGACCCCCGTTTCATCCTTGCGACAATGCCCGGCCTGCTTGAATAAGAACCCGAGGAGACGAGGTGAGACTGCTGGAGTCGCTGGCCAAGCTTTGCGCCATCGCCGCGGGCGCGCTGCTGACGCTCATCACCCTGATGACTTGCGCCAGCCTGATCGGGCGCAACACCGTCGGCTGGACCATCGTGGGTGATTTCGAGTTGACGGGCTCGGCCGCAGGCGCTGCGATCGCGCTGTTCCTGCCCTGGTGCCAGTTCCGGCGCGGCAACATCATCATCGATTTCTTCACCACCAGGGCCTCGGCTGCCGCCCAGCTGCGCCTGGACCGCCTGGGCGCGCTGCTGATGGCCGGCGTAATGGCGCTGATGTGCTGGCGCAGCGCGATCGGCGGCTGGAGCGCCTGGAAGAGCCATTCGGGTTCGATGATGCTCGGCTTTCCTGAGTGGATCGTCTACACGCTGATCATTCCGCCGCTCGGCCTGTGTGCCGTGATCGCCCTGGCGCAGGCGATCCGCGGTTTCGCAGACAAGGCCTCGGCATGACGCCGATCAGCCTCGCGCTGTTGATCTTCGGCGTGATGCTCGCTCTGATGGCGATTCGCACGCCGATCGCCGCAGCCATGTTCATTGCCGGCTCGGTGGGCTACCTCCTGCAAGCCGGCTGGGTGCCCTTTTCGAGTTTTCTCAACACCCAGGCCTTTGCGCGCTTTGCGAGCTACGACCTGAGCGTGATTCCGCTGTTCATCTTGATGGGCAACTTCGCCACGCAGGGCGGAATCTCCAAAGCGCTGTTCGCTTTCGCGGCGGTCGTGATGGGGCGATTTCGCGGCGGCTTGGCCATGGCTGCCGTGCTGGCATGCGCCGCTTTCGGTGCGATCTGCGGCTCGTCGGTCGCCACCGCGGCGACGATCACCTCGGTGGCCCTGCCCGAGTTGCGCAAGCATGGCTATTCGGGGCGACTGGCCACGGGCACGCTGGCCGCGGGCGGAGTTCTGGGCATCCTGGTTCCGCCTTCAGTGCCCCTGGTCATCTACGCGATCCTGACGGAACAAAACATCGCCAAGCTGTTTGCGGCGGCCATCCTGCCCGGAATCATCGCGATGCTCGGCTACATGATCTCGATCGCGATCTATGTGCGCCTCGTGCCCGGCCATGCTCCCGAGCAGGGCGACGCGCCGCCGCGCATCAGGCTGAACGTGCTCACCGGCGTGGCGCCGATCGCGGTCATCTTCCTCATCGTTTTCGTGGGCATCTACACGGGCAAGTTCACGCCCACGGAAGGCGCCGCGGTCGGTGCCGCGTCGACGTTCGTCGCCGCGATGCTGCGCCGCGAAATCACCTGGAAGGGCTTCAAGCACTGCTTTTATGCGACGGCCGAAACCTCGGCGATGATTTTCATGATCTTCCTCGGCGCCGACCTGATGAACGCCTCGCTGGCGCTGACGCAGTTGCCCAATCAACTGGCAAAAGAAGTGCACTCGTGGGGCTTGGCGCCGCTGATGGTGGTGGGCGCGATCCTTCTGTTCTACGTCGTGCTCGGCGCCGTGATGGACGAGTTGTCGATGATCCTGCTGACGATTCCGATCTTCTTCCCCCTGGTGATCGGCCTGGATTTCGGCATGCCGAAGGACAGTGTCGCCATCTGGTTCGGCATCATGGTGTTGATGACCGTGGGCTTCGGCCTGCTCGCGCCCCCGGTGGGACTGAACGTCTATGTCGTCAACTCCATGGCGCCCGATGTGCCCATCGCCGAGAGCTACCGCGGCGTGATGCCCTTTCTCATCAGCGATACGCTGCGCACCTTGCTGCTGCTGTTCTTCCCGCCGATATCGTTGTGGCTGGTGAGATACGTAGGGTAAACCTGAGGCGCGATCGAGCGCGCCGGCCGTTAAGTTCCTGCTCGTTACTCTTCTCGAGGAAAAATCCTATGAAACGTCGTTTTCTGCTGCAAGGCGCTGCCGCGTCGGCACTCGGAGTTCCGCACCTGATCGGCTTGGCACAGCAAAGCGTCACGCTCAAGTTCCACACCTTCATGCAGCCCATGTCCAACGTCTGGTTGTCGATGCACAAGCCGTGGATGGAGCAAGTCGAGAAAGACTCCGGTGGGCGCATCAAGTTCGAGGCCTACCCGGCGATGCAACTCGGCGGCACTCCCGTGCAGCTCTACGACCAGGCGCGCGACGGCGTGGTCGACGTGATCTGGACGCTGCCGGGCAGCACCGCGGGGCGTTTCCCACGCATCGAGGTGTTCGAGCTGCCCTTCGTGATGAACAACGCCGAGGCGACGTCCAAGGCGTATTGGGAGTACTTCCAGACCCAATGCCCCGACGAGTTCAAGGAGACCCAGGTCCTCGCCCTGCATGTGCACGGCCCGGGCATGTTCCATTCGGTGAGCAAACAGATCAGAAACGCCTCCGACTTGAAAGGCATGAAGGTTCGCGGCCCGACGCGCCAGGTCACCAAGCTGCTCGGCTCGATCGGTGCCACGCCGGTGGGAATGCCCTTGCCGCAGATCCCCGACGCGCTGAGCAAGGGAACGATCGAAGCCTGCGCCATTCCGTGGGAGGTGGTGCCTGCGGTCAAGGTGCAGGAGCTGACCAAGTTCCACAGCGAATTTCCGGCGAACAACGCGGCGCTGTATACCACGACGTTCGTGATGGCGATGAACAAGGCCAAGTACGACTCGCTCAGCGCCGACTTGAAGAAAGTGATCGACGCCAATTCCGGCCTGGCGACCTCGGCATGGCTGGGCAAGGTACAGCAGGCCAATGACGCGAACGGCCGCAAGGCGGCGGTGGACCACGGCAATACGATCTACACCTTCTCGGCCGCCGAGACCGCCGAGTTCGTCAAGCTTTCGAGCAAGGTCGACGAAGAATGGGTTGCCGACATCGACAAGCGCGGCTTCAAGGGTGCGGCCTTGCTCGCCTCGGCCAAGGCTCTGATCGCCAAGCACGGCAAAGGCTGAGCAAGCGTCGCCGAGCCGCGCCAAGACGGTTGCTCGCCGCCTCGGCTCCCTCGGGGCCCTCGCGTTTACTGCCCACTGCCGCGGCCCGCGCGCCCGTCATCCCGGCAAAAGCCAGGACCCACACCTTCCCTAAAACTACCCGAAAGCGTAGAGTCCCCGCCAGCAGGGTGGGACATACGGCCTGGGCGCCGCAGGGCAATTGCGGGCGCCGCCGGCGCGCGTGGATCGGGTGATCGAATGAACGATCGCAGAAGGCTGTTCGTTACGCTTGCCGCAGCGAGTCTGTCTTGCGCTCAGACCGCAGGGCTCGCCCAGCCGAACCGGAAACTCTGGCGGGTCGGATACTTTTCGTCCGCGTCCAGGCCCGCCTCAGGGGCGATCGATGAAGAGTTTCTGGCGGGCATGAAGGACCTCGGCTATGAGGTCGGACGCAATTTGATCGTCGACTGGCGTTATGCCGAGGGGGACGCAGCGCGCTACCCGGCGCTGGCGGATGAACTCATCGCGCTGCAGCCCGACGTTCTGCTCGTCAGCAGCACGGGGAACATCATCGTCATGAAGAGCAAGACGACGACGATCCCGATCGTGATGGGTTCTCCCGGCGATCCGGTCGCCGACGGGATTGTGCAGAGCCTGGCCCGGCCGGGCGGCAACATCACCGGCAACTCGCTGCAGCTCACCGAGCTCAGCGCCAAGCAGATCGAAATGATGGGCGAGGTGCTGCCACGCATGCGCCGCGTGGTTTTGCTCATCGATTCGTCGCAGGTAAGCACTGCGAATGAGCGCGTCGAGCAGCTCGCCAGGGCGGCCGCCTCTTTGAGACGCGTTTCGCTGGATGCGCACCGGATTGACAGCCCCGAGGCGGTTCGCCAGGCGTTCCGAAAACTGAAGACGCAGCGAGCGGACGCGCTGCTGCTCAGTCCGACGCCGCGTTTCAACGTTCTGCGGCCAGAGATTTGCCAGAGCGCGATGAACATTCGGTTGGCCGTCATCGGTTTCTCGGACGAGTGGGCCGAAGACGGCGCGCTGATGAGCTTCGGCCCGAATTGGGACGCGGCGTACCGCCGCGCTGCCTACTTCGTGGACCGGATCTTCAAGGGCGCGAAACCGGCCGATCTGCCGGTCGAGCAGCCGACCAGGTTCTCGATGGTGATCAACGCGAAGACCGCAAGAGCGCTCGGCATCACGTTTCCCGGCATCACCCTGCTGCGCGCCGACCGGGTGATTGAAGAATGAAGTGCTGTGATTGCGTTCGATGGTCCGCCTGCATCGCCCCGCTGGAGTCGGCTGCTGCTGCGTATCACGAACCTCATCCCAGCGGAATCGAAGCGCGCCCTCGAGCGTAAACTTCCCTAAGGCTCGCGCTGGAGGTGAACAGCATGGACCAAGTCCGACGCTGGCAGGTCCTGATCGCCGCGGGGGCGCTTATTGCTGCCCCACTCGCCGCCGAGGCGCAGCAGGCCGGCAAGGTGTGGCGGATCGGCGTCTTGTTGACCCTCACCGCCCCCGCGGAAGATCCGCCGCAGGCATTCCGGCAGCGTTTGCGCGAGCTGGGCTATGTCGAGGGCCGCAACCTCAGCTTGGAGTGGCGCTACGCCGAAGGCAGGTCTGACCGGCTGCCCGATCTCGCGGCGGAGCTGGTCCGGCTCGGGGTGGACGTGATCGTCGCCGACATCACACCTGCAATCCGCGCCGCCATGCGAGCCGCCCCGGCGATCCCCATCGTCATGTCGGCGGCGGCAGATGCGGTGGGAAACGGCCTCGTAGCCAGCCTGGCGCGCCCTGGGGGAAACGTCACCGGAATTTCGGTCATGTTGCCGGACATCAGCGCGAAGGAAATACAGCTCCTCAAAGACGCACTTCCCAAGTTGTCGCGAGTGGCCGTGCTTTGGAATCCGACGATCCCGTGGCACAAGGACATGCTGAAGGAGGTCGAGCTCGCAGCTTCACTGCTTAGATTGCAGCTCGTGCCCATCGCCCACCAGGGCCCCGGCGATTTCGAGGGCGGGTTCGCCGCGATGACGAAGGCGCGTGTCGAAGCTCTGTTCGTGGCCGGTGACCCTGTCTCCAACACGCATTGGGCGCGGCTTGTCGATCTCGCGGCCAAGAACCGACTCCCCACGATCTTCATGTTCAAGGACCCCGTGGAGGGCGGTGCCCTCATGTCGTACGGGAGTGACAACACTGAAATGTATCGGCAGGTCGCAAACTACGTAGACAAGATCCTGAAAAGGGCCAAGCCCGCCGACCTCCCCGTCGCGCAACCCACGAAGTTATGGCAGGTTAGACTTTGCGTGTGGAATGCGAATGGGATCCGGCAAAGGCGGCGGCAAACCTTCGTAAGCACGGTGTCTCGTTCGAAGAAGCCGCGACGGCGTTGGCCGACGAGCTGTCGATCACCGGTGCCGACCCAGACCATTCCAGAGGAGAGAGCCGCTTCGTGACGTTCGGTGTCTCGACGCGCGGGCGGCTGTTGGTCGTTGCACACACCGAGCGTGGTGACCGCTTGCGAATCATCAGCGCTCGTCCCGCCAAGAAGCACGAGCGTCTGATCTATGAAGAAGGCTGAACCCGCTGCTGCAGACGAATTGCGCCCAGAGTACACGCGTGCGGACTTTGGACGTATGGTCCGGGGCAAGTACGCCTCTCGACTCAAGGCTGCTTCGAACGTTGTCGTCCTCGAGCCCGAAGTCGCAAAGGCGTTTCCGAATTCGGAGGCCGTCAATGGCGCACTGAAGGGTCTCATCGCCCTCGCAAAGACTGCTGCGCTCCCGCCTCGTCGCGCGCCACGGGCTCGCACCAAGACGCCAGGCGTCGACTAACGCGCCAGTCGTCGTCATTCGTGCGTGATCGACGCCAGAACGCCGGAAACGCTCGTTATCACAGTTTCCAGCCTGATCCTGCTGCGCGCCGACCGGGTCATCGAATGAACGATCTCATGGCAGGACTGGTGCGCAGGAGACTGCTCGTGTCACTCGCGCTTGCGCCGGTGCAAGCCTGGGCGCAACCGGCGGCGAAAGTCCATCGAATCGGCACGCTGTCCGGAAGAAGCAGCCCGAAAGCCCGCGACGAGGCGCTGTGGCCGGCGTTCTTCGACGCCATGCGCAGCCTCGGCTACGAGGAAGGCCGCAACGTCGCCTACGAGATGCGGTATGCCGAGGGCGTGCCCGCACGCTTTCCGCAACTCGCGCAAGAACTCGTCGCGGCCGGCGTCGACTTGATCGTCGTCACCGGATCGGCCGAAGCGGTCGCAGCGAGTCGAGCCACTTCGAGCATCCCCATCGTCGCGATTCACGTCGGCGACCCGGTCGGTCTGGGTCTGGCGCGCGGCCTGGCTCGGCCCGGCTGCAACCTGACCGGGTCGACCCTTTACATCCCGGGGTTCGCGGCGAAGGGGCTGGAGCTGCTGATCGAAGCCGTCCCGAGCGTCCGGCGGATCGCGGTGCTCGGGAATCCGACCCAGCCCAACCTGGCCGATGACCGCCAGGCGCTGGAGCGCGTCGCGGCGAGCAAGGACGTGACGCTGCTGCCGACGGTCGAGGCCAGTCGGCCCGAAGAACTCGAGCCGGCCCTGGAGCGCATTGCCCGCGACAAGCCGAATGCGCTGATAGTGCTCAGCCACGCGCTGTTCATCCTGCATCGCCAGCGCGTCATCGCCTTCGCAGCGCAGGCGAAGTTGCCGACGATGCACGGCTTCACCGCCGACGTGGAGGCGGGAGGATTGATGGCCTTCGCGGTCGAGACCCGCACGCTGTACGCCCGCGCGCCAGTATTCGTCGACAAGATTCTCCGGGGCGAGAAGCCGGGCGATATTCCGATCGAGCAGCCGATGCGCTTTGGCCTGTGGATCAACCTGAACACCGCGCGTGCGCTCAGACTGAAGCTGCCGCAATCGATCCTGATCCGTGCCGAGCGGTTGATCGAATGAAATCAGCGCCAACGAGAGGAGAACTGGGAGACCTGGTACTCATGCCCCTTCTCGGCCGCCGAGACTGCCGAGTTCGTCAAGCTCTCGAGCAAGGTCGACGATGAATGGGTTGCCGACATGGACAAGCGCGGCTTCAAGGGTGCGGCGTTGCTCGCCTCGGCCAAGGCGCTGATCGCCAAATACGGGCGCGGCTAAGGCTCATCACACCGGCGCAAACACCGCCGCGCGCGCGGCGCGGTCGGGTCCACGATCGCACACCGTCTGCCCTAAGGGCCGCATTCGCGGCCTTTTTCACGTCTGAAGTGCAAACGTGACCGGCTCGACCAGGCTGGCCCCTCAAGAACGCCTGCGCTTCGGCCGCTAAGCAGGGTATCGCTGCGCAAGGCCAAACCGCCTTGCGCGCAGGAGGGTCGCCATGTTTCGTTGCCTGAGACTTATTGCCCTGATCGGCTTGTGCATCAATGCCGGTGCCCTGCATGCGCAAGTGACCATGGAAGAGCTGTGCGCGCGAGGATCGGCGCTGTACGGCTCGGGCCAATTGACGCCGGCGTTTCGAATCTTCATGGCCTGCGCGATCGGCGGCGATTCGGTAGCGCAATACAGTGCGGCGATGATGATGCGCTCGGGCGAATCCACCGAGGATGGTTCGCCGAACCTGTTCGGCGCACGCGTATTCCTCGAACAGTCGGCCGCGCAAGGCTATGTGCAGGCGATCTATGCTCTGGGCAAGGAATACGACGTCGGTAGCTCGGCGTTCCCGCGCGACATCAGCATGGCGACCGAAATGTTTCGCCACGCGGCGATGCTCGGCCATGTCGATGCACAAGTCGAACTCGCCACGCAATATCTGCTGGGTCGCGGCGGCGTCCCGCAGGACGACCATGTGGCCGCGCAATGGTACGAACGCGCGGCCGAGGCCGGCCATTGGGGCGCGCAGTACCTGATTGCATCGATGTACGAACACGGCAACGGTGTCGGCCGCGATGAAAAGGCCGCCCTGCTCTGGTATGAGCGCGCCAGCCAAGGCGGCGATGAAGTCGCACCGCTCAAGGTGGAGCAACTCAGGTCGCGCCTGGCCCCCAAGACGCGGATGCTGCCGCTGGACTGAGCCCGCGCCCCGGATGCCCCGGCGCGGCCGGCGGCTGCCGACGCTGTGCTGGCGGCGCGGGAAAATGCCCAGCCGCAGGGGTGACCCGGGCGACGATCGTGCGCTGTTGCCCACGGCCATCGCGCGCCGCAAGCGTCGCATAGAGTTCAGCCATGACTGAAAACGACGCGCCAGGCGGCACCATCGTCATCGTTGGCGGTGGCCACGCTGCGGCGCAGTTGTGCAGCGGCCTCGTCGCTGCCGGACAGGGGGCGCGCGTGCACTTGGTGTGCGCCGAGGCCGAGCTACCGTACCAGCGCCCGCCCCTGTCCAAGTCTTTCCTGAAGAGCACGCAGGAAGTCTTGCAGCCGTTTCGCAGTGAAGCTTGGTACGAGCAGGCCGCAATCGCCCTGCACTGCGCCGACCCGGCACTGATGATCGACCGCGAGCGCCGGCTCGTGCGGCTGCAGTCGGGCCGTGAACTCGCATTCGCTCGGCTCGTTCTGGCCACCGGCGCGCACGCGCGCCGGCTGCCTGAATTGAGCGAAGCGTTGAACAATGTCGCAGCGCTGCGCAGCGCCGCAGATGCGCAGCGCCTGCGCAGCCTGTTGCAGCAGACCCGGCACCTCACCGTCTTGGGCGGAGGATTCATCGGCCTGGAGGTCGCCTCGGCAGCGCGGGCCCTGGGCAAGCAGGTGACGGTTCTCGAGTCAGCGCCACGGCTGCTGATGCGCTCGGTTTCTCTGGAACTCGCACAACACGTGCTGCAAACGCACCGCGACAACGGCATCGACGTCCGGCTGGGTGTTGCCGCAGGCGCACCGATCGTCCAGGGCGGGCGCCTCGAGGCGCTCACGGTTGACGGCAAGCCCGAGCCCGTGGAATTGCTCGTGCTCGGCGTCGGCGCGGTGCCCGAACAAAGCTTGGCCAGTGCCGCCGGCCTCGATTGCGCGAACGGCATCGTCGTCGATACGTGCATGCGCACGTCGGACCCGGCGATTCTGGCGATCGGCGACTGCGCCAGTTTCCCGGCGCACGACAGCGGCAAGCGAACGCGGCTGGAATCGGTACAGAACGCCAACGACCAGGCGCGCACCGCGTTGGCCACCCTGCTCGGGCGCGACGAGCCGTATCGCGCCCTGCCCTGGTTCTGGTCGGAGCAAGGGAGCATGCGCTTGCAAATGGCCGGCCTGATGCCTGAGGGCGCGGTGCGCTACCGGCGAGCCGGCGCAACGCCGGCGAGCTTTTCAATCCTGCATTACGTGAATGGCGCGCCTTTGCGCCTGATGTGCGTGGAAAGCGTCAACGCGCCGCTCGACCACATGGCCGCGCGCAAATTGCTCGAGGCCGGGCGCAGCCCCGACCCTGCCGCGGCCTGCGACGCGGCCACTGCGCTGATGAAGCATCTCTGACGGCGTGCCGGCGTGTGATCCGAGGCCATCGACGGCATCTGCGGGCCCACCGCGCAGCGCATCGTGGCGCCGGCCGCAGCTGAACCGAGTCGTGCAATGGATCGGGCGATTTGAAGATAGTCTTCGGGGTTTGCCGATCCGGCTCGACAAGCACCCAGCCCCAGCCACCACAGGAGACGATCTTGCTGCCCGACGCCGAAGTGCAAGCCCTGGTCCAGGCGCGCCACCCCGACCCTTTCGCCGTGCTCGGCCTGCACGCCGACGCCGGCGGCGCGCTGTGGATTCGCGCGATGCTGCCCCAGGCTGTCGAAGTCGCCCTGCATGACTACAAACCCGCCGAGGACAGCGAAGGCGATGCCGCTCCAGGCCGGCGCATCGTCGCGCTCAAGAAGCGCCACGCCAGCGGCCTGTGGGAGGCCAAGGTAGCGCGCCGCAAACACCGCTTCGACTACCGGCTGCATGTCCGTTGGGACGACGGCGCCGAAGGCGACTATGCCGACGCCTACGCGTTCGGCACGCTGATTCCCGAGGACGACCTGCACTACTTCGGCGAGGGCTCGCACCTGCGGCCTTTCACCTGGTTGGGCGCGCACCTCATGCACGCGGGCGGGGTGGCCGGCGTGCGCTTCGCCGTCTGGGCACCGAACGCGCGGCGTGTCAGCGTCGTGGGCGACTTCAACGCCTGGGACGGGAGGCGTCATGCGATGCGCCTGCGCCATGGCGGGGGCGTGTGGGAGATCTTCGTACCGCACGTGATGCCGGGTGACCGCTACAAGCTCGAGCTCGTCGACGCGTCGGGCAGCTTGCTGCCCCTGAAGGCCGACCCCTATGCGCGTGCCACGCAAATGCGCCCCGAGACGGCCAGCGTCGTCGCCGTGCTGCCGCCAGCCCAGCCGCTGCCCGCCGGGCGTGCCGCAGCGAACCGGCGCGATGCGCCGATCCTGATCTATGAAGTGCACCTCGGCTCGTGGCGGCGCCACCCCGACGGCCGCTGGCACAGTTGGGACGAACTCGCCGCGGCACTGCCGGCCTATGCCGCCGATCTGGGCTTTACCCACATCGAACTGATGCCCATCACCGAGCACCCCTTCGACGGCTCGTGGGGCTACCAGACCCTGGGCCTGTACGCGCCCACGGCGCGCTTCGGCCCACCCGAGGGATTTGCACGCTTCGTCCAGGCCTGCCGCGCGCACGGCCTGGGGGTGATCCTGGACTGGGTGCCGGCGCATTTTCCGAGCGACGCGTTCGGCCTGGCGCGGTTCGACGGGACTGCCCTCTACGAGTACCAGGACCCGCGCGAAGGTTTCCACTCCGAATGGAACACCCTGGTCTACAACTTCGGCCGCCACGAGGTGCGCAATTTCCTGGTCGGCTCGGCGCTGTATTGGATCGAACGCCAGGGTATCGATGGCCTGCGCATCGACGCAGTCGCGTCGATGCTGTACCGCGACTACTCGCGCCCGAGCGGCGCCTGGCTGCCCAATCAATACGGCGGGCGCGAGAACCTCGAGGCGATCGGGTTCCTGCGCCGCACCAATGAAGTGGTGGGCATCGAATGCCCGGGGGCGATCACGCTGGCCGAAGAATCGACGGCCTTCGCCGGTGTCAGCGCACCCACCTACCACGGCGGCCTGGGTTTCCACTTCAAGTGGAACATGGGCTGGATGCACGACACCTTGGTGTACATGCAGGAAGACCCGGTGCACCGGCGCTGGCACCACGACAAGATGACCTTTGGCCTGATCTACGCGTTCAGCGAGAATTTCGTGCTGCCGCTTTCGCACGACGAAGTCGTGCACGGCAAGGGCTCGATCCTCGGACGAATGCCGGGCGACGATTGGCAGCGCTTCGCGAACCTGCGCGCCTACTATGGCTTCATGTGGGGGCATCCGGGCAAGAAGCTGCTCTTCATGGGCCAGGAATGGGGCCAGCCGGGCGAGTGGAACGACAACTTCGAACTGCCCTGGGGTCAACTCACCGATCCGCGCCACGCCGGCATAACGCGACTGGTGCGTGACCTGAACCGCCTGGTGCGCGAGCACTCCGCATTGCACCGCCTGGACAGCGAAAGCGCAGGCTTCGAGTGGATCGCCTCGCATGACGCGGAAAGCTCGATCTATGCGTGGCTGCGCCGCGATGGCGCGGCTGGTGTGGTGCTCGTCGTCTGCAATTTCACGCCCGTGCCGCGCCTGCACATGCGCCTGGGCGTGCCCGATGGCGCGAGCGCCTGGCGCGAAGTGCTCAATACCGATTCGGCGTTCTACGGCGGCTCGAACGTGGGCAATGGGGGCGCTTCGCTGAGCGTTGACCGCGAGGCCAGCTGCGGCCGCGCCCAGTCGATTCGCCTGACCGTGCCGCCGCTGGCGACGCTTTTCTTGATTCCCGCCTGAGTCCCGCCATCATGAATCTGAACCAACGCGCCAGCGGCGTGCTGCTGCACATCACGTCCTTGCCCGGGCCGCATGGCATCGGTGACTTCGGGCCTGGCGCCTACCACTTCGTCGAGTGGCTGTCGTCGGCGGGCCAGAAGATCTGGCAAGTGCTGCCGATGACTCCCATCGGCCCGGGCAATTCGCCTTACCAGAGCGTCTCGGCTTTCGCCGGCAGTCCGCTGATGGTGGCGCTCGAGCCTCTCATCGAGCGCGGCTGGCTCGCGCCGGCCGAAGTGCCGGCTTTCGAATCGCGACGCGTCGACTTCGAGCGCGTCGCGCCCTGGCGTCTGCGCCGACTGCGCGAAGCCGCCGCCGGGTTCGAGGTGCATGCCGCGCCTGCCGATCGCGACGCGCTGCGCGCGTGGTGCGCGCGCGAAGCGAACTGGCTCGACGACTACAGCTTGTTCATGGCCCTGGAGGCCGCGCACGCTGGCCG
>JBAQUQ010000423.1:0-8099 GCA_049297615.1 Burkholderiaceae bacterium
TGTCTTGGGTGTCGGCAATGACCACGGGTTTGTCCGCAGCGCCGGCCAGGCGCAGCGCTGCCGACACGGCGTCGCGCGCTTCCAAAAACTCGAGCTTCCACTGCGTCGGCTCGGACGCGTGCAGGTAGAGCTGCTGCACCGCGCGCTGCGCTGCCTGCCCATGGCCCCAGACCATGGGCGCACATTCGTCGAAGTCCGATGCTGGAAAACCCATGCAAAAGCTCAGCGTCGCGGCGTGCTCACGTTCCAATGCCTCGAGCGCGCCGTACAAAGTCCTGGCCGGCTCCGTCCAGGTGCTTTGCGCGTTCAGCGGAATCAGAAACGGCAGGCGCTGCGAATGCACGGGCTCGCGCGCGCCGAAGCTGAAACGCCGCGCGAGCAGCTCGGCGGCGCGCGCGCCCGTGTCGGCCATGTCGACATGCGGGTAGCTGCGATACGCCACCAGGGCGTCGGCGAGCATCAGCATGCGCTGCGTCACATTGGCGTGCAGGTCCAGGCTCGCGACGATGGGGACTCCCGGCCCGACGATGGCGCGCAGGCGTGCCAGCAATTCGCCCTCGCTGTCGTCGGCGTGTTCAGCCACTGCCGCGCCGTGCAGGTCGAGGTAGATGGCGTCCAGGCCGTTGTTTTGGCGGGCGTGCAGCACGTCCTCAGAGATGGCGCCGGCAATGCGCTCGAACGCATCGCGCGTGACGAACGACGACGGGATCGCGCCGGCCCAGCACGACGGGATCAGCGTCCATCCCCAGCGCTTGGCCGCGGCGATGAAACCCGCCACCGGGATATTGATGCCGCTCAACTCGTCTTGCATCGCCTGGCCGCGAACGAAGGCAGGAAACGAATCGCCGCGCGTGAAGGCGGCCCAGTCGGCCAGGCTCGGCGCGAAGGTGTTGGTTTCGTGTTGGTAGCCGGCGATCAGGACACGCGTCATATGGATTCCTGCGAGGGTGCTGAACTGAGAGCTCACGCGCCGCCGAAAGCGAAACCGCGCCCGGGTGCGGCGGCGAACAGCGAGCGCGTGTACTCATGCTGCGGCGCGCCGAAAACGCGGTGCGCCGGACCGTATTCGACGACGCGGCCCTGCGACATCACGGCGAGCTGGTCGCACACCTGGGAAGCGACGCGCAGGTCGTGGGTGATGAACAGCATCGCCAGGTTCAGGCGCGAGCGGATCTCTTCAAGCAGCGCCAGCACCTGGGCCTGCACCGAAACGTCGAGCGCGGAGACGGCTTCGTCGGCGATCAGCAGTTCGGGTTCCAGCATCAGCGCGCGTGCGATGCAGATGCGCTGGCGCTGGCCACCTGAGAACTGATGCGGGTAGCGCTGCATCGCCTGGGGGTCCATGCGCACCAGCGCGAGCAAATCCTCGGCCTTGCTGAGCGCCGCCTGTCGGCTCATGCCGTAGTTCATCGGGCCTTCGATCAGCGCCTGAGCGATGGTGCGGCGCGGATTGAGCGAGCGGTAGGGGTCTTGAAAAACGATCTGCACGCGCTTGCGCAAGGGGCGCAGCGCCGAGGCGCTCAGGCTTGCGATGTCGATGCCGCCCTGGCCGTCCTCACCCGCCCCGAGCAGGACCGAGCCGCCGCTGGGGTCGATCAAGCGCACGATGCAGCGCGCCACGGTGGACTTGCCCGCGCCCGATTCGCCGACGATGCCCAGGGTTTGGCCACGGCGGATTTCGAGGTTCACGTCGTAGGCGCCATGCACGGGGCGGCGCTTGCCGAACCGGCTCTTGTCCTGATAGGTCTTGGCCAGAGCCTTGACCTGCAAGACCAGCGGTGCGCCCGCGTCGTGCGGCCGCTCTCTGAATTGCAGGGTCGGCACGGCCGCCATCAGCATGCGTGAGTAGGCATGAAGCGGGCGCTGCAACACCGCTTGTTTGGGCCCGAGTTCGAGCAAGTCGCCCAGGCGCAACACGGCGACGCGCTGCGCCACTTCGGCGACGACGCCGAAATCGTGCGTGATGAACAAAACGCCCGTGCCGTGTTTGGCCTGGAGTTCGAGCACGAGCTTGAGAATCTGCGCCTGCGTCGTCACGTCCAGCGCCGTGGTCGGTTCATCGGCGATCAGCAGGGCGGGTTCGAGCACGAGCGCCATGGCGATCATGATGCGCTGGCGCTGCCCGCCCGAGAGTTGGTGCGGATAACTCGCGAGCATGCGCTCGGGGTCGGGCAGCATCACTTCCCTGACGATGGCTCGTATCTTCTCGCGGCGCTGCGCGCTCGACAGCTTTGTGTGTTGCCTCAGGACCTCGTCGATCTGGTCGCCGCAGTTCATCACCGGGTTCAGCGCCGTCATCGGCTCCTGGAAGATCATCGCCATGCGTGTGGCACGCAATTGACGAAGGCGCACCTGCGGCGCATGCGTGATGTCTTCGCCTTGCAGCAGGATCTGGCCGCCAGCCACCGGCAATGTCTTGGGCAGGAGCCCCATCACGGCCTGCGCGATCACCGACTTGCCCGAACCCGACTCGCCGACCAGGCAAACGATTTCGCCGCGGCCGACGTCGAACGAGACATCGCGCACGGCCGTCGTGCGGTCGCTTCCCGCGGGCAGCGCGATCGTCAGGCCCCTGAGCTCGAGGACAGCCCGATCCGCCCCTGCATTCATAGCCGCTTGGCCATCTTGGGGTCGAGCGTGTCGCGAAGGCCATCGCCCAGGATGTTCACCGCCAGCACCGTCACGGCGAGAAAAATCCCGGGAAAGAAAATATTGTGAGGGTACTCGTTGAACTGGGCCCGGCCCTCGGCCATCACATTGCCCCAGGTCGGAATCTCCGGTGGCAGGCCGACGCCGAGGAAGGACAGAATCGCTTCGACCAGGATGCCCGAGGCACAGATGAAGGTGCCCTGCACCACGAGGGGCGCCATGGTATTGGGCAAGATGTGGCGCAGCATGATCTTGTGCGTCGGCGTTCCCAGCGACACGGCGGCTTCAACATAAGGCTCCTCGCGGATCGTCAATACGAGGGAGCGCACCAGGCGCGTGACGCGCGGAATCTCCGGCACGGCGATGGCGATCACGACGGTCGCCAGGCTGCCGCGCCACATCGCGACGAGGGCGATGGCGATCAGGATCGCCGGAATCGCCATCACGCCGTCCATCACCCGCATGAGCAAGCCATCGAGCCGGCGCAGGTAGCCCGCGCACAGGCCCAGCACGATGCCCATGGCCAGGGCCACCAGGGCCGTGCAGACGCCCACGATCAGCGACACCTGGGTGCCGTAGATCACCCGGCTGTAGATGTCGCGGCCGAAACTGTCCGAACCCATCAGGAAGCGGTGCTTCAGCGTCTCGCCCTCCAGCGTCGTGATCTCGCCGTGTGCGCCGGGCAGCAGGTCGCGGCTTGCCGGGTCGAACAGGGAGGGGTCGACCGTTCCCAGCCAAGGTGCGAGCAGTGCGATCGTCAGCAGCACGATCAGGACGACGCCACCGATGCGAACCGAAACATTGCGCCGAACGCGCATCCAGGCGCTGGCTTGCGTGCGCACCGACCCTGCTTCGATCGACAGGGCTTCGAAGCTCGCGGGGTCGGCGGGATGATTCATCGTGCAGCGCTCTTGACCGACGGGCTCGAATCGATGGCCGTCAAAAACGGATGCGCGGATCGAAGAACAGGTAGGACAGATCGACCAGCAAATTGATCATCACGTAGGCGAACGAGAACAGCAGGATCACGCCCTGGATGGTGGGAAAGTCGCGCGCGAGAACGGCGTCGACGGTGAGTCGCCCCAGGCCCGGAATCGCATACACCGATTCGGTGACGACCACGCCGCCGATCAGCAGCGCAACGCCGATGCCGATGACGGTGACGATGGGCACGGCGGCGTTGGCCAGTGCGTGGCGCAGCAGCACGGTCGATTCGGGCAGGCCCTTGGCGCGCGCCGTGCGGATGTAATCCTCACCCAGGGTTTCCAGCACCGAGGCGCGCGTGACGCGCGCGATCAAGGCGATATAGATGACC
This sequence comes from Burkholderiaceae bacterium, assembly GCA_049297615.1. Lineage (GTDB taxonomy): Bacteria > Pseudomonadota > Gammaproteobacteria > Burkholderiales > Burkholderiaceae_C > JAEMQF01. Next base: position 3,965 of record JBAQUQ010000423.1, read on the forward strand.
GAAAGGGTGATCGCCGGCAAGGCGAGGTGATGGAGCCACGGGCCGGGCCCGTCGGCCAGGCGTTTGTAGCCCTGCACCGGCAGCCAGCCGAGCTTGAGCGAGACGAGCCAGATCAGCATATAGGCGAGCACGAAGATCGGAATCGAAAAGCCGAGGACTGAAAAGCCCATCAGGCCGCGATCGAGCCAGCCGCCGAAACGCCAAGCCGCAAGCACGCCCAGCGGCACGGCCACCAGCACGGCAATGCCGATCGTGATGGCGGCGAGCGACAGCGTCGGCTCCAGGCGCTGGCCGATGAGCGTGGCGACGTCGATCTTGTAATAGAAGGACTGGCCGAGATCGCCGCGCAGCACCTTGCCGAACCAGATCGCGTACTGCTGCGGGATCGAGCGGTCCAGTCCGAGACCGGTGCGGATCTGCGCGATCTGCTCGGTGCTCGCCGCGTCACCCGCCATCACTGCCGCCGGATCCCCCGGGCTCAGGCGCAGCATCAGGAACACCAGCAGCGAGACGATCAGCAGGACGGGGATCGTCGCAGCCAGCCGGCGTGCGAGGAAGGCGAACATCGTGTGCGCGCAGCGGCGGTGAGTGAATCAGGGCCGAAGGCCTCTGGCCAAGACGGGGTCGGGCGCAGCTCGGCCCCGCTCTCAATTCTTCCGAAGGTTCCAATACACGTTGCCATTGGTGATGAAAAACCCGGTGATGTTCTTGCGCGCCGCCATCGGCTGGTTGTACTCGCCCAGGGGCGCATGGGTCGCCACTTCGAAGGCGCGTGCGTGCAACTGGTCGGCCAACTTTTTCTTCGTCGGCTCGTCGGTGGCGCGCATGAACTGGGCGCGCAGATCGATCATCTTGTCGTCGCTGGCCCAGCCGAACCAGCCCGACTTTTCGCCGCGCGTGTCCATCGTCGGATTGGCGATCGGGCTCCACACGTCGAACGCCTGCCAGGCGGTGAGAAACATGTTCCAGCCGCCCTTGTCCGGCGGGTCTTTCTTGGCGCGGCGGCCGACCAGGGTCTGCCAGTCCATCGCCTGAAGATCGACCTTGAAACCGGCCTGGCGCAGCAGCTGCGCTGCCACGTCGGGCAACTTCTGGATCGCCGCGAGATCGGTGGGCTTCATCAGCACGACCGGCGTTCCGTCGTAGCCCGAGGCCTTGAGCAAGTCCTGGGCCTTCTTCATGTTCGACTTCGCCTGGATATCGCTGCCGGCCGTGCTGCCGAAGGGCGTGCCGCAGATGAACATGCTCGCGCAGGGTTTGTACAGCTCTTTCACGCCGACCTGGGCGCGCAGGAACGGCTCCTGCGCGAACGCGGCGAGCGCGGCCTGGCGCACCTTGGCATCGTTGAAGGGCTTGTGCAGGTGGTTGAATCGCGCCATGTACTGCAGGCCGATGTTCGCGTACGGCGCGAGCTGCAGGGTCGGGTCGGCCTTGACGGTCTCGTAGTGGTCGAAGCCGAGCGCTTCGATGATGTCGACCTCACCGTTCTTCAGCGCGTTGACCTGGGCCTGCGCGTCGCGCAGCGCGAGGTTCCACTCGACCCGGTCGACGTAGACGAACTTGCCGCCGGTGGTTCCCGAGGGCGGCTCGCTGCGCGCAAGGTATTTCGCATTCTTCAGGTACACCGCCTTGTCGCCCGGCTTGAATTCGTCCTTCTGGAAGACGAAGGGGCCGGAGCCGATGTGCTCCTCAATCTGCTTGAATGCATCGGTCTCGGCGATCCGCTTGGGCATGATGAACGGAACGTTCGACGACGGCTTGCCCAGCGCTTCGAGAACGAAACCGCAGGCCTCGCCCAGGAAGATGCGGAAGGTGTCGGGCGCGGGCGAATCCATGCGCTGCACGAAGCCCATGAGGGCGCTGCCCATCGCGTCGCGCTTGCCCCAGCGGGCCAGCGAGGCGATCACGTCTTCACCCGTGACGCCTCTGCCGTCGTGGAACTCGAGGCCTTTGCGCAGCTTGAATGTCCACAAGCGGTGGTCGCCGCTCTCCGTCCACGACTCCACCATCTGCGGCTTGATCCTGGCGTTCTCGTCGGTACCGAACAGGGTGTCGTAAATCATGTAGCCGTGGTTGCGGCTCATGTAGGCCGTGGTCCAGATGGGGTCGAGGATCGCGAGGTTGGAGTGCGGCACGATGCGCAAGACTTTCTCCTGTGCGATCGCCGCGGATTGCGCGAGCACGGTGCCGGCAGCAAGGGCCAGTACCAACCACGGTCTGCGTTGTAGCTTCATACCGGCCTTTCGAAGGACTGTGACAAGGCGCCAGGGCAGCGCTTGCCGGCGCATTGTGGCGGCTCGCGAGTCGCGCCGGCTTGGGGCAAACACCCGGCGCGGTCACGCTCGAATAACATGGGCGCGCACTCACTCCATCGCCCATGCCAACCCATCCCCGCATTCCCGGCCACCGCTTTCTGCACTCGCCCGGCCCGACCCGCGTGCCTGACGAAGTGCTGCACGCCATGAGCCGCCAGCCCATGGACCTGGCCGATCCTCGGGTTGCGCAGCTGATCTCGGCGTGCGAATCCGGGCTGAAGCGCTTGCTCAAGACGCGTGACGCCGACGTGCTGATGTTCGCCGCCAACGGTCACGGCGTGTGGGAAGGCGTGATCGCCAACCTGCTCGCACCCGGTGACGCTGTCCTGGTGCCGGGTACGGGGCACTTCTCCGACGGCTGGGCCTTGCAGGCGCAGGCCTTTGGCGCGCAGGCGATCCGCACGCCCTGGACGGAAGGCGAACCGATAGCCCCGGGCGCGGTCGAGCAGGCCCTGCGCGACGATTCGCAGCAGCGCATCGGCTGCGTCTTCGCCGTGCACACCGACACCGCGAGCGGTGTCACGAGCGACATGCGCGCCTTGCGCGGCGCCATCGACGCGGCACGGCATCCGGCGCTACTGGTCGTCGACGTCGTCGCTTCACTCGGCGCAGAGCCGTTTGCGATGGATGAACTCGGCGCCAATGTGGTCGTCGGCGCGTCGCAAAAGGGCTTGATGGTTCCACCGGGCCTGGGATTCATCGCCGTCGACGCGCGCGCGATGCGGCGTGCGCGCGCCAACCCGGCACCACGTTTTTATTGGGACTGGGAGCGCCGCCGCGGCGAGCTGGCGTACCAGAAGTTCTGCGGCACGCCGCCGCACAGCCTGTTGATGGGCCTGGAAGCGGCGCTGGGTTTGATCTTTCACGAGGGCCTGGACGCCGTGCTGGAGCGCCATGCGCGCATCGCGCGCGCGGTCCACGCTGCGGTGAACTGCTGGAGCGAGGGCGGCGCCCTGCGTTGTTTCGCGGCGTCGGCGTCGGCGCGTTCGACGTCGGTCACGGCCGTCGCGGTGCAGGCCGGCGTCGATGTCGAGGCGCTGCGCCGCGTCGCGCGCGAGCGCTTTCAGGTCGCGATCGCCGGCGGCCTGGGGCCCTTGGCCGGGCGCGTGTTTCGCATCGGGCACCTGGGCGACATGAACCCGGCGATGATTCTCGGTGCACTCGCCGGGGTCGAGGCGGCGCTGCAAGTGCAGGGCGTGCCCCATCGAAGCGGCGTCGCCGCAGCGACGCAGAGCCTGGCGCAAGACTGAAATCGCTGCCAAGCAGGCGTCGTGCGGCCCACACGCCGAGCCGTCCCGAGTTTCCTTGAGCCCCAGGGCCACGAAGGGGCGCCTGCGTGGCCCTGGGTGCGGCTGGCGCAAGGCGCCGGCCTGGTGGCGCTCTCAGGGCATCGGCGTTCGATAGCCGCGCCGTCCGGCGACGACGCTGCGCCCTTTCGGGCCGGTGACCCATGCCGAAAACAGCTTGGCCGCGCCATGCTTGGAACGAAAGCCCCGCATCACGTGGACCGGCACTCGCAGCATCGGGTCGCCCTGCAGCAGCACGGCCAGCGGCGGCCCGCCGCGCTCGGCCCAGACGCCGCGTTCGACCAGGGCGTAGTGGCCCTGGCGGCGTGCCTGCAGGGTCAGGTTGGACGGCGCGTCGGCGTGTCGGTACCAGGGCGCCGCGGGAGCCAATTCGGCGGCGCGCCACAGTGCCTGTTCGGCCACATGGGACCCCGAGCCGTCATGGGCCGACAGGAAGCGAATCGAGTCGTCTGATTGCGATTGTTCTCTGAGCCGCCGCAGGGCCTGGGCGGCACTGGCGGCGCCGGCCAGGCC
>JBAQUQ010000424.1:0-51524 GCA_049297615.1 Burkholderiaceae bacterium
GATGGCGCGGCGCAGTCGATCGCTGCCGATCCAACTCTGCCCGCTCGACTGTTCAATCACCGCCAGCGTGCGGGCAGGGTCCAGGCCGACGCGTTCGGCCAGTGCCAGGGCCTGCGCTGCACCGGCCAGGTTGATCGCAGCGACCAGGTTGTTCACGAGCTTGGTGCGAGCGCCGTCGCCTGGCCTGAGTCCTACCCTGAACACGGGTTCGGCCAATGCGCTGAGCAGCGCGAGGTTGCGCTCGAACAATTCGTCGTCGCAAGCCACCATCAAGCTCATACGCCCTTCGCGCGCTCGCAGTGGCCCGCCGGACATGGGCGCGTCGATACAGGGCGTGCCCTGTGCGGCCAAGCGCTGAGCGAAGGCTTCGGTGTCGTGCGGCGCCATCGTCGGACACAACAAAACACAGGGCTTGCTGTCTTGTGCCGCGACACCTTCGAGCGGATCGAACAGCACGCTTTCGGTCTGGGCTGCATCGACGACGCAAACGATGAGGCAGTCTGTGCCCGCCGCCACTGCAGCTGCAGTAGCGCAGACGCGCGCGCCGAGAGCCTGCGCCATTCGTTCGCGCGACGGGTCGATGTCGCGCACGGCGACCGGCCAGCCCAGCTCGAGCAATCGAGTGGCCATCGCCAGGCCCATGTTGCCGACGCCGATCATTCCAACCGTCACGACGCGGCCCTTGTCAATGCCTTCCCTCGAACCTGTTTCAACTCTGAATGAGGCGCCGGCTCTTGGCGATCGACATCAGGATACCCAAGCCCAGGCCCAACGAAACCATGGCGGTGCCGCCGTAGCTGATGAAGGGCAGTGGGATGCCCACGACGGGCAGCACGCCGCTCACCATTCCCATATTGACAAAGGCGTAGGTGAAGAAGCTCAGCGTGATGGCCCCGGCGAGCAGCCGCGTGAACAGAGTGGGCGCCTCAGCGGCGATCATCAACCCGCGAATGATGAGGAAGGTGAAGCCCAGCAGCAACGCGGCGCAACCGATCAGGCCGAACTCTTCGGCAAATGCAGCGAAGATGAAATCGGTGGTGCGCTCTGGGATGAACTCCAAATGGGTTTGCGTGCCCTTCAAGTAGCCCTTGCCGGACAGACCGCCCGAGCCGATCGCGATCATGCCTTGAATGATGTGGAAGCCCTTGCCCAATGGATCTGTGCTCGGATCGAGTAAGGTGCACACGCGATTCTTCTGATAATCGCGCAACAGCGGCCATTTCACGTCGGACTGGCATATCTGCCCTTCCGAGACGACCAGGGCGGCCGCCGCGATCACACCGATAGCCAGCACGGGAATGACCAGGCGCCACGAAAGGCCGGCAAAGAAAATCACGTACAGGCCAGCGGTCGACACGAGGATGGCCGTTCCCAGGTCGGGCTGCTTGACGATCAGGCCCACCGGCACGGCCAGCAGCAGCAGTGCGACCAAATAGTCCACGGCTCGAATATGTCCCTCGCGGCGTTGGAACCACCACGCCAGCAGCAAGGGCACGGCAATCTTGAGAATTTCGCTGGGCTGGACAATCAAGCCCACGTTGAGCCAGCGCGTTGCGCCTTTCTTGGTGACGCCCATCACAGCCGTGGCGATCAGCAGACCGACGCCGATGGTGTACAGCGGCACGGCCAGGGACATCAACCGATGGGGCGAGACCTGCGCCACGAGAAACAGCACGGCGAGCCCGAGCAACATGTTTCGAACGTGTCCGGAAAAGCGCGCACCGTGGTCGAAGCCGGCCGAGTACATGGTTACCAACCCGGCGCAGGCGAGCAGGGCGATGGCGACTGCCAGCGGCGGATCGAAACCGGTGAACACTGGCCGAATGCGCTGCCACCTCGAAGGCTCTTCGTAGATGACATTCATGGCGTCGCGCCCGCGGCAGCGCTGCCGATCACCGACGTGATGCCCGGCAGCGCGTAGTCGTCGGCGTTGCGCGATTTGCCGGAGGGCGCGCCGGATTTGCCGATGCGCGTGGCGACCATGTCTTCGGCGCTCGGCACCAGGCCGAGCAGTGCATAGTCGAATACGCGGCGCGCAATCGGCGCAGCCGCTTCGGAGCCGAAGCCCGAGTTTTCGACGACGATGGCCAGTGCGATCGTCGGCGCCTCGATCGGTGCGAACGCGACGTACAGCGAATGGTCGCGCTTGTACTCGTCGAGCTTGGAAGCGTTGTACTTCTCGTTTTGCTTGATGCCGATCGCCTGCGCCGTGCCGGTTTTGCCGCCGCTCTTGTACAGCGCGCCACTGAAGGAGCGCACCGACGTGCCTTCCTGGGTCACGCCGTACATCGCGCGTCGAATCAGCTCGGCATGTTCGGGCTTGAACGGCAGGGCCGGCAAGGCGTCGCTGGCGATGCGCTTACGCTCCAGCGTGACCACGTCCTCGATCTCGCGCACCAGGCGCGGCTTGAAGCGTTGGCCGCCCGTGGCCAGCGTGGCCGTCGCGCTGGCCAGCTGCAGCATCGTGAAGCTGTTGTAGCCCTGGCCGATGCCCAGGGAGATCGTTTCGCCGGCGTACCAGCGCTGTTGTTCGGCTGTCTTGAAGTAGCGGCGCTTCCATTCCGTGGAGGGCAGCAAGCCCGTCACTTCACCGTCGATGTCGATGCCGGTCTTGCGCCCGAATCCGAGCGGCTCGAGCTGCTCATAGATCAGATCCACACCGAGCTCATTGGCCAACGAGTAGTAGTACACGTTGCTCGACTTGACGATGCTGCGTGTCATGTCCACCGGCCCCAGGCCTTTGTCGTCGTGGCTTCGGAACACATGGTTGCCGAACTGAAACGTGCCGCCATCGAAAATGACCTGGTTGGGCGCGCGTTTTCCGGTATTGAGTGCCGCCATCGCCATGAACGGCTTGAAGGTCGAGCCCGGCGGGTAGGTTCCGCGCAGCGCGCGGTTCAGCAAGGGCTTGTCGAGCGATTCGTTGAGTTCTCGCCACGAATCCGCATCAATGCCGTCGACGAACAAGTTCGGGTCGAACGTGGGCTTGCTTACCAATGCAAGCACCTCGCCGTTGCGCGGATCCAGGGCAACGAGTGCGCCGCGCCGTTCGCCGAACATGTCCTCCACCAGGGCCTGCAGGCGGATGTCCACCGACATCATCAGCATATTGCCAGGCGTCGAGGCGCGGCTTTTCAGCCTGCGCACAGCGCGGCCACCGGCACTGGTCTCGACCTCCTCGACACCGGTCAAGCCGTGGAGCTCGTCTTCATAACTTTGCTCGACGCCGAGCTTTCCAATGTATTCAGTACCGCGGTAGTTGCTCGCATTCTCGGAGGCGTCCAGAACGTCCTTTTCGGCGGGGTTGATGCGGCCGATATAACCCAGCAAGTGGCTCCCGATCTCGCCAAACGGGTAGTTGCGGAACAGGCGCGCTTTGACGTCGGCGCCCGGGAAGCGAAAGCGTTGCGCCAGGAAGCGCGCGACTTCCTCATCGCTGAGCTTGGTGCGAATCGGCAGGGAGTCGAAATTCCTGCTCTCGTCCAACAGGCGCCGGAAGCGCTTGCGATCTCGGTTCTGGATATCGACGACCTGCGCCAACTGATCGATCAGTGCGTCGACATTGGCGACGCGCGAGGGCGAGATCTCGAGTGTGTACGCGGAATAGTTGTTCGCCAGGACCACGCCATGACGATCGACGATCATGCCGCGGTTGGGGACGATGGGCGCTACCGCAATTCGATTGCTCTCTGCCTGCGCCGCGAGCTCCTCGAACTTGAACACTTGCAGGTAGAAAAGTCGTGCACCCAACAATCCGAATGCGAGCAAAACCAAGCCCGCGGCAGCGCCGACACGCGCACGAAAGCGCGACAAGTCCAGCTCGATGTTTTTCATCTCCATGGAGCCGACTCCTTCATAGCGGACGGTTCAAATCCGGGTCGGGTGCGCGCCGTTGTGGCGCGAGCAGAAGCCAACAAGCCACAGGCCACAGCAGCGACGCGAAGACGGGAGCGAGCAGGATTTGCCAACCTGGAAACGCGTGGCCGGCGACCATCCGAATCAGCATGGACACCGCGTGCGCGGCGTACCATAGCGGAAGAATCTGAACCGCCTGTGCGGCCGGCGCAAAACCACTCAGTCGGCGGTGGAACGACACAGCAAAGTAGCTCAACAAGCTATACGCCAGGGCGTGCTGGCCGAGCAGGGCCGCGGCATGCACATCCATCATCAGGCCGAACACGAACGCGGCGCCGATGCCGACGCGGCGCGGTTGGTGAACGTTCCAAAACACCAGCACCAGTGCCAAGAAGTCTGGCATCGCGTCGACGCGGCCGAGAGGGATCAAGTTCAGCGCCAGGGCGATCAGCAGCGTCAGCCAGATGAACCAAGGGTGTACTGGCAGCAGCAGCTGGTCCTCACCGCGGGGCAGAATCACAGCAGTACCCCGCCAGGCGAGGCCCATCGAGAGGGCATCATTTGCGAGCACCCTTTCGGCCCTTGGTGGCCACAGAGTCGGTCGGCGTCGAATCGGGTCTGGGGGGCATTTGTGCGCCGACGGGCTCGAGCACAAGTACGTGGCGAACGCCGTCGGGTACTACGGCAGGCCGCAGTGCGATGCGGGCGAAGCCGCTTTCCGCCTTGCGGTCAACCAGTGCGACAGTCGCCACCGGCAATCCGGGCGGATAGACGCCATCAACGCCGGTTGTCAACAACTGGTCGCCCACCTGCACGTCGGCATTGCCAGCCACAAAACGCAGCTCCAGTCCCGCCAGGCCGCCGAAAGCCGCGCTCTTCACCTGACTGCGTGCGTTGAGCACCGGAATGGCGGCGTCTTTGTCAGTCAATAGTGTCACTTCGCTCGACAGTGGGTAGACCCGCGTCACCTGCCCGAGCACGCCATGCTCATTGATTACCGGCGAGGCCAATGCGACGCCCTGCCTCGAGCCGCGATCGATGATGACTTTGCGGGTGTACGGGTCACTCGCTGCGTAAAGGATCTGTGCCGGCTGGGAGCGCACGCTCAAGCGCGGGCCCAAGTCGATCAGGCTGCGCAGCCGAGCATTCTCTGCTTCGAGCTGTTCGACGCGCAACGCTCTTGCGGCTTGGGCGGCGAGCTCCAGGCGCGCCGCTTCAGCGCGCGCCAAGGCACCCTCCAGACCGATAAAGTACTCGCCGACGTCGCGCCAGACCTGCACCGGCGCGAGGAGCGCGCGTTGCACTGGGTGCAAGACAACTGCCAGAGCACCGCGTAGGGGTCGGGTGATCTGCAAGCGCGTGTCCGCGATCATCAGGAAGAGCGCCAGCGCCGCAAAGAAACTCAGCTTCGACAGCGCCGATGGGCCCTGGCGGAAGAAAGGGGGCGGCGCATTGTCGAGAGTACCCTGTGACATGGGGTGGGCCCTCCGGGCGGCCGAATGAAAGCGTCGAAACGTTGCTGGTGCGGCCGACAGTGACGCGAGGGCGGGCGCCGCTGCTTGTCCTGCGCCGTGGTCACTCCGACGTGAAAATCCCGCCGAGCCGCTCCATGCGCTCGAGCGCCATGCCGCAGCCGCGCACCACACATGTCAGAGGATCTTCGGCTACCAGTACTGGCAGGCCGGTTTCCTCAGCGAGCAGACGGTCCAGATCGCGCAGCAATGCGCCACCGCCAGTGAGCATCATGCCGCGCTCGGCGATGTCAGCGCCGAGCTCGGGCGGTGTTTGCTCCAGCGCGTTCTTCACGCTCGAGACGACCTGATTCAACGGGTCGGTCAGAGCTTCGAGCACTTCATTGCTGCTGATCGTAAAACTGCGCGGCACGCCTTCGCTCAGGTTGCGCCCCTTGACTTCCATCTCCTTGACCTCAGACCCCGGGAACGCGCTGCCAATGCTCTTCTTGATGCTTTCGGCAGTCGGCTCGCCGATCAGCATGCCGTAATTGCGCCGAATGTAGTTGATGATGGCTTCGTCGAACTTGTCCCCGCCGATGCGAACGCTGCCCTTGTAGACCATTCCGCCCAGGCTGATGACCCCGACTTCAGTGGTGCCCCCCCCGATGTCGACGACCATCGATCCGTTCGCCTCGCTGACGGGAAGTCCGGCACCGATGGCAGCGGCCATCGGCTCTTCGATAAGGTAGACCTCGGAAGCGCCGGCGCCGAGCGCAGATTCGCGAATCGCGCGGCGCTCGACCTGCGTCGAGCCGCAAGGCACGCAGATGATGATTCGCGGGCTGGGCCGAAAGATCGAGCGCGGGTGCACCATCTTGATGAACTGCTTGAGCATCTGCTCGGTCACGGTGAAGTCAGCGATCACGCCGTCTTTCATTGGCCGGATTGCTTCGATATTGCCCGGGACCTTGCCGAGCATCGCCTTGGCCTCGGTGCCAACGGCCTGAATCGTCTTCTTTCCGTGGGGCCCGCCCTCGTGTCGAATCGCCACCACGGAAGGCTCGTCGAGCACGATGCCCTTGCCGCGAACGTAGATCAGCGTGTTCGCCGTTCCCAAGTCGATGGCAAGGTCAGTCGAAAAGTGACGCCGAAAGGATGCAAGCATGGTGCGGGCAATGAGGCGGTTGGTCGAGCCCGCCCGGGTCGGGCGAATCGCACCATCGTTATGAGGTGATCCCCGCGCCAACCATGCAAATCAACGACTTGCCGAAGCCGCAAGGGGCTGTGGATAACCGGGGATAATACCGCAACCCCAGCGGCAGTTTTGCCCGCAAAGCCTCGCCCAACGGACATCTGCCATGGCATTGACCCCGCAAGACGTTGTTCGAATCGCCCATCTGGCGCGCCTGGATCTCACGGCCAAAGAAAAAGCGGCGATGCTGGCACAGCTGAACGACTTCTTCGCCATCGTTGAACAAATGAGCGCGGTCGACACGAGTGGCGTCGAGCCGCTGTACACGCCGCTGTCGGCGGTCCAGGAAATGAGCCTGCGCCTGAGAGCCGACGCGGTCACCGAAACGGACACGCGCGAGGCGAGTCAACGCAGTGCACCGGCGGTCACTGAGGGCATGTACCTCGTACCCAAGGTGATCGAATGAGGCCCTTGCACGAACTGAGCGTAAGGGAACTTGCCGATGCATTAACCGCTAGGCGAACCAGCAGCGTTGAAATAACCGAACACCTGTTGGCGCGGCTGCAGTCGCAGGCCTCGCTGGGAGTGCTGCTATGCAGCGACGCGCAGATCTCGCTCGCCCAGGCCCGAGCCGCAGACGCGCGCCGCGCTCTGGGTGAAGCCGGCCCGTTGCTGGGCATTCCGCTGGCGCACAAAGACATTTTCGTGACGCGCGACATGCCCAGCACGGCGGGCTCAAAGATGCTCCAGGGCTATATCAGTCCCTTCGACGCGACGGTGGTGGCGCGCCTGGCGCATGCTGGAGCTGTCATGCTGGGAAAGCTCAACTGCGACGAATTCGCGATGGGCTCGAGCAACCAACATTCTGCATATGGTCCGGTCAGGAACCCTTGGGACGCGACACGTGTGCCGGGCGGATCGTCGGGAGGCTCGGCCGCGGCGGTTGCCGCCCGGTTGATGCCCGCCGCGACGGGCAGCGATACCGGCGGCTCGATTCGCCAGCCGGCGAGCTTCACCGGCGTCACTGGCATCAAGCCAACGTATGGCGTGTGCTCGCGCTACGGAATGGTCGCCTTCGCCTCGAGCCTGGATCAGGCCGGCCCCCTTGCGCGCAGCGCACAGGACTGCGCCCTGCTGCTCGGTGCCATGAGCGGTTTCGACGAACGCGACTCGACCAGCGCGCAGCGTTCCCCGCAGGATTTTCATGCGGCTATGCTGAGGCCGCGCGATGGCGCGCGGGCCGCCCAGCCCTTGAAAGGCTTGCGTATCGGCCTGCCGCGTGAATTTTTCCCGGTGGCTCTTGCCGTCGACGTTGAAGGCGCGATACGCGAGGCGCTGCGTGAATTCGAGAAACTCGGAGCAAGCCTCGTGGACGTCTCCTTGCCGCGCACCGAGTTGTCGATTCCTGTTTATTACATCATCGCGCCCGCCGAGGCCAGCTCGAACCTGAGCCGCTACGACGGCGTGCGCTACGGGTATCGTGCACCGGCCTACGACGATTTACTGGACATGTACAAGAAGAGCCGCAGTTTGGGCTTCGGCGCCGAAGTGAAGCGCCGCATCATGATCGGCACGTATGTACTGAGCCACGGCTACTACGACGCCTATTACCTGCAGGCACAGAAACTGCGGCGCATGATCGCCGACGACTTCCAGGCGTGTTTTCAGGTCTGCGACGTGATCGCTGGCCCGGTGGCGCCCAGCGTAGCCTGGACGCTCGGGGCTAAGGGCGACGATCCAGTGGCCGACTATCTGGCCGACATTTTCACTTTGCCCGCGAGCTTGGCGGGCCTGCCGGGCATGAGTGTCCCCGTGGGTGCAGGAGAGGGCGGGATGCCGGTGGGCCTGCAATTGATCGCCGATTATTTTCAGGAGAGCAGGTTGCTGCATGCTGCGCACGCCTTTCAGCGGGCCACGGACTGGCATGCCAGAGTTCCACCGGGGTTCTGAGCTGATGAGCCACGCTGCCTTGATTCGCGGCTACGAAGTCGTCATTGGCGTCGAGACGCATGTTCAACTGGCGACGCGATCGAAGATCTTCAGCGGCGCCTCGACTACGTTCGGCTCCGAGCCGAACCGCCAAGCCTGCGCCGTCGACTTGGCGCTGCCGGGCACACTGCCGGTGTTGAACCGGGCGGCGGTGGAATTCGCGATCCGCTTCGGCTTGGCTGTCGATGCAAAAGTCGCTGCGCTTTCGATCTTTGCGCGTAAGAACTACTTCTATCCGGACCTGCCCAAGGGTTACCAAATCAGCCAATATGAGACACCGGTCGTGCAAGGCGGTGCACTCAATTTCACCTGGAACGACGAGCCGCGCACGGTGCGCCTGACGCGCGCCCACCTCGAAGAAGACGCCGGCAAGTCGCTCCACGAAACATTTGCTGGGCAGTCGGGCATCGACCTGAACCGCGCAGGCACGCCCTTACTGGAAATCGTCACCGAACCCGACATGCGGTCCAGTCTCGAGGCGGTCGCCTACATGCGAGCACTGCATACGCTTGTCGTCTGGCTAGGTATCTGCGACGGCAACATGCAGGAGGGGAGCTTTCGCTGTGACGCCAATGTCTCCGTGCGCCGGCCCGGCGCGCCTTACGGAACACGGCGCGAGATCAAGAACCTGAACAGTTTCAAGTTTCTCCAGCAAGCTATCGATTTCGAGATTCAGTGGCAAATCGACCTGATCGAAGACGGCGGACAGGTGCAGCAGGCAACCGTTTTGTTCAACGCCGCGACCGGGCAGACGCGTGCGATGCGCAGCAAGGAAGAGGCGCACGACTACCGCTACTTCCCCGACCCGGATTTGCCTCCACTGGTTATCGCCCCCGAATGGATCGCCCGCGTGCGCTCGGAACTCCCCGAACAGCCGCATGTCCTGGCGCGGCGCATCCAGCACGAGCACGGCCTGTCCGCCGAAGTCGCGGCGGCCCTGACGCAAAGCAAAGCATTCGCTGCCTACTTCGAAGCGGCGGCGCGGGCCTGCGGACAGCCCAAGCTGGTCGCGAACTGGCTGATGGGCGAAGTGTCGCGCCGCTTGAACCTGCAGGGCACAGGCATCGAATCGTGCAGCCTGACGCCGCTGCAACTCGCGTCGATGATCACGCGCATTGCTGAGGGCAGTTTGTCCAACAATGCGGCCAGGCAAGTGTTCGACGCTTTGTGGGCCGAACCTGGTGGTGAGGTTGACGCGCTGATCGACGCGCTCGGCATTGCGCTGGAGGGGGATGCCGATGCGCTCGCTCAAATTGTCGACGCGGTGCTGGCGGCCAACCCGAAGTCGGTGGCTGAGTTGCGAGCTGGCAAGGACAAGGCGTTCAATTCGCTCGTGGGTCAGGTGATGAAAGCCAGCCGAGGAAAAGCCAGCCCGGCACGAATCAACGAGCTGCTGCGCGCTCGTCTGGGCTGAGATTTCCTGAACGCTCGATCTGGCGCTCGGTCCTACGTGCGGCCGACGCCCCGGCGCTCGCTGGCGTGGCGGTCGATACAGGCAGTACCGCGCCAGGGGAGGCTGCGGTCCAAATTCGTCTCAGGCGCTCGAGTTCGGCGTCGAAATTGGCATTGATCCGAACAATCTCCTCCTGCTGATTCTGCAGCAAGGAGAGTTGTGCGTCGGTCGCCGCATCATTGGCGTCGAGCAACTGCTTGAGCTTGGGCGGCAAGGGCTTGCCGACGTAGAACTCGGACTCTTCCAGCAAGGGCTGGCGCTCGAGAGTCAGCGTCGTGATTCGCGCCTCTGACAGCCGCACCGCACGATGCGCGTCGTTCAGCGCTGCCTCGCGCGCTGCATTGTGCACGCTCTGGTTCGGAAAACGTGCTGCGAGCATGCGGTCGCGCCGGATTTCGTCTTTCTTGCTCGCGCGCTTGGCCTGCTCGATGCGCTCCGTCGACTCGGCGGCTTGGCGCTCCTCGCTCGTCATCGAGGGCGGTATGACGCGCCGGGTCGAACCGTCGGGGTTGAGCTGGCGTTGCTCGCGATCGGTGCAAGCAGCGATGGGGCGATCCGAGGTCAGCCGCTTTCCAGTGGCGTCGACACATTGGTAGATCAGGGCCGCCCGCACGACTGGGCTGGCCAGCAAGCACAGGGTGCAAGCAAGAATACCGGCAGCCCTCATATTGCTCATCCCCGTCACACTCCGTAGCGTTTACTGTATGCGGCGACCCGAGGCCAATGCTCGCGAAGTGCCGCATCGGCATTCGAGGCCAAGTATTGCAGCAAGTCGGCCAAGGTCGCAATTGCAGCCACCTGCATTTGCAATCGGCTTGTGACGAACTGCACTGCGGAACCTGCGCTGTCGGTGCCGTCTTCAGAGCTTCGCTCCTGCCGGTCCAAGGCGATGGCAAGACCCACCGCCTTGCCGCCTGCGCGGGCGACAATGGCACACGACTCATGCACCGAAGTACCCGCCGATATGACGTCGTCGACGACCAGGACGCGCCCGGCCACAGGTGCTCCGATCAAAGAGCCGCCCTCGCCATGATCCTTCGCCTCTTTGCGGTTATAGGCGAACGGCAGGTTGCGTCCCTGCCGTGCCAACTCGACAGCCACAGCGGCGGCCAGCGGGATGCCCTTGTACGCGGGGCCGAACAGCATGTCGAAAGGTAGGCCGCAGGCCAGGATACGCCGCGCATAGAATTGCGCGAGGCGACCGAGTTTGGCGCCGTCGTCGAAGTGGCCGGCGTTGAAAAAATAGGGCGACAGCCGGCCGGCCTTGGTTCTGAATTCGCCGAACCTGAGGACTCCGCAGTCGACGGCGAATTTCACAAACTCCTGCGCCAGGTTGTCTAACGATGCGCTGGCCTTCATTTGCTCGAGGAACCCGGTGTTTCGTCTGGTTACGCTGAACCTCAATGGGATCCGTTCCGCCGCGGCAAAAGGATTCGTTGCCTGGATGGAGGGCGTCGGCGCTGATTGTATGGGCGTGCAAGAGGTGAAGGCGCAGGCCGTTGACGTCGCCGGGCGTTTCACCGCGCTTGCGGGGATGAACGGACATTTCCATTTTGCGAAGAAGAAGGGCTACTCCGGCGTCGGCATGTTCACGCGGCACAAAGCCAGCGAAGTGGTCACAGGGTTCGGCTCACGCGAATTCGACGCAGAAGGCCGTTACGTCGAATTGCGTTTCGACCGGGCCCGGCGACCGCACCTGCCCAAGCTCAGCGTGATCAGTTGTTATTTCCCCAGTGGCTCCAGCAGCGAAGTGCGCCAACAGGCGAAATTCCGCTTCCTGACCAAGATGACAGGGCACCTGAAAAAGCTCATGGCTGAACGCGAATTCATCATGGTCGGCGATGTGAACATCGCGCACAGGGAAATCGACCTCAAGAACTGGAGGAGCAACCAGAAGAACAGCGGCTTCACTCCCGAAGAGCGCGCCTGGATGACGCACACGCTGGACAAGGTCGGGTTGGTCGACGTGTTTCGCACGCTCAATCCCGGTCCAGAGCAATACACATGGTGGAGCAGCCGAGGCCAGGCGCGTGCGAATAACGTGGGCTGGCGACTCGACTACCACTTGGCCACACCCGGCGTTGCGGCGACAGCCCTGCGCGAACAAATCTACCTCGAACCAAAATTCAGCGACCACGCTCCGGTCGTGATCGACTACGACTTCGCGCTCTGAGACCGTGTGCGCAGCCCTGCGACCCGAGCCTTGGTGGGCTGGCGCTGGTCAGCGCTGACTCAGCGGCCCGCTGCCGGTGGTGAGCGGGGCGGGCATGCTCGGGCCAGCCTCTTCGCCTTCGGCGACTTCACTGAGCAGGGCAGCAGCGCTTCGAATCAATGGCCACGCCAGAGTGGCGCCGGTGCCGTCGGTGCTTTGCATGCCGATCTCCATCAGCGCCGCAGCACCGAGTGCGTCGAGTACATGATCCAGGCCTTCATGCGTATGGCTGCGCGTGAATACGCAGTAGTCCGTGACGGCCGGGGCGATTCGTGAAGCAACCATCAATGCTGCGCAAGCGGGCATGCCGTCGACGATCAACAAGTGGCGCTTGCTACCCGCCACCAGCATCACGCCCACCATCACGGCAATCTCGAACCCGCCGAACGCTGCCAGCACCTCGACCGGGTCGACGGCATCCTTGTGCCGTCCCTGTGCACCTTGCAAGACGACAAGCAGGCGGGCCAACTCGTCCTGGCGCATCGGCCCACCCGAGATCAGCATGTCACGCAACTTGAGATCGCTCAAGCGCGCCAGCACCAGCGCTGCGCTCTCGTGCGAGCCCACACCGATTCCGGCGCAAGCGATCGCATTGCCCGCAATCGAATCGGCGAGTTCCATGCCCGCGCGAATCGCCGCGTGCGCGTTCGCCAGCGACATGGCCGCCGTGACGCGCGAATTGCGTGTGCCATGAGCGATCTTGCGCGCCAACAGCCGAGGGTGCGCAGCAACGGACTCGGCCACCCCGCAATCCACGACTGTCAGTTCGAGCCCCTGAATACGGGCGAAAACCGACAGTGGCATCTTTGAGGCCATCAGGTTGCCGACCACTCTTGCGGTGGAGGCCTTGGAGGCGTCACCGATTCCGTCTACAGCCAGCCCGTGGTCGGCGGCAAACACCGCAATCTGTGGTGCCCGAAAACGCGGCTTGAGCGAGTTTTGAATCAAGCCCAATCGCACCGCCAGCGGCTCGAGTTCACCCAGGCTGCCCGCAGCCTCGGCGCCGCGCCTGAGTTTGTCCCGCAAGGCCTGCTCGAGCAGCGCATTGTTGGTGGGCGAAATGATGGAGCGGTTGATCGGCATGCGTTGTGGCTCGACGCAACGATTGCGAACGCGAGGCCCGAGAGCTTCGGGGAGTGCGTGTTTGTCAGCGAAAGATCAGCGAAGGAACAGATGGTAGACCGGGTTCTCCGTCTCGTCGGTGCAGGGATAGGCGAGGCCTCGCAGGAAATCACGGAACGCTGCCTTGTCGACTCGCGGGACCTGGATGCCGACAAGGATTTGGCCCCGGTCGGCACCTTGGTTGCGGTAGTGAAACAGGCTGATGTTCCAGCCGCTGTGCATGCTCGACAAGAAGCGCATCAGCGCGCCGGGCCTCTCGGGAAAGATGAAGCGATACAAGCGCTCGTCTCGTGCCAGATCGCTGCGCCCACCGACCATGTGGCGCAGGTGTTGTTTCGCAAGCTCATCGTTCGTCAGATTCAGTGTTGCGAATCCATGACGCACGAAGTTGCGCTCCAGCTTGTCGGACTCCTCGCGTTTGGCAATGGCGATGCCGACAAACACGTGAGCTTGCTGGGCATCGGAGATGCGGTAGTTGAACTCGGTGACGGAACGTGGCCCAATCAATTCACAGAAACGCCTGAAGCTGCCCCGCTCTTCGGGAATCGTCACGGCGAACAGCGCCTCGCGTTCTTCCCCGACCTCGGCCCGCTCGGCGACGAAGCGCAGGCTGTCGAAGTTCATATTGGCGCCAGAGGTGATGGTCACAAAGGTCTGCCCTTTGCGCGCCTGGGTGTGCGAGTAGTGTTTGATCGCCGCCACGCCCATCGCGCCCGCAGGCTCGAGAATGCTGCGCGTGTCCTCGAACACGTCCTTGATGGCCGCGCACACGGCATCGGTGTCGACGACCACGAATTCGTCGACCAGCGCTCGCGCCAGTCGAAACGTCTCTTCGCCCACCAACTTCACCGCGGTGCCGTCGGCGAACAATCCGACGTCGTTCAACTGGATTCGCTTGCCCGCCTTGACGGAACGCAGCATCGCGTCGGAGTCCGTCATCTGTACGCCGATGACCTTGATTTCCGGTCTCACCGCCTTGATGTAGGCGGCCACCCCCGAAACCAGCCCACCACCGCCGATAGCGACGAACACGGCGTCGATCGGGCCCTGGTGCTGGCGCAAGATTTCCATCGCGATGGTTCCCTGGCCCGCGATGACGTCGGCGTCGTCAAACGGGTGCACGAAGTTCAGGTCTTGTTGTGCCTCGACCTCCTTGGCGTGGACAAACGCGTCGGAATAGCTATCGCCGTGCAATGAAACATCAGCGCCGAGCGCGCGTACGGCGTCGATCTTCACTTTCGGCGTAGTGACCGGCATCACGATTACGGCGCGGCAACCCAGCCGCTTCGCCGCCAGCGCCACGCCCTGCGCATGATTTCCAGCCGACGCGCAAACTACGCCGTTGCGCAATTGTTCGACGCTGAAATTGGCCATGCGGTTGTAAGCACCGCGCAGCTTGAAGCTGAACACCGCTTGCTGGTCTTCGCGCTTCAACAGAACATGGTGGCCGATGCGCCGCGACAGGCTCTTGGCCGCCTCTAGCGACGACTCGATGGCCACGTCGTAGACCTTGGCGGTGAGAATTTTCTGCAAGTAGCCCGCCAGCGACAAGCCCGCGCCGAGCGTGGCGGGTGGCTTGCCCGGCCTGCGAGACTGAACCACGATTGCTGTCCCCGAAAGTGCGCCGCGCTTGTTCGCGTGGGCGCGGATCATACGTTGCCGTCAAGCCTGCGGCCCCACCAACGTGACCCAGAAAAACAGCCCAAGGCATTGCTGACTTGGGCTGAATCCACCAATGGAGGAGGTGGAGGAGACAAACTTCCGGGGCTCGAGTCGGTAGCGACCGAGCCCCAACGGCGCTAAGTTTACCCTCACACTCGCTGCGCCGCAATGTTGCAGGTGACGCAAGTCAAGGCTGCGCATCGATACCAATGTGACGAGTTGCACAATACGGCAAGGCTTGATAGGTCCACAGGGGGCAACATGCAATGCACAGTCAATTGGGTGCCGGCGATGGGCATGGGTTTGATCGCCGAAACGGGCAGTGGCCATGTCCTGGCGATGGACGGGGCGCCCGACGGGGGCGGGCGCAACTTGGCGCCGCGGCCGATGGAAACGGTGCTCGCCGGCACGGCGGGCTGTACCGCCTACGACGTGGTATTGATCCTGCAGCGTGGCCGCCACGACGTTCGTTCGTGCCGTGTCGTCGTGACGTCCGAACGCGCGCTGACCGACCCCAAGGTTTTCACCAAGATCAATATGCACTTCGCAGTCAGTGGGCCCAGCCTGACGGAAACGGCGGTTCAACGTGCCGTCAAGCTTTCGCATGAGAAGTACTGCTCGGCAAGCATCATGCTGGGCAAGACCGCTGAGATTACGACCAGCTTTGAGGTTCACCCGACCTGACGTTTGACGTCAGACGCAAATCAGAGGTAATGCGCGGTTCGTGTCATCACGCGCGCTGCGAACCGCATCGCCAGTCGCACTGGACCTGGCAATTCCACGGCACCCGCAGCTTGTGCCTGTGCTGCATGGCGGGCTTCGTCAGCCTGCATCTGGCGCACGATGGCTTGCGAAGCGACGTCTGCGGGTGGCAATCGATCGAGATGTCCTTGCAGATGCCGCTCGACCTGGCGCTCGGTTTCGGCGAGAAAACCCAGGCTGACTGCGTCGCCCGCCCGCCCGGCCAGCAAGCCGATGCCGAACGCACCGGCGTACCAAAGCGGATTGAGCACGCTCGTGTGAGCACCCAGTTCACCCAGTCGTTGCTGCGTCCAGGCCAGGTGATCGGATTCTTCGCGCGCTGCCGCTTCGAACTGGCGTTTGCACGCGGCATCTCGAGTGACGAGTGCCTGAGCGCTGTACAAGGCCTGCGCGCAAACTTCCCCGACATGGTTGACCCGCATCAAGGCACCACTGAGACGCCGCTGCGCGTTGTCGAGCTTTCTGCCGGGCGTCGCCGGCATTGGACAGGGCCGGGACGCGTGACTTGCGCCCGACAGGGTTCGCAGTACGTTATCAAGCGTGATGAAGATTCGGTCCATGATCGTGAGGGCCCCTTTGACAGAAGCACCGCCGGGCTGAACGATAGTGTGGATTTCGCTCTTGTTCTCGGATCAGTACATACCCCAGCGCCACGGACTGATGTTCAACCGCGACCCAGCCCGTCGTTGTGCTCAGACAACATAAACGCGCCTTTTCACCGGCAATCCTTGGCAAGCCGTCGGAGCGTCTGGTGCAATAGGCGCAACTTCCGCTGAGGGGGTTTGGCCTGATCAGCCCACCGGGCAAGCCTTTCGCGATCAGGACCTCTTATTCAACCTAGGAGATAGTTGCAATGAAAAAATCCCTACTCGCCCTGGCTGTGCTGGGCGCATTTACTGGTGTTGCATCGGCCGCGACGGCGAACGTGGAGGTGTTCGGCATCATTGACTTGAGCATCAGGCAAACCAAGAACGATGGTGGCGACGCACGAACAACGATGGCCAACGACAATCTGAACAGCAACCGTTTGGGCTTTCGCGGTACCGAGGATTTGGGCGGCGGCCTCAAAGCCGGCTTCCATCTCGAGGGTGGCATGGCGCCCGACGTCGGTACGGCAGCGGGCTTTACGCTTGCTCGCAAATCGACGGTCGCCCTGATGTCTGGACTGGGCGAAATTCGCCTGGGCCGTGACTACACACCGACGTTCTACAACACTTCGGCCTTCGACCCCTTCGGTACGAATGGCGCGGGTACTTCGTTCATTACGTCGCGCGCGGCCAATGCTCTTGCCGTCCCGACTTACGTTCGTTCGAACAATGCCGCCAGCTATTTCCTGCCTGCGCTGGGTGGTGTTTACGGTCAGGTGATGCTTGCTCCCGGTGAAGGTGGGGTCGGTAAGTACACCGGTGGCCGCATCGGTTTTGCCGCAGGCCCGTTCGACGTCGCGGCATCCGCTGGCAATACGGAAATGAATATCGCCGGTACCCTCAAGGCGAAGATATTCAACGCTGCTGGATCGTACAAGATCGGACCTGCCAAGCTGATGGTCCAGTACAACGATGAGAAGGTCGAACTGACGCCGACGACCGAAGACAAGCAAGTGCGCATTCTGTTGGGTGCCAACGTGACAATGGGCCAGGGTGAAATCCGTGGCTCATGGATCAAGGCGGACAACAAGACAGTAGGCGCCACCAACAACGATGCGACCCATGTCACCCTTGGGTATATCTATAACTTGTCCACGCGTACCGCGCTGTACGCCACCTGGGCAAGTGTTACGAACAAGGGCACTGCGAATAGCGCAATCGGACCGGCTGGCGTCGCTACGCCGACGCCGGGCGGCAAGTCGACAGCCTTGGAAGGTGGTCTGCGCCACTCGTTCTGAACCCTCCGCTTGCCTGAGGCAAGCTTGCTTGTTGCATGAAAGGCCGCCCTCGGGCGGCCTTTCTTTTTGCACGGGGGAGTTCGCCATCAGAGTTCGCCACACACACTACGGAACCGCCCCGTTGCACGGCTCGCGTCGCATCGCGATCATTCGGCCGTTGAATTCCCTTCTGTTCTACAACGATGCTTGCCTTCATACTTCGCCGCCTCGTTCAAGCCGCCATCGTGATGCTGGTCGTCGCGTTCATCGCTTTCATGCTGTTCCAGTATGTCGGCGATCCGGTGACGAACCTGCTGGGGCAAGACGCGACCGTCGAGCAGCGCGAGCAGCTTCGCTCCGATCTCGGGCTGGATCAGCCCTTTCCTTTTCAGTTTGCGCGATTCGTCGGCAATGCCGTGCGCGGCGAATTCGGCCTCAGCCTGCGACAAGGCCGAAAAGTGTCGACGCTGATTTCAGAACGATTCCCGGCCACGCTCGAACTGGCGTTAAGCGCCGCTGCCACCGCGTTGTTCGTGGGTGTTCCGATGGGCGTCTACGCCGCGCTGCGCCGTGGATCCTTCGTCTCGCAGGTCTTGATGACGATCTCCTTGCTCGGAGTTTCGCTGCCCAGCTTCTTGATCGGCATCTTGCTGATTCTGCTGTTCGCAGTGACGCTGCAATGGTTGCCCAGTTTCGGGCGCGGCGAAGTCGTGATCCTGGGGCGATGGACGACCGGATTTCTCACTGTCGACGGCTGGAGGCACTTGGTGCTGCCGGCGCTGACCCTGGCGATTTTTCAACTCACCCTGATCATGCGTCTCGTGCGCGCCGAAATGCTCGAGGTACTGCGCACCGACTACATTCGGTTTGCCCGCGCGCGCGGATTGTCGGACCGCGCTGTCTACTTCGGGCACGCGCTGAAGAACACGCTCGTACCGGTGATGACGATCACGGGATTGCAACTCGGCGGCCTGATCGCCTTTGCGATCATCACCGAGTCGGTGTTTCAGTGGCCGGGCATGGGCCTGCTGTTCATTCAAGCGGTGAGCTTCGCCGACATTCCGGTCATGGCTGCATACCTGTGCCTGATCTCGCTGATCTACGTCATCATCAACCTGGTCGTCGACCTCTTGTACTTTGCGGTCGATCCGCGCTTGCGGGTCGAGCAGCCCGCAGGGGGGCATTGATGCTGCATATACCCAGTGCCGGCCCACCGTTGAAGAACCTGATCGCGCTGCATCCCGAATTCACGGCCTTGCGGCGCAATCTGCGCGTGCAACCCGAACTGGACGGTTTTGACCGCAGCGACGAGGGACGCCGCCACGCCGCTGAACCCGGGCCACGAACGTGACTGTGGCAGGCGCCGTACTGCCGGCAGGCCTGCGCCGTTTTTTGGACGGCGACGTCTGGCACAGCTTCAAATCATCGAAGGTCGCCATGCTTTCGGCGCTTGTTGCACTCGTATGCATCGTTTGTGCCGCTGGCGCGGAGTGGGTGGCGCCGCACAACCCGTTCGATCTCAAGACATTGGACCTGGGCGATTCGATGCTTCCGCCGGCGTGGATGGAGGGAGGTGGTGCAAAGTACCTGCTGGGTACCGATGAGCAGGGCCGCGACGTGCTGTCGGCCCTGATGTACGGGGCGCGGATTTCGCTTTTCGTCGGTGGCGCCTCGGTCGTGCTGTCGCTGCTGATCGGCGTGAGCCTGGGGCTGCTGTCAGGCTACGCCGGCGGGCGCATCGATGCGTTCATCATGCGCGTCTGCGACGTGATGCTGTCGTTCCCCTCCATCCTGATCGCGCTGCTGATATCGGGAGTGGGCCGGGCCTTGTTTCCGAACGCCGACGATTCGCTCGCGTTCAGCGTGCTGATCATCGCCATCGCGCTCACCGGCTGGGTGCAATACGCCCGCACCGTACGCGGCTCGACCCTCGTCGAGCGCAACAAGGAATATGTGCAGGCGGCGCGCATCATC
Organism: Burkholderiaceae bacterium; assembly: GCA_049297615.1. GTDB lineage: Bacteria > Pseudomonadota > Gammaproteobacteria > Burkholderiales > Burkholderiaceae_C > JAEMQF01. The sequence continues at coordinate 19,540 of JBAQUQ010000424.1, forward strand.
GGTGTGGCGCCGATGCGCATCATGCTCAAGCATGTCTTGCCCAATGTACTCGGCCCGGTGCTCGTGCTCGCAACGATCCAGGTCGCCACCGCGATCATTACCGAGGCGACCTTGTCCTTCCTCGGCGTGGGTGTGTCGCCGACTTCACCGTCGCTGGGCACCTTCATCAATGAGGGCAACAAGCAGTTGTTCAGTGGCGCGTGGTGGCTGGTGATCTTTCCGGGCGGCATGCTCGTGGTCATTGCGCTGAGCATCAATTTGTTCGGCGATTGGCTGCGCGACGCACTCAATCCCCGCTTGCGCTGAATTCAACCGCATGGCACCGCCCCGCAATTACAGCGAAGGCTGCGCACCCGAATGAGCACGCCCTTGCTTCAAGTGCGTGACTTGAGGGTCGAGTTCGCGACCCGGCACGCCACGCTGGTGGCGCTCGACGGAATTTCGTTCGATATCGAGGCGGGAGAAATCCTGGGTGTTGTAGGCGAATCCGGGGCCGGGAAATCGTTAACGGGCGCTGCGATCATCGGCTTGCTCGATCCGCCGGGGCGCGTGGTCGGCGGTGAGATTCGCTTCGACGGCCGGCGCATCGACAAACTCTCGCAGGACGAAATGCGCAAAGTGCGCGGCCGGCACATCGGCGCGATCTTCCAGGACCCTCTGACCTCCCTCAACCCGCTGTACACCGTTGGGCAGCAACTGGTGGAGACGATCCGCACGCACCTGCAGCTCGACGCAGCCCAGGCGCGTCAACGTGCAATCCACCTGCTGGAGGAAACCGGAATTCCTGCCGCTGGAGCGCGAGTCGACCAGTACCCGCATCAGTTTTCCGGCGGCATGCGCCAACGCGTCGTGATCGCGCTTGCACTGGCTGCAAAACCGCGCCTGATCGTCGCCGACGAACCGACCACGGCTTTGGACGTATCGATCCAGGCGCAAATCATCGCCTTGCTCAAGCGCCTGTGCAAGGAACACGGTGCGGCGGTGATGCTCGTCACGCACGACATGGGAGTGATTGCCGAGACCTGCGATCGTGTTGCGGTGATGTACGCCGGGCGCATCGTTGAGATCGGCCCCGTGCACGACGTGATCCACGCGCCGGCTCACCCCTACTCACATGGCTTGATGGGGTCGATTCCGGCGATGGATGAAGACCGGGAGCGGCTCTTGCAGATCGACGGCGTCATGCCGCGTCTCAACGCCATTCCGACCGGCTGCGCCTTCCATCCGCGTTGCCCGAAAGTGTTCGAGCGGTGTCTCCGAGAGCGGCCGACTCTCGTGGCCGCTGGCGCTACCCGTGCCGCGTGCTGGTTGCATGCCCAATGACATCACGCCGGCACGTCTGCGCATGACGACCCTACCCGTGACGACCGAAACGCCCCTGGTCAAGGTGAGCGACCTCGCGAAAACATTCGACGTTTCCGCACCGTGGCTCAATCGTGTGGTCGAACGCAAACCACGTCAGTTCGTGCACGCCGTGGATGGCGTCAGTTTCGCGATTCCACGCGGCCAGACGCTGGCCTTGGTGGGTGAATCAGGCTGCGGGAAGAGCACGGTGGCGCGCCTGCTCGTGGGCCTGTACACGCCCACCGCTGGAGATGTTCGATTCGACGGTGTCGACATTGCCACCACGCTGCGCGGCGGCGCGGCACGTCGCTTGCGCAGGCGCATGCAGATGATTTTTCAAGACCCGTACGCGAGCCTGAACCCGCGTTGGAAGATCGAAGACATCGTCGCTGAGCCTTTGCGTGAGCATGGCCTGACGGGTCCTGCGCCGAGCCGCGCAGACCGTGCGAGCTTGCGTGCCGTCGTTTCGGAGCTGCTCGCGTCGGTCGGGCTGGCCGGCGCCGACATGGAGAAATTCCCGCACCAGTTCTCGGGGGGCCAGCGGCAGCGCATCTCGATCGCCCGGGCGCTCGCCACGCAACCCGAGTTCCTGGTGTGCGACGAGCCGACTTCGGCGCTGGACGTCTCGGTACAGGCTCAGGTGCTCAACATCATGAAGCAACTGCAGCGCGAGCGCCACCTGACCTATCTCTTCATCTCGCACAACCTGGCCGTGGTTCGCCACGTCAGCGATCGCGTCGGCGTGATGTACCTGGGCCGCCTCGTCGAACTGGCGCCCAAGGCAGAGCTCTTCGCGAGGCCGCGCCACCCCTACACGCGCATGTTGCTCGACGCCATACCCGATATCCACATGAGCGGGCGCTCGCGCACGCCGGTCCAAGGCGAAGTGCCCAACCCACTGAACCCGCCGACCGGATGTTCATTTCACCCGCGATGCCCATACGCAAACGCACGCTGCAAAGTGGAGCGGCCCGCGCTGCGCCGCATTGAAGAAGTGCAGATTGCCTGCCATGCTGCCGAAGAAGGGCGCCTCTGAATCCGGGTTGTCCGCGAATCGACGCGATGCCCTCCTACAATGAACCGGATGCAGCCTTGGACGAAATCATGATCTCTCGCGAACCGACTATTGAGCGCCTCGCCGTAGCGCGCGCGCTCCTGCTCGAACCCTTCGGCCTGAACGATGCGACACTGGGCAAGGCGCTGGCGACGATCGCGACACATCGAATCGACGACGCCGATCTGTACTTTCAGTACACGCGCAGCGAAGGCTGGAGCCTCGAAGAAGGCATCGTCAAGAGCGGCAGTTTCGGAATCGACCAGGGGGTGGGCGTTCGCGCTGTGGCTGGCGAGAAGACGGCGTTCGCCTATTCCGACGACATTTCCGAAACCTCACTGACCGATGCCGCAGAAACGGTTCGCACGATTGCTGCGGCCGGCCAAAGCCGCGCGGTGAAGATCGGGGCGGCCACCCATGTCGCGCCGAGTCGGATCCTCTATGCGCCGATGGACCCCATTTCGACTCTGGACAGCGCGCAGAAAGTCGCTTTGCTCGAGAGGGTCGAGCGCATGGCACGCGCCGTCGATCCGCGCATCAAGCAAGTGATGGCCGGCTTGGCTGGCGAGTACGACGTCGTCTTGATCGCGCGCGCCGACGGCACGCTCGCGGCCGACGTTCGCCCGCTGGTGCGTCTGTCTGTCACTGTCATTGCTGAGCAGACCAGCGCTGGCGAGTTGCGCCGCGAAGTCGGCACCGCTGGCGGCGGCGGGCGCTTCGGCTTCGGCTACTTTCACGACAGCGTGATCGAGAGCTATGTTCGGGATGCGACGAATGCGGCGTTGACGAACCTCGAGTCACGCCCGGCCAAAGCCGGCGAGATGAGCGTCGTGCTCGGACCAGGCTGGCCCGGCGTGCTGTTGCATGAAGCCATCGGTCACGGCCTGGAAGGCGATTTCAACCGCAAAGGCAGCAGCGCCTTCAGCGGGCGGGTTGGTCAACGCGTTGCAGCCAAGGGCGTGACCGTGCTCGACGATGGAACCTTGCCCGACCGGCGAGGCTCGCTCAATGTCGACGACGAGGGCAATGTGTCACAGCGCAATGTCTTGATCGAAGACGGCATCCTCAAGGGTTACCTCCAGGACTCTCTCAATGCACGCTTGATGAAGGTTCGGCCCACCGGCAACGGGCGGCGCGAGAGTTATGCCTCAGTGCCGATGCCGCGCATGACCAACACCTATATGCTGGGCGGCGACAAAAGCAAGGAAGAAATCGTCCACAGCCTCAAGCGCGGCTTGTACGCCACGAATTTTGGCGGCGGCCAGGTCGACATCACGAGCGGAAAGTTCGTGTTTTCGGCCAGCGAGGCATTCTGGGTCGAGGGCGGCAAGATCCAGTATCCCGTCAAAGGGGCGACCATCATCGGCAACGGGCCCGATGCCTTGACGCGCGTGAGCCTTATCGGCAACGACATGAAGCTCGATACCGGTGTGGGCGTTTGTGGCAAGGACGGCCAAAGCGTTCCGGTCGGTGTGGGCCAGCCCACGCTGCGCATCGACAAACTCACTGTCGGGGGCACGGCATGACGCGTCTCATCGCTCAGGACAGCTTGATGGCTGCGCCGAACATTTCGCGTGGTACATTGACCGCGATGCAGGTCGTCTCGTACTTCTTCGCGAACTTTTGGTTCTCGCACCGCCCGGCGGTTGGAGAGGCAAGCGCTTAGACAACGACTCAGTGCACGCAAATCCAAGAAACCGCCGGGCGACCCCGGCGGTTTTTTTGTTCCGACCCTGACAAACCCCCGACCAGGAAATCACCGCCATGCCAAACAAGCTCCCAACCACCGGCGACGGCTGGCACGCCAGCGGCGAACGAACCAGTCAGACTGACGACCAGCGCATCAAGGACGTGACGCCACTGCCGCCCCCGGAACACCTGATCCGCTTTTTCCCGATTGCGGGATCAGCAGCCGAACGCCTCATCGGCCAGACGCGCGGCGCGGTGCGCCAAATCATGCAACGCGAGGACGATCGCCTGCTGGTCATCATCGGTCCCTGCTCGATCCATGACCCAGCGGCCGCGCTCGACTATGCACGCCGGCTCATGGTCCAGCGGCAGCGCTACGCCGCTACGCTGGAAATCGTCATGCGGGTGTACTTCGAAAAGCCGCGCACGACCGTGGGCTGGAAGGGGCTGATCAATGACCCGTATCTGGACGAGAGTTTTCGAATCGACGAGGGGCTGCGTATCGCCAGGCAGTTGCTGTTGGAAATCAATCGCCTCGGCTTGCCTGCGGGAAGCGAGTTTCTCGACGTCATCTCACCGCAATACCTGGGCGACCTGATCGCCTGGGGAGCGATCGGCGCACGTACCACGGAGAGTCAAGTTCATCGCGAACTGGCATCGGGCCTGTCCGCGCCGATAGGCTTCAAGAATGGCACCGATGGGAATATCCGCATTGCGATCGACGCGATTCAAGCAGCGGCCCGGCCGCACCACTTTCTGTCGGTACACAAAAATGGCCAAGTGGCCATTGTCGAGACCAGGGGCAACAAGGACTGTCACGTCATCCTGCGCGGCGGCAAGGCGCCCAACTACGAAACCGCGCATGTAGCGGCGGCCTGCAAAGAGATCGAAGCGGCCAAGCTCGACTGCGCCTTGATGATCGATTGCAGCCACGCCAACAGCCGCAGGCAGCACAAGCGACAAATCGACGTGGCGCGCGATGTCGCGGCACAATTGAAGTCGGGCACAGACTGCATCTTCGGTGTCATGGTCGAAAGCCATCTGGTTTCGGGCGCGCAGAAATTCAATCCCGGTAAAGACGACCCTGCAAAACTCGAATATGGCCAAAGCATCACCGACGCCTGCCTCGGGTGGGACGATTCTCTCGAGGTCTTGGAACTGCTTCACGCAGCCGTGAAGGCGCGGCGCCGGTAGATTCCGGTTGCGGATTTATGGCGCTGAAATCGCCAGCGCGCCGCCGGCCCCCGGCAACAACTTGTAATCCCCAGTCATCGCCTGTAAGGCGCGTGAAACGGCGCAAGCGCGGCGCCCACAGCGGCCTCGGATGGGATTCAATGTCTTACCGCCCACTGAGTCAAATGGAGAACTTCCATGAGCCGACTATCAGGTGCCCTAAGACGTGCGTTGTTGGCCACCACGGCTGTTATGGCCACGACAGCCGCCGCTCCGGCGGTCGCGCAGGCACGCGCTATCTCTGCGGAAGGACTCTCCGCCTGGGACAGGGTCGTCATGGAAGCCACGTTCAGCCGAGCGGACGCCAATGACGATGGGTATTTGACGAAGAACGAAGCGGCACGACTGGCCGCGTTTCCCGAGCGTTTCGATGCCCTGGATACTGACAGCGACGGCACCCTTGACTTGGAAGAGTTTGCGGCCGCTTTCGCGACGGCCCATTGAGGAGCGCACGCGGCAGGTCCTTGGCGCCAGCGCGCATCGTTGAGCGAGCGCGTGGCCGCCGCTTGAGAGCACTCAGTTTGCGTCGCGCGTCAAGCGCTCGCTGTTCCAGTAAACGTCGTCGCCGCCCAGCCCGTCCAGGTCGGCGCGGTTGAGAGTGCGGGCCAACACGAATAGCAAATCGCTTAGGCGATTCAAATACTGGCGCGGATGCTCGCGCAGGACATCGGCGCCCCCCAAAGCGACCACGGCTCGTTCGGCACGACGCGCAACGCTTCGAGCGACATGCGCCAGCGCGGCGCTGCGAGTGCCCGCCGGCAGAATGAACTCCTTCAGTCTGGGCAAGGCGGCGTTGTAGTGGGCCAATGCGTCGTCGAGGCTGGTCACCGCCGATGCCTTGAGCAACTCGTACCCGGGAATCGACAACTCGCCACCGAGATTGAACAATTCGTGCTGAACCACGACAAGCAGCTCGCGGACATCGGCGGGCAAGGGCTCGGCGAGCAGGACACCGAGGTGCGAATTGAGTTCGTCGATTTCGCCCATCGCGCAAATGCGCAGGTGGTTCTTCGACACCCTCGAACCGTCACCCAAGCCAGTGGTGCCGTCGTCGCCGGTTCGGGTCGCAATTTGCGTCAAGCGATTGGCCATGGCCGGCATGCTAAGGCCTTCTGGTGAACCCGTCACCGAAGCGGCGACATGGTCTGCGCCGGGCCAGCACACCAGATCGACCGTCGGCGCAAGCGCCGGCATTCTGGAGGGAACTGCGTCCGGCTGAATAGAATCCGATGTCTGCGTACCAATCTCGGTGCGCTGGAGCCCCAGCCATGAACGCACCCTTGCCGATTCACGCGATTGCGCAAACCGAGCAGCGGCTCGTGCCTAAGGCAATGCTCGACTTGCTCTCAGCCCGGTTTGCGGACCGCTGCTCGACGTCGCAGGCGGTGCGCGAACAGCACGGGCGTGACGAATCGCCGTTCGAGGTGGCACCGCCCGAAGTCGTCGTTTTTGCGGAAAACACCCAGGACGTGGCATTCGTGGTCAAACTGGCTGGCGAATATTGCGTCCCCGTCATCCCCTTCGGCGTGGGTTCGTCTCTTGAAGGTCACATTTTGGCCGTGCAAGGCGGCGTCAGCATCGACTTGAGTCGAATGAATCGAATCGTCGCGGTTCATCCCGAAGACCTGACCGTCACGGTTCAGGCTGGCGTGACGCGCAGTCAACTCAATCGGGAGATCAAGGACACGGGCCTATTCTTCCCGATCGACCCGGGTGCCGACGCAAGCTTGGGCGGCATGGCCGCGACACGGGCGAGTGGCACGAACGCGGTGCGCTACGGAACGATGCGCGAAAACGTGCTGGCATTGACCGTCGTGATGGCCAATGGCGACGTCATTCGCACCGGAACCCGAGCGCGAAAGTCCAGCGCCGGCTATGACCTCACGCGGCTGCTCGTTGGCAGCGAAGGCACCTTGGGAGTGATGACGGAAATCACGGTTCGCTTGTACCCGCTGCCCGAGGCGGTGTTGGCGGCAGTGTGCCACTTCTCCGACGTTGGCGCTGCAGTCAACACCACGATTCAGCTGATCCAACTCGGCGTCCCGATCGCACGCTGCGAATTGCTCGACGCCAATGCCGTGCGTGCCGTCAACGCGCACGACAAATTGAGTCTGCTCGAACAGCCCATGCTGCTGATGGAATTTCACGGCAGCCCGGCGAGCGTGAAGGAGCAGGCCGATGCGGTTCAGGAAATCGCCCGCGAATTCGGTGGCGAGCAGTTTCAATGGGCGACGACACCCGAAGAGCGAACCCGGTTGTGGACGGCGCGCCACCACGCTTACTTCGCGGGCATGCAAAGTCGACCGGGTTGCCGCACCGTGACCACGGACACTTGTGTTCCCATCTCGCGCCTGGCCGAATGCGTGACAACAGCGCTCGACGAAGCGCGGCAGGCCGGAGTCACGCACTACACTGTCGGACACGTCGGGGACGGCAATTTTCACGTCGCCTATTTGATCGATCCGGCGATCCCCGGCGAGCGGGAAACGGCGGAAACGCTCAATGCCACGCTTGTACAACGTGCCTTGCGCCACGAGGGCACGTGCACCGGCGAGCACGGCGTCGGACTGCACAAACAAGGATTCCTGGTCGATGAAGCGGGCGAGGCGGCGGTCGAGATGATGCGCACCATCAAACGCGCCCTCGACCCGAAAAACATCTTGAACCCAGGAAAGATCTTCTCCCTGTAAGCGCCCCGCGAAACCATGAACAAGCAGACCCATTCGTTCCAGGCCGAGGTCAAACAGATCCTGCATCTGGTCACGCATTCCTTGTACTCGAACAAGGAGATCTTCCTTCGCGAACTGATTTCCAATGCATCGGATGCGTGCGACAAGCTCCGATTCGAAGCCCTGAACGATGCGGCGCTGTATGAAGACGCGCCGACGCTCGAGGTGCGCGTCAGCTTCGATGCGCAAGCCAGGACGATCACGATTGTGGACAACGGTATCGGTTTATCGAGGGACGAAGCCGTTGCGAATCTGGGCACGATCGCCAAGAGCGGAACACGTGAGTTCGTGGCTGCGCTCGAAGCTGAGCAGAAGAAGGACGCGCAGCTGATCGGGCGATTCGGTGTCGGCTTTTACAGCGGCTTCATCGTCGCCGACAACATCGTCGTTGAATCGCGCCGCGGTGGACTGTTGGCCAACGAGGGCGTGCGTTGGAGCTCCAAGGGCGATGGTGATTTTGGAGTCGAGGTCATCGAGCGTGCGCAGCGCGGCACGAGCGTCACCTTGCACTTGCGCGCTGATGAAGACGAATTCCTCAGCGGCTGGAAGCTCAAGTCGATCATCGGCAAATACTCCGATCACATCTCCTTGCCGATCCTGATGCAGAAGGAGGAATGGGACGCGCAGGCAAGCAAGCAAGTCCTGCGCGATGAGTGGGTGCCGGTCAACAAGGCGGCAGCACTGTGGACGCGCAGCAAAGGCGACATTACGCCTGAGCAGTATCAGGAGTTCTACAAGCAGATCAGCTACGACAGCGAAGCGCCGCTGGCGTACACCCATAACCGGGTCGAAGGCCGCAGCGAATACACCCAACTCCTGTACGTGCCGTCGAAGGCGCCGTTCGACCTTTGGAATCGCGACAAACGCGGCGGCGTCAAGCTGTATGTCAATCGCGTCTTCATCATGGACGATGCGGAAGCGCTGATGCCGGTGTACCTGCGCTTCGTCAAGGGCGTGATCGACAGCTCGGATTTGCCATTGAATGTATCGCGCGAATTGTTGCAAGAAAGCCGCGACGTCAAGGCGATTCGCGAGGGTTCGACGAAACGCGTGCTGGGCATGCTCGAGGCTTTGGCCGATAGCGAGGATGCGCAGGAAAAGGCCAGGTACGCAGCGTTCTGGAAAGACTTCGGCGCCGTGCTCAAGGAGGGCATCGGCGAGGATCACGCCAACCGTGAACGGCTCGCCAAGCTCTATCGCTTTGCCTCGACGCACGCGGACGACGGAGTCTCATTTGCCGACTACGTGGGCCGCATGAAGGAGGGCCAGGAGGCGATTTACGTCATCGCCGCCGACAGCTTGGCCGCCGCGAAAAGCAGTCCTCAGCTCGAGATTTTCAAGAAGAAGGGCATCGAGGTTCTTCTCTTGACCGATCGAGTCGACGAATGGATGCTCAGCCACCTCTATGAATTCGACGGGCACGCCTTGCAAAACGTGGCCAAGGGCGCGGTCGAATTGGGCAAGCTGCAAGATGAAGCCGAGAAGGCGCAAGCCGAACAGGCCACTACGGCGATCAAGCCAGTCCTGGACCGCCTCAAGGCGACGCTCAAAGACCGAGTCAAGGACGTGCGGGTGACCCTGCGGCTTGTCGACTCGCCCGCCTGTCTCGTCGTCGATGAGGGCGACATGAGTGCCCACTTGGCCCGGATGCTCAAGCAGGCGGGTCAGGACGCGCCCAAGGCACAGCCGATCCTCGAAATCAATGCCGACCACGCCCTGGTCAAACGCCTGGAGCACAGCGAGCGGTTCGATGACTTCGCGCACATTCTGTTCGATCAGGCGCTTCTTGCCGAAGGCGGGCACCTCGACGATCCTGCGGCCTATGTGCGTCGTGTGAATTCGCTGCTTTTGGCCTGAATCTCGGGCTCAGGGCCACGCCAGCGGCGGGGCTGCCATCGCCGCGAGTTGGTCGCGCAGGTTCGCCGCCTGCCCGTGCCAGTAGGCCGGCTCAGAGAACCAAGGAAAAGCGGCGGGGAAAGCCGGGTCGGACCAGCGCTGCGCGATCCATGCACTGTGGCGCAGCATGCGCAGTGTGCGAAGGGGTTCAATCAACTGCAGTTCGCGGCGGTCGAAGTCCATGAAACTCAGGTAGCCATCGAGCACGGTCCCGAGTTGCCAGCACATCGACGTGCGATCGCCGGACAGCAACATCCAGAGGTCTTGCACTGCGGGCCCCGTGCAGGTGTCGTCGAAGTCCACGAACTGCGGGCCGCTGGGCGCCCACAAGACGTTTCCGAGGTGGCAATCGCCGTGCAGGCGCAGCCGGCGAATGAGGCTGATTCGTGCGAATGTCGCCTCGATAGCTGCCAGCACGGCGTCGGCGGCCGCCTGCCACGCAGCCAGGGCTTCGAGTGGGATCACGTGCTCGGCGAGCAGCCAATCTCGGCTCGCCAGGCCCAGGGTTGCGGTGTCTAAAACCTGGCGAAATTCGAATCGCGACTGCTGACCCACCGCATGAAGGCGACCAATAGCGCTGCCCATTCGATGCAAGGATTCGCTGTCCCCGAGTTCTGGTACGCGACCTGAGAGTCGCTCGGTGACGCTGAAGCGATACGATCCCTGCGGCGTGTCGATCCGAGCCAGCGTGGGCGAGATCAAAGTGCCACGCGCAACCGAACTCGCCGACCGATGGACGACCATCGATACCGGCGGCGCAACCGACAGCTCGGCGCTCGCCAATTGTTCGACAAATGCGTGCTCTTCCAGGATTTGTTCGTCACTCCATCGCCTTGGCCGATAGAACTTTGCGACGACGACACGCCCATCGTCGAGGAACACTTGATAGACCCTGTTTTCGTACGAGTTGAGCTGTATCAGACGCCCGTCGCCCTGCAATTCAACGCTGGCAAGCGCATCCAAGACGCAGTCTGGCCCGAGACCTGAAAACGGTGTTGGCGGATCCAAATCGATGAGATGCGACATGCGGCGATGGTACGCGCGAGCACCATGCTGACCGTCTTTTTACGGGTTGGCGCAAAACACCGTGCCGGAGTTGCCCACGCGGCTGAGACGCCACACAAACCGGTCAGTGATGAGTCGGCCGACTGGTAGTGGGGGTGTCGACCACGACGCCGGCGATGTCATCGTCGTTGCCGCCGCGCGCGAGACCCGGTTTTGCATGCTGCGAGGCTGCTGCGTCATTTTCACCGTGACCGCCGAAGTCACTCTGACCGAATGCGTCGACGCGCACATCGGGCGCGAAGAAGGAGTCCTGGAAGAGGGACGAGTCCTGCCACAGCGCCGAACGTTCCGCACGCCGATGTGCCACCGTGTTCGACAGGTTTGCGCTGGCATTGCTAAACCGGTGCGCGCCCTGTCCGTTGGAAAGCGGTCCGCGTATCGCCGAACCGCTTTGAGGGACGAGCAGCTGAATCTCGGCCACCGACGGCAGATGCTCGAGCGGACACCTCATGTAGCGCACCCGACACGCCGTGAGGACCGAATGCTTGATCCGCTGGGCGCGCCTCGAGACTCCGCGCTCGGTGTCCAAATCAACGGCGGCCAGAACTCTCCCATTCGGACTGCAGACAACAAAGGTCACGTGGATCGCCCCCAGCAGATCGAACCAGAATCTCGTCTCGGCGGGGTCGCCGGGCTGGCAGAAACGGACCAGCGGCAACTTGGACAGCACGACGTGATGTGGCAGGGCCTCACGCAACAGACGATACACGCGGCGCTCTTCCACCGAGAACACGGGGCGCGGAACGAGCAGCCAGTCGGTCGGAAGCGCGACGGCGGCCCTCTGACTGCGCACCTGTAAGGCCCAGATCGCCAGTGCAACCACCAGCAAGCCCAGCGCCGCAAGCACGACCATCCACACAAGTGTCTGCATTTCCAACAGCGGCTGTCCAGGAGCGAATGCGCACGACGCAATTCAGGCAAATTCGAATGTCAACTGTAGCGGATCGCTTGACCCGGCCAACACCTCGGCGCACCCCCGGATAGCGGGGCGACCCTGATTGGCAGCGCCAGCACTGCGGCGATCCAAGGCCGTGCAAAGGTCGGCGCGTGCGCCTTGACGCCAACGTCGTCGAGTTGCGACTTGGCCTTGGTATACTCGGCGACTTTCCCAAAAAGTGCCCCTGGGAAGGCGGGCGGCCAAGACCGTCCGGTGCGCAGCCTGAGCGTCCGCCATATCGAGAAGCGGATCCGAGCCGACTGCTGTTTTGGGGCCGACAAACCAGAGTAATTTGCATGACCACCTTCAGCGCCAAGCAGGCCGAAGTGACGCATGATTGGTTTGTGCTTGACGCGACCGATAAGGTTCTTGGAAGGGTGGCCAGCGAAGTTGCCCTCCGGTTGCGCGGCAAGCACAAAGCCATTTACACGCCTCACGTCGATACCGGCGATTTCATCGTCGTCGTCAACGCCAGCAAGATCCGGGTCACTGGCAACAAGGCCAATGACAAGGTTTACTACCGCCACTCGGGATACCCCGGTGGAATCCACGCGACGAAGTTCAAGGATATGCAATTGCGCCATCCGGGCCGCGCTCTGGAGAAAGCCGTCAAGGGCATGCTCCCCAAAGGGCCGCTGGGCTATGCGATGGCAAAAAAGCTGAAGGTGTATGCCGGTGACAGCCACCCGCACATGGCCCAGCAACCGAAAGTCCTGGAACTCTGAAGGAGCGGCGATGATTGGAACTTGGAACTATGGAACAGGCCGCCGCAAATCCTCGGTAGCGCGTGTCTTCCTCAAGAAAGGGACCGGGAAGATCTCAGTCAACGGCAAGTCGGTGGAAATGTACTTCGGCCGTCAGACTTCGATCATGGTCGTCAAGCAGCCACTGGTGCTGACCGCCAACATTGCAGCATTCGACGTCAAAGTGAACGTACATGGCGGCGGCGAATCGGGCCAAGCCGGCGCCGTTCGGCATGGCATTACGCGGGCCCTGATTGACTACGACGCCGCCCTCAAGCCAGACCTGAGCCGCGCCGGATTCGTCACCCGCGATGCCCGCGAAGTCGAGCGCAAGAAGGTCGGCTTGCACGGGGCACGACGCCGCAAACAATTCAGCAAGCGCTGATCGACCGCGGCACAGTGCAAGTCGCAGAGGGCGACTGGCGGCTTGGATTGGGACAGGTGCGATGATGCGCTGGAAACTGCTGCGGCGCAGACTTTCGATCAGCGCTCCGCGAATGATTGTGCGCAGCCATCTGCCTTGGCCGCTTCGATGGGCCGTCATTGCGTTGATGTTCGGTTTCTCTGCGGCCCTGGCACTTTGGGCGTTCGAGTTCGGAAAGGATATTGCGGGCCTGGATCGGTCGGCAAAGTCTGAGTTGGCCGACTTGCGAGTCGAAGTCTCGCGCCTTCGCGAAGAGCGGGAAAAGGCCCTTTCTACCGCAAACATCGCGGAGAGCCTCTTGACGACGGAGAAGGCAGCCCAGGAAACACTGGTTCAGAACCTGCGTCGCCTGGAAGCAGAAAACGTCGGCCTGAAGAGCAATCTAGGTTTCTTTGAAAAACTATTGCCGGCAAACGCGAACTCAAATGCGGGTTTGATCATTCGCGGCTTGCGCGCCGAAATGAAATCTGCAGGTAACGTGAAATACCAAATGTTATTGATGCAGCCTGGCAAGGCAGCAGCGGAGTTTGCTGGGCGGTATGAAGTCACATTGGCGGGTACGCTCGATGGAAAACCGTGGAACTGGGCTCATCCAGCCGGCGTCCATACGCTCCAATTGAAGCAATACTTGAGGGTGGAAGGCACTATTGAATGTCCTGTGATGGCCGTCGTCGAAACCGTTTCGGTCAAAGTGACCGATAAAGCCGGCTCGACAAAGGCCGCCGAAACCGTCAAGCTCTAAGCCTCAGGCGCAGCCGCCAGCGCATACCGGAGAATGCTCATGTTTGGAAAGAAGACTCAACCACCGATCGGAACGCTGATTGGAGAAGGCACGGTCATTCGCGGCGAACTTCGATTCTCCGATGGTCTTCGCATCGACGGTGAAATCATTGGCGACGTGATCGCCGCGGGTGACCAACCGAGTATCCTGGTCATCAGCGAGAAAGCCCGGGTCACGGGCAAGGTCAAGGCTGGGCATGTGATCATCAACGGGTTGATCATGGGGCCTGTGCATTCTGAGGAGCTTCTCGAGTTGCAGCCGAAGGCGTCAATCGTCGGCGATGTGCGCTACGAAGTACTCGAAATGCATCAAGGTGCCATGATCGACGGTGAGCTCAAGCCGCTGAAGTCGGAGGATCGTCCGGCCCTCAAGCTGGCAGCCCAGGGTCATGGTTAGCAATCCAAGCAGCATCGCGCCGAAGGAGTCCGTACAGTGAACGCAGTGGTTGAGGCAGGCATCTCGCATCCAGCGCTGGACGATGTACCCGCGGTTCCGTTGATCTTCACGGACAGTGCGGCGTCGAAGGTGAAAGAACTGGTTGACGAGGAAGGCAACCCGGATCTGAAGCTTCGGGTGTTCGTGCAGGGCGGAGGCTGTTCGGGGTTCCAGTACGGATTCACGTTCGACGAAGTCGTGAACGACGACGATACGCAGATGAACAAGAACGGAGTCACCTTGCTTATTGACGCGATGAGCCTGCAGTACCTGGCAGGCGCGGAAATCGACTACAAGGACGATTTGCAGGGTGCGCAGTTCGTGATCAAGAACCCGAATGCGACGACGACTTGCGGCTGCGGATCGAGCTTCTCGGCTTGATCCCGATACCGGGACGATTGATTTCCCTGAGGCCGCCACTTCGGCGGCCTCGTCGCTGGCGTTCAGCGGGCCGGGTACAGAGCCCCAAGAACGCGCGACTCGCGGGCGCCAGTGACGGCTGGCAGGCTTGCCGTTTGGCGTTCCAGGAAGGCGTGTGCCAGCCAGGCGAAGGCGCAGGCCTCGACCTGCGTGGCAGGCAGTCCGTAGAGGTCGGTCTTGCACACCGCCACGGATGGCAGGTGGACGGCCAAGCGCTCCATCAAGTACGTGTTAAGAGCACCGCCTCCGCTCACCAATAGCAGGCGCGCCCCCGGCGCGCGGCAACGAACGTCCCGTGCGCATGCAATTGCGGTCAGTTCAGCCAGACTGGCCTGAATCCGTTCAGGCGCAATGGGCGTGCCCAGGCCTTGAAGCTTGGCCTCGAGCCATTGCGGCCTGAATAAGTCGCGGCCCGTACTCTTCGGAGGGGCGCATGAAAAGTAAGGTTCGCGCAGCATGGCTTCGACCAAATCCGATACGACCACCCCTGATCGGGCCCAAGTGCCCCGATCATCGAAACGCGACCCCGTATTTCGTTGGCACCAGTAATCCATCAATGTGTTTCCCGGCCCGCAATCGAAGCCCAGAATTACCTCGTTGCCATTGAGCACGGTCAGGTTGCTGATCCCGCCGATATTGAGCACTGCCAGCGCGGGCGCGAGCCGGCCGAACATGGTGCGGTGGAAGGCGGGAACCAGGGGAGCGCCTTGGCCGCCAGCGGCGATGTCGCGGCTGCGGAAATCGCAGACCACATCGATCTCGGTCGACTCGGCGAGCAACGCCGGCGCATTGAGCTGGATCGAATAGCCCGTGCCGTCGAAATCGCCCGGGCGATGGCGCACGGTTTGCCCATGAGCGCCGATCGCCTTGACTTCACGCCGATCGACGTCGGCGCCCAGCAGTAGTGCCTCGACACAGCTTGCATAGTGGCGGGCGAGCGAATTGGCGGCCAGCGCTGCGCGATGCAACTCGTTCGCACCAATGCCATTGAGGTCGAGCATCACCCCACCAAGCGCCTCGTCAAACGGTAAATGAGAATGCGCTAGAACACGCAGCTGCTGGCTATCGTCGGGAGTGAGCTCTATCAGTACACCGTCGACACCGTCCATCGACGTTCCGGACATCAAGCCGATGTAGTAGGGGGCCATGGGCCGATTCTCGCCCGCTGCACCGGCTGCCATGGCCGATCAATTGCGCACAACTGCGCAAGGAGCTATTCGATATTGATGCCGTTGTGAACCGTCGACAGTGCAAGCTCGATTTGGCCTTGAAACCCTCTAGCCCATGCCGCGAAATGAGGCTGACTGCCCGGCCCGATGCGGGCCGTTTCCGACCACTGTGCAAGCCGCGCTGGATTGCGCGCGATTCCGCCAACCTTGAACTCGAAATGCAAATGCGGCCCGGTGGCCCATCCGGATGCGCCCACAGTGCCGAGCCGTTCACCCTGTTCGACGCGCTGTCCGTTTCTCACGTCGATCCGCCTCAGGTGGGCGTACAGCGTTGACCTGCCGTTGCTGTGGCGCACCTCGACAACGTTGCCGTAACCGTTCTTCGAACCAGAGAATTCAACCACTCCATCGCCGACACAGCGTACCGGGGTACCCGACGGCGCTGCATAGTCCACACCGTGATGCTTCTGCCATTGTTTCAGCAAGGGGTGCATTCGGTTCGAAAAACCGGAGCTCACCCTCGAGAACTCGAGCGGACTGGCGAGGAAAGCACGCCGCTTGCTCTGTCCGTCGAAGCTGTAATACTCGCCCTTGCCGTTCACTCCTCGGTACCAAATCGCTGAATGCTTCCGCCCTTGGGTGAAGAATTCCGTGGCGACGAGCCGCCCGGGGAGTTCGATCCACGTGACGGGTTCACCATCGGCGACCATGACCTCATACACCACGGCGAACGAATCGCCTTTTCGCAAGTCTCGATGAAAATCGATATCGCCGGAAAGCACATCGGCCATTTGGCTTGCGACTGTCTCCGGTATCCCTGAGGCATCCGTGGCAGCAAACAGCGACGACACTATCGTGCCGCTGCCGACTTTGGTTCGGGATTCCAGTGCTGCGGTCTCGACGATTGAAATCAGCCGGTCGCCGACCAGTTCGATCCGAAGCCGGCTGAAATGCGAAACGTTTCGGGTGCGATCTGGCGCGTCATAGCGAGCGACCAACTCTATCAACCGGCCCGTAGAGTCGACACGCGCCCGCACCGCTTTGCCAGGCCTGCCCTCGAAAAGTGAACGAGAGGCAGAATCGGTACTTAGAAATCGCGCTGCGGCGGGGTCAGCAATATTGAGTCGCCCGAACAGCCCCGCCACGGTATCGCCAGCACGCGTCACTTCGACGCGATAAAAGTCGAGACGGTACGCCGCCAGGGCTTCAAACTGCGCGGCGGTATCCAGCGGCGAAATCAGTTCGGTGACGAGCAACTGAGGTGCTATGGCCGGCCGCGGCATATTGACGGCAACGCCGAAAGCCGTGGCGCCGAAGCCGACGAGCGAGATCAACAGCGCAGCCATCACGCTGTAACGATGTGAGGTTGAAAGAACTCCAAACTTCCACATTGGACGCGCCGATAATGCCAAGACTCCAAGCTCCTTGCTCGCAGGGAAGCCGGACTCCACCCGGTTGCCGCGACGCAGAGATTTGCATCGCGATTCGTCACCGCCGCCTTCGCAACGTTCAACCCGGGGCCCACTAGAATTGCGCTCGGTCCGCGGCGACATTGAAGCCAAACCGGCTCGCGAATTCAAGACGAATTTAGTATATCGCCGTGGCGCCCGATTCGCCCCCTGGTTTATACGGTTAGCACCGCCCAATTGAGTCCCACATTGACAATCCAATCTCCGGTCACCGACCGGGTCCGGCACGCGATGGCCGTTTCTCTGCGTGGTTGCAGCGAACTCTTGCCGCAGTCTGATTGGCAAGCCAAGCTTGCACGTTCCGACGCCAGTGGCAATCCACTGCGCATCAAGCTCGGATTGGACCCCACTGCGCCCGACATCCACATCGGTCATACCGTCGTGTTGAACAAGATGCGCCAGCTGCAAGACCTGGGGCACACGGTGATCTTTCTCATTGGCGATTTCACGTCGATGATCGGTGACCCCTCCGGGCGCAACACCACCCGCCCGCCGCTGACGCGTGAGCAGATCGAAGCCAACGCCCAGACCTATTACCGTCAGGCCAGTTTGGTGCTCGACCCGGCCAAGACCGAAGTCCGCTACAACTCCGAATGGAGCGACCCGCTTGGCGCGCGGGGAATGATTGAACTGGCTGCCAAGTACACCGTGGCGCGCATGCTTGAGCGCGACGACTTCACGAACCGGATGAAAGCGGGTACGCCGATCAGCGTGCATGAGTTGCTTTATCCGCTGATGCAGGGTTACGACTCGGTGGCCCTGAAGAGCGATCTCGAGCTCGGCGGTACCGACCAGAAATTCAACCTGCTCGTCGGCCGCGCCCTGCAGGCCGAGTTTGGCCAGGAGCCACAGTGCATTTTGACGATGCCCCTGCTCGAGGGCCTGGACGGCGTCGAGAAGATGTCCAAGAGCAAGGGCAACTGCATTGGTATCACCGAGCCGGCCGATCAAATGTTCGCCAAACTCTTGTCGATCAGCGACGAAATGATGTGGCGCTATTTCACCTTGCTCAGCTCTCGCGCCGAAGAAGATATCGCACGGTTGCGCGCCGAAGTCCAGGCCGGGCGGAACCCCAAGGAAGCGAAGGTGCTGTTGGCCAAGGAAATCACGACGCGATTTCACAGCGCCGCGGCGGCGAACGCAGCCGAAATCGACTTCCACACGCGTGCCCGCGGCGGCGTGCCCGATGAGATCGTCGAACTGTCGCTGCGAGGTGCGCCGCTGGGCATCGGTACCCTGTTGAAACAATCCAATCTCGCGCCGTCGGGAAGTGAAGCCATGCGGCTGATTGAACAGTCGGGCGTACGCGTGGACGGTACTGTGATCAGCGACAAAGCCCTCAAGCTGGGTCGCGGAACCTACGTGGTCCAGGTGGGCAAGCGCAAGTTCGCCCGGATCACGATCGAAGCATGAATCAGCGCCGAGACGCCCTGATTTGGGCGATGGGCCTGCTGGCCGTTCCCGCATTGGCGGGTAGGACACTGGCCGAACAGTCGCGCATCGACCGGCTCATTGGGTATGTTGAATCGCGCAAAGATGCGAAGTTCGTCCGCAACGGTAGCGAATATTCCTGCGAAGACGCCGCCAAGTTCATGCGCGGTAAATTGAAGGCAATGGGCGAGCATGTAGGGACGGCCGAGCAGTTCATCGAGCAAATCGCGACAAAGTCCAGCACGACCGGACAGCTCTACCTCATTCGATTTCCGGATGGCAAAGTCGTGCCTTCGGCAGTATTCCTGGGCGACGAACTCAAGCGAATGGACAGCAAGTACTGACGTCGGGTCAGCTCATGCAGGTCCAAACCTTGCTAAAACTTTCGGTCGCCGCGGCCATCGCGACGATCGCCATGAAGACGGCCGCCTGGTGGCTGACCGACTCCGTCGGCCTGCTCTCCGACGCAATGGAGTCCTTCGTCAACCTGGCTTCTGCGCTGTTTGCGATTTTGATGGTCACGATCGCCCAACGCCCTGCGGATGACGACCACCCCTTCGGCCACAGCAAGGCCGAGTACTTCTCGAGTGGCTTCGAAGGCCTGCTCATCGCCGCTGCGGCGGCGGGCATCATGTGGGCGGCCGTGCAGCGCTTGTTGCATCCCCTTGCGCTCCAGGCCTTGGGCTGGGGCCTGACGCTCTCGATCCTGAGTTCGATCCTCAACTGGGTGTTGGCGCGGCGCATGATGGCGGCGTCGCGCGAACACCGCTCGATCGCCCTGGAAGCCGACGCGCGTCACCTCTACACGGATGTGTGGACCTCGGGCGGCGTGGTCATCGGCCTGAGTCTGGTGCACGTGACGGGTTGGCTGTGGCTGGATCCATTGCTGGCGATCGGCGTCGCGCTCAACATCTTGCGTGAAGGAGCGAAACTGGCGTGGCGTTCTGTCGAGGGTCTGATGGACGCCGCGGTCGAACCCGCAGAGCGCGCGAAGATCGACGCCACCCTGGCCCAATTCGCCCACAACACGATTCGTTTCGACCATATCGGGACGCGGCGCGCCGGACAGCGCCTTTTTGTCGACATGCACATGCACATGCCCTCGCAATGGTCGCTGGGGCGCGCGGCAGCACTTCGCCAATCGGTCGAACAGGCATTGATGGGCGAGGTTCCCGGCCTTCGTGCGTCGATCCAGTTGTTGCCGATGGACGTCGAGGCGCATTTCGACGATGCCAAGGATTCGCGCTGAGCGCGCCGCAGCGCGGCGCAGGTTTCACAACCTCACCCATCGCCCTGCACTCACTGGTAGCGCCGGGCGTCGTCGATGACTCTGCCGTCATTGGGCAGGCTGCCTTCGGCGCAGAAAACAACCTCCCCGCGCAGCTTCGTCACGTCGCGAATCGACTCCGCGATGCGTTCGCGCAAGCCATCGGCAACCTTCGCGATCTCGCAATGCAGCGTCATGCGGTCGTTCGCCGACTCACCCTCGATGATGAGCCGCGCGCGGCCCAATTCCGGATACCTGCGCACCACTTCGGCCACCTGGCTGGGATGCACAAACATGCCGCGTACCTTAGCCGTTTGATCCGCGCGCCCGAGCCAGCCGCGAATGCGCCGGTTGGTTCGGCCGCTCGGGCACTGGCCAGGAAGAATCGCCGACAGGTCACCGGTACCGAAGCGAATCAGCGGGTAATCAGGGTTGAGCGAGGTCACGACAATCTCACCCACATCGCCATCGGCAAGCGGCTCACCGGTGCCGGGCCGAACGATTTCGACGATCACCGCCTCATCGAGCACGAGGCCTTCGCGCGATGTCGTCTCATACGCCACCAGGCCGAGATCGGCGGTCGCGTAACTTTGATAGGCAGCGATGCCACGCTCGCCGAGCCAGTCGCGCAAACTCGGCGGAAACGCCTCGCCGCCGACCAGGGCCTTTGTCAGGGAGCCAACCCCAACCCCGAGTTCGACGGCTTTTTCAAGGATGATTTTCAAGAAGCTCGGCGTACCGATATAGCCCGCTGGTTTCAACTCGGCAATTGCCTGAACTTGCATCTCGGTTTGCCCGACTCCGGCCGCGAACACCGCGCAGCCAATGGCCCGCGCACCGGTGTCCATCATCGAACCCGCCGGTGTGAAGTGATAGCTGAAGCTGTTGTGCACCAGATCGCCGGCGCGAAACCCGGCGGCGAAGATCGCGCGCGCCATTCGCCAATAGTCTGCGGCTTCGCCTTCGGGCTCGTAGATCGGCCCGGGCGAACTGAACACACGCACGGCACCGCGGCGCGTACCCCAGCCGATGGTGGAGAAGCCGCCGAACACATCCACACTTCGCAGCCTCTTCTGCCGCTCCATCAATTCCCCCTTGCGCACGACCGGTAGGCGTGAGAGTGCAGCCCGGCTGCGAATCGCGGCCGGATCGACGTCGGCGAGCAACTCGCCAAAGACCGCTGTCTGCGCCTTGGCTTGCGCCACTTGTCGGGGCAACGCCGCGAGCAGCGCTGCTTCACGCGCCGCCGGATCGCGAGTCTCGAGGGTGTCGTAGTGCATGGCGATTCAATCGTCGTCGGCGCGCGCGGCGCGCAGTTTCGCGGCGTCCAGCAGTTTGCGTCGTTCGGGAGGTGAGGCAATGCCGTAGCGGTCGAATCCGGAGCCACCCGGCTTCTTCAGATCCGCGACGAGCACGCCGGCCTCGTCGTGAAAATTCAGGAAGGCGGAGCCACGCAGGTAGAAAATGCCGGGTCGCACTTCCTTCAGCCCTTTGACTTCCCGCAACTGGCGCAGCAACGAAAGATACGGCTCGAGCGCCTTGGCATCTGCAGGGGCCATGTCACGCTTTGCAATCAGGCGAGCCAGCGCTTGCGCCGCCTATAGCTCTTCACATCTCGGAAGCTCTTGCGGTCGCCGCCGCCCACGCCCAAGTAGAACTCCTTCACGTCTTCGTTCTCACGCAGCGAGTCGGCGGCGCCTTCCATGACGACACGGCCGTTTTCCAGGATGTAACCGTAATCGGCGTAGCGCAGCGCCATGTTCGTGTTCTGCTCAGCGAGCAGAAAGGTCGTCCGCTCCTTGGTATTGAGATCGCGAACGATCTCAAAGACTTCCTCCACGATTTGCGGCGCCAGGCCCATGGACGGCTCGTCGAGCAGCACGACTTTCGGGTTTGCCATCAACGCCCGGCCGATCGCGCACATCTGCTGCTCGCCGCCTGAGGTGTAGGCAGCCTGCGACGCGCGGCGCGTTTTGAGCCGCGGAAAGTAGTTGTAGACCTTCTCCAGCGTCTGGGCAATTGCCGCCTTGGCGTCATGGCGCGTGTAGGCTCCGGTCAGCAGATTTTCTTCGATCGTCAGGTGTGCGAAGCAGTGGCGCCCTTCCATCACCTGAATCACGCCGCGATCGACCATTGCCGAGGTGCTGAGTTTTTCGATTCGCTCGCCGCGCAACTCGATCGAGCCCTTGGTGACTTCACCACGCTCGCCGGCCAGCAGGTTGCTCACGGCCCGCAGCGTCGTCGTCTTGCCCGCGCCGTTGCCGCCAAGCAGGGCAACGATCTTGCCCTCCGGGACTTGCAAGGAAACGCCCTTGAGCACCAGGATCACGCGGTTGTAGATGACTTCGATGCCGTTGACGTTGAGAAGGATGTTGTTCATGGTCCGCCCTGAACTCGCTCCAGCGTCGCGTGCGGCGCCGAAGCGAGGGCTGCTCACGCCGCCTCTGCTGGCTGGCTCAGCTTTGGCAATCCTCAGGAGTGCGGCGAGTCAGTTTCTTCTCACCCGCATACTTGTCCGCCGCGGCCCGCACCATCGGCTTGATGATGGCTTCGTCGGCCTGGAGCCAGTCGGACGTGAAGTTCCACTTCGCACCGTCCCAGGTGTGAATGCGTGCCCAAGACGCACCCATGTGGTCGGCACACGAGGTCGACACGGGGCGCATCACGCCGGCGAAGCCCAGGCCGTCGAGCTTCTTCTGGTCGAGCGCGAGGTTTTCGTAGCCCCAGCGCGCCTGTTCACCGCTGACCCACTTTCCTTTGCCAAAGCGCTCCTGGGCGCGGCGCACGCCCTCAACGGCCAACATGCCGGCTGACAGGCCGCGCATGTACAGGACCTGGCCCACTTCGTCCTTCGGTCCCGTTCCTTGGCCCTTTTCGTGTACCTTGGCAAGGATCTCCTTCGTGATCGCGGCGTCCGGTTCAGCGCCATGCTGCAGGGCCAGCGCGTGATAGCCCTTGGCTCCGTCGCCCACGTCCTTCACATCGGGCTCGGCACCGGACCACCATACGCCATACATCTTGTCGCGCGGGTAACCCGTGGCCACCGCTTCTTTGATCGCAGTGGAGTTCATGACGCCCCAGCCCCAAAGAAACACATAGTCCGGTCGGCTCTGCCGGATTTGCAGCCAGGTGGACTTCTGCTCCACGCCGGGATGGGTGACCGGAAGCAACTGCAGATCGAAGCCGTTCATCTTGCTGCGTTCCTCCAGTAATGCGATCGGTTCTTTGCCGTACGGACTATCGTGGTAGACGAGGGCGATCTTCTTGCCCTTGAGTTTGTCCAGGCCACCCTCTTTTTTACCGACCTGCTGAACCAGTACGTCGGCGGCAACCCAGTACGTGCCCACCAGTGGGAAGTTCCACTTGAACACCCCACCGTCGGCGCTTTCGCTTCGCCCATAGCCCGAAGTAATCAGTGGAATCTTGTCGCCCGGTGCCTTCTCGGTCAGCGCGAACGTAATTCCGGTAGAAAGTGGCTGGAACACAGTAGCGCCACCGTGCTTGCCCTTCAAGCGCTCATAGCACTCGACACCCTTGTCGGTGGCGTAGCCGGTTTCGCACTCCTCCCAGACGACCTTGACGCCATTGATGCCGCCGCGTGCGTTGACGAGCTTGAGGTAGTCGACGTAGCCATTTGCGAACGGCACGCCGTTGGGAGCATATGCCCCTGTACGGTAGACCAGGACCGGGAAAAATTGCTCCTTGTTTTGCGCGAATGCCGATGGACTGAGCAGCGCTGCGAATCCGGTGGCAGCAAAGGCGGATGCAAGGGCAAGTGGCTGCAGTTTCATTCAGAACCTCCTGAGGTGGTGGAAAAGCACGCCGCGAGGCGTGGCAGAGAAAGCCTACGGGCGGGAACGGTGAGCAAGGGCTGACTAGTTTGCGGGCTAAACGCTTTGCAGAAGTGAGCGAAGTCAATGTGGGAACGGCCACAGCCGCAACTTCTCTTTGCCGATCGACCACAGCCGCGCCAGGCCATGCGGCTCGGCGATGAGGAAGAAAACGATCAATGATCCGAAGATCATGAAGGTCATGTGCGCGGCCAGGGCGGTGTCGAACGGAATGCCCAACCAGCGCGGAGCATTGTCAAGAAGAATCGGCAGGATGACGATAAAGGCCGCTCCGAAGTAGCTGCCCATGATCGACCCCAGCCCGCCGATGATCACCATGAACAGCAACTGGAACGATCGGTCGATGTTGAACGCTGCGGGCTCCCACGACCCAAGGTAGACGAAACCCCAAAGCGCGCCAGCGACGCCGACGAAAAACGAACTGACCGCGAATGCCGTCAGCTTGGCGTAGACAGGGCGAATGCCGATCACGGCCGCAGCCACGTCCATGTCGCGAATCGCCATCCACTCCCGGCCGATATGGCTTCGCACCAGATTCTTTGCGACCAGGGCGAAAATCGCGACGAAACTCAGGCAGAAGAGATATTTTTCAGCCGGCGTATCGATCGTCCAACCGAAGGCCGACAACTCCCCGACCCCGACTGAGCCTGATGACGAATTGTTCGTAAGCCATTTGACTCGCAGGAACGCCCAGTCGGCGAAGAACTGCGCCGCCAAAGTGGCCACCGCCAGATAAAGGCCCTTGATGCGCAGCGAAGGAATGCCGAACAGCACACCGAATACCGTGGCGAACACGCCGCCCAGCAGGATCGCCAAGACCAGCGGCATGCCATCGATGCGAACCAGTAAGTTGTATGCCGCGTAGGCGCCCACCGCCATGAAGCCACCCGTGCCCAACGAAATCTGGCCGCAATAGCCCACAAGAATGTTCAGCCCGAGCGCAGCCAGCGAAAGAATCAGGAACGGAACCAGGATCGCGCGAAACAGGTATTCGCTGGCCACAAAGGGCACCACCAGGAACGCGAACGCCAGCAGGGTCAAGATCACCATCTTGTCTTGGGCGATCGGAAAGATCTGCTGGTCGGCGCTGTAATTCGTCTTGAACTGGCCGTTTTCTCGGTAAAGCATGATGCGGTTGTCTCAGACGCGATCGATGATCTTCTCGCCGAACAGCCCTTGCGGTCGCACGAGCAGCACGATCAGGGCCAAGACATAGGCGAACCAGATCTCGATGCCCCCGCCAAAGGTCGGGCCGATGTAGACCTCGGAAAGCTTCTCGCCCATGCCGATGATCAGCCCGCCGATGATGGCGCCGGGCACCGAGGTCAGTCCCCCGAGAATCACCACGGGCAGCGCCTTCAGCGCGACCAAGGACAGTGAGAACTGCACGCCGAGTTTGCTGCCCCAGATGATTCCGGCCACCAAGGCCACAAAGCCCGCAACGCTCCATACGATGACCCAGATGCGGTTCAGCGGAATACCGATCGATTGAGCGGCCTGATGGTCGTCGGCCACGGCGCGCAAGGCCCGACCCGTTCCCGTGTACTGGAAAAACGCCGCCAGCAATGCCACGAGCGCTGCGGCGATCACGGTGGCCACCACGTCTTCTTGATTGACGAGGATGCCGCCCGCGAACACCTTGTCGAGCAGGAACATCGGCTCCTTGGGCATGCCGATGTCGAGTTTGTAGATGTCGGAGCCGAATACAGTTTGACCGAATCCGTCCATGAAGTAGGAAATCCCCAGGGTCGCCATCAGCAAAGTGATGCCTTCCTGATTGACGAGCTTGCCCAGCACAAGACGTTCGACGAGCCAAGCCACCGCAACCATCACCAGCATTGCCGCCATGAAGGCCAACACGTTGGCCAGCCACTTGCTCTCCAATCCGGTGAGCTCAGGAATCCAGCTGGCAAAGCGCGCCATCGCCAGGGCTGCAAACAGCACCATCGCACCCTGCGCGAAATTGAACACGCCCGAGGCCTTGAAGATCAGCACGAAGCCCAGCGCAACAAGCGAGTACAACATGCCCGTCATCAGACCGCCGATCAGGGTTTCGAGAAATGGTCCCATGGTCGCGTCAATGGGTGGTGCCGAGATAGGCGCTGATGACTTCTGGATTCGCGCGCACCGCGTCGGGCGTGCCGTCGCCGATCTTGCTGCCATAGTCGAGCACGACGACGCGGTCGCTGATGTCCATCACGACGCCCATGTCGTGTTCGATGAGCACAATGGTCGTGCCGAACTCATCGTTCACGTCGAGCACGAAGCGGCACATGTCCTGCTTCTCTTCGACATTCATGCCGGCCATCGGTTCGTCGAGCAGCAGCACCGCCGGCTCCATGGCCAGGGCGCGGCCGAGATCGACGCGCTTTTGCAGGCCGTAAGGCAATCGACCCACCTGGGTCTTGCGGTAAGGCTGAATCTCGAGGAAGTCGATGACGTGTTCGACAAACTCGCGGTGCTCGTTTTCTTCGTGCTCGGCGGCACCCCAGCCGAAGGGCATTCGAAACGCCTGCTGGAAGATGTTCGTCTTCATCTTCAGGTTGCGCCCCGACATGATGTTGTCGATCACATTCATGCCCTTGAACAGGGCCAGGCTCTGAAAGGTTCGCGCCACACCCATCTCTGCCACCTGGCGCGAATTCATGTGGGCAAAGGTCTGGCCGCGGAACGTGATCGTGCCCTGCTGCGGTGTGTAGACGCCATTGATGCAATTGAGCAGCGAACTTTTCCCCGCGCCGTTCGGGCCGATGATGGCGCGGATCTCGTGCTCGCGAACGTCGAAGCTCACGTCGCTCAGCGCCTTCACGCCGCCGAAGCTCAGCGAGATGTTCTGCACGCCGAGGATGACCTCGCCAACCGAACGTTGCGTCATCATGCGGCTCGTTTCACCGGCGCGAACGTCTGAGCGTCGACGATCTTCAATGTTGCCGACACGACACCGCTGCGCCCGTCTTCGAACTTCACCGCGGTCTCAATGAACTGCTCCTGCTTGCCGCCGTACAGCGCGTTGACGAGTAACTGGTACTTTTCGCCGATGTAGCCGCGCCGGACTTTGCGCGTGCGGGTCAGTTCGCCGTCGTCGGCGTCGAGTTCCTTGTGAAGGATCAGGAAGCGGTGGATCTGACTGCCAGCGAGTTTGTCATCGGCAGCCAGATCGGCGTTGACCTTGGCGACGCACTCGCGAATCAGTTCGGTAACCTCGGGCTTGCCCGCCAGATCGGTGTAGCCGCCATACGGCAAGTTGCGCCTTTCCGCCCAGTTGCCCACCGCGTCCATGTCGATGTTGACGAAGGCGCACGCTGTGGCACGCCCGTCGCCGAACGCCACCGCCTCCTTGATGTAGGGGAAGAACTTCAATTTGTTCTCCACATACTTCGGGGCAAAGATCGCGCCATCGTTCGCTCCGCCGCGCAGGCGCCCGACGTCCTTGGCGCGGTCGATGATCTTCAGGTGCCCGCCGTTGTCCAGGAAACCGGCGTCGCCCGTGTGGTACCACCCTTCGGCGGTCAGAACCTCGGCGGTGGCGGCCGGGTTCTTGTAGTACTCCTTGAGCAGGCCCGGCGACTTGACCATGATTTCGCCGTTGGCTTCGACGCGGATCTGCACGCCGCTGATCGGCACGCCCACCGTGTCGGCCTTGACTTCATGGTCAGGCTGCAGGCAAACGAAGACCGCGGTTTCGGTGGATCCGTAAAGCTGCTTGAGGTTGATGCCGATCGAGCGGTAGAACGTGAACAAGTCCGGGCCGATCGCCTCACCCGCGGTGTAGGCCACGCGCACCCGCGAGAAGCCGAGCGTGTTGCGCAGCGGACCGAAGATCAGAACGTCGCCCAGTGCATAGCTGATTCGGTCCGCCAGACTCAATGTCCTGCCGTCCATGCGTGCCGGGCCGACCCGCCGCGCCACCGCCATGAAGTGCTGGAACAAGCGGCGCTTGATGGCGCTCGCGTCTTCCATGCGGATCATCACGTTGGTGAGCAGGCCTTCGAAAATTCGCGGCGGCGCGAAATAGTAGGTCGGGCCGATTTCCTTCAGATCGATCGTCACCGTCGCCGCCGACTCGGGGCAGTTCACCACGTAGCCGCACACGAGCCACTGCGCATACGAAAAAATGTTCTGGCCGATCCACGCCGGAGGCATGTAAGCCAGCACTTCCTCGGACGCGCTGAGCCGGTCGAAATCGGCGCCCGCCTTGGCGCGATCCAACAAGGTGAAATGGGAATGCACGACGCCTTTGGCCTGGCCCGTTGTGCCCGAGGTGAAGAACATGGCAGCCACGTCGTCCGGCGACGCGTTGGCGATCTCGGCGTCGAGAAACCCGGCATGCGCCCGGTTCCAGACACGGCCCGACTCGAGCAGCGCATCGATCGAGGCCAGTCCCGGCTCGCTGTAGTTGCGCAGGCCGCGTGCCTCGTCGTACCAGATGTGGCCGAGCTGCGGGCATGTCGCGCGCAACTCGAGCAATTTATCGACCTGTTCCTGGTCTTCGACGACGGCGAAAGCGACTTCGGCGTTGTTGACCGGGAACTCGAATTCAGCACCGGCCGCGTCCTGGTACAGAGGGACGGGAATCGCTCCGAGGGCTTGCGCAGCGATCATCGAGGCGTACAGCCGCGGCCGGTTCTCGCCGATCACGACGATGTGCTGGCCGCGCGTCAAACCCGCAGCAGCAAGACCGCAGGCGAGATCGCGCACGAGCTGGGCCAGAGCCTCCCAGGAGGTCGTCTGCCAGATGCCGAACTCCTTGACGCGCAGGGCCGGTGCCCTGGGGCGGGTCTTTGCGTGCTCGAGCATCAAGCGGGGGAACGTGGTCCTCACGTCGACCTCCAGGACTTCGGGCAGATGGCAGTGCTCACAATGCGCGCAATCGTAGGCCGCAGTTTGACGCCGTGATGTCACTGCGGCGACATTCCTAGGGTTCACCCGGGGACGTGCTTTCCCGGGGAGAGCGTGTCAGGGATCAGTCAGCCAGAGGCGCGGCCGATCAGGATCGAGGATGAGCAGCATGACCGACTCTGCACTGCGACTGCGTGCGCGCCCCGCAACGCCGAATGAACTGGCGGCGATCCACTGGCTGCGCTGCGTCGACGCGCACGACGCGGCGCGCATCGCGGCACTGATCCAGGTGGTCAATGCCGAGACGGGCGAACTCGTCTGCAAGATCGGCAAGCCGGCGACTTTTTGGTTCGGCGTGGTCGACGGCCTGCTGAAGATGAGCACCGACACGGCCGACGGCGTGGCGATCACGTTCACCGGAGTGCCCCCGGGCGGCTGGTTCGGCGAGGGCACCTTGCTCAAGCGCGAAGCGTACCGCTACAACATCCAGGCGCTGCGCCGCAGTATCGTTGCCGGTTTGCCGGTGGACGCCTTCCATGAATTGCTTCAGACCAGCATCGCCTTCAATCGGTTCATCCTGAACCAGCTCAACGACCGCCTAGGCCAGTTCATTGCCGCGCGTGAAATCGATAGGCTCACCGACCCTGACGTGCGCGTGGCGCGCAATCTCGCCGCTTTGTTTCACCCCTCCCTGTACCCCGGCGTCGGCACGTGGCTGCGCATCACGCAGCTGGAGCTGGCCTACCTCGTCGGCTTATCGCGCCAGCGTGTCAACAAGGCTCTACGCTTCTTGCAAGAGCAGCGTTTGATCCGCATCGAGTACGGCGGCGTGCGCGTGCTCGACCTCGACGCGTTGCGCCACTACCGAAGCTGACCGGGACGGGTCAAGGGTTGGCAATGCCCGCGGCGACATGTCCGGCCGGCACATGTTCCGCAGCGTTTTCAATGTGGCCGGATTGGTCATCGAAGAAGAAATCGGGCTCGAACTCGCGCAGAAACTCGCCCTTGGCCAAGCCGCCGAGGAACATGGCTTCATCGATCTCGATGTTCCAGTCCATCAGTGTGCGAATCGCGCGCTCGTGCGCCGGTGCGCTGCGCGCCGTGACCAGTGCCGTTCGGATACGCATCGAACCGGCAGGTTCGCGCTGGAATCGTTGCAATGCCTCGAGCAAGGGTTTGAACGGCCCTGCGGCGAGCGGCTTGCCGGCGCGCATTTGCTCATGGGCCTGGAAGGCGGCCAGGCCGGCGTTCTGATAGACGCGTTCGGCTTCGTCGCCGAACAGTACGGCGTCCCCGTCGAAAGCGATTCGCACTTCACTCGGGTGCGCGTTCGACGCGCGCGCCGAATGCGGATAGACGCGCGCCGCTGGAACCCCGGCACCCAGGGCCGAGCGCACGTCGGCTTCGTTGGTCGTCAGGAACAGATTGGCGCTCAGCGGGCGCAGGTAGCGCCACGGCGGCTGCCCGCGCGTGAACACCCCCCGCTGCACGGCCAGCCCGTAGTGCTGAGCGGAACGAAAGACGCGCATTCCCGAAACCGGGTCATTGCGCGACAGGATCACGACTTCGACGCGCGCTGCGCCACCTGAATTGAACGCCAGCAGCTTCTGCACGAGTGAAAACGCCACACCGGGTTTGGCCGCGAGTTCCAAACGTTGCAGTTGCAGCTGCATATAGGCGCGATCGTCCGCGGCCTCGAAGACGCGGTTCTCTTCCTCGAAATCGAACAGCGCCCGCGACGAAATCGCCACCACGAGCTGGCCGACGAGGGAGGTGGGCATGCGGCACATGATAGCCACGCACGACACTGCCCACCGGGCCGCAGCCTTGTGGCGGCCGCCACAAGGCAACGGGGTGCAAACGCAGGCGCAGCGTTACTGGACGAAGCCGATATGCTTTTTCTTGCCCGCTGCCTCGGGCAAATCGCTCACATCGACGTTATCCCGGTGTGCGAGCTTGGCATTGCCGAAGGCTGTCATCCAGGCGCGGCGCATCTCGCGCGGCGCCAGCTCGCTCAGACGGTCGAGTACCTCGGCGCGTGGTTCGGGCTCGAAGCGCGAACCCCAATCGCGATCAGCGCGAATGCGGCGGTACAACTTGGCGGCGATGCGCCGCGCCGCGTCGCGATCGGGGGCCAGGACTTCGTAGACGTTCATTCGGTTCAGAATCGGATCGGGGATGCCACGCGCATCGTTCGCGGTGGCGACCCAGATCACCTGGCTCGCGTCGATCGCCACTTCGGCGAATTCGTCGACGAAGCTCGCCGCCGTATCGTGTTCGAGCAGGCTGTAGAGCGCTCCCAACGGGTCGTAGGCGTGTTCGCCCCCGGCCTTGTCGATTTCGTCGACGACCATCACCGGGTTTGCGTACTGGCCGTCGACCAGGGTTTCGAAGACTTTGCCCGCGCGCGCGCCCTTCCATTGGCTGGACGCGCCCGAAAGCACCCAACCTGCGGTCATCGAACTCATCGAGATGAAGCCCATTCCGGTGCCCAGCAACTGCGAAATAGCGCGGGCGAAATGCGTCTTTCCCACGCCCGGCGGGCCGAGCAGGAGCAGCGGCGTGATCTCGAGTGCGTCGCGGCTGTCTTCGCACAACGCGAGTTGGCGCTTCACATCGTCGAGCACCTCGGCGAAATTGGGCAGGTCGTCGTAGAGCTGGTCCATCGCCGGCAGGCCCGACGGTTTGACCTGGAATCGCTCCGGCCCTTTTTCCAGCATGCGCTGGTAGGTGGAGCGCAGGTTCTCGTGTTCTTGCTGGGGGAGCTTGTCGAGCTTGCGCCCGACGTCAGCGATGCGGTAAACGTGGCGCATGCGCGCGATCGGGATGCCGCTGCCCGGTAGCGTGACCAAGTCGCTCGATGTGCCCATGAAGATCCTCCGCAAACCAAGTGTGCTCGACGGGTACGAGCCTGACAGTCCCCAGCGGCGCCGCACAGCC
The DNA here is from genome assembly GCA_049297615.1 of Burkholderiaceae bacterium. Taxonomy (GTDB): domain Bacteria; phylum Pseudomonadota; class Gammaproteobacteria; order Burkholderiales; family Burkholderiaceae_C; genus JAEMQF01. The sequence goes on from JBAQUQ010000424.1 coordinate 51,256, forward strand.
CTCAACCGGGGGGCGACGGCGCAGGAAGTCACGCAAGCGCCTCGCACAGCTTGGACCTGCACGTCCGCCGCAGGTTCGAGCAACTCCGCTTCAGCGCACCCACGTGTTGAGCTGGATGATAGGCAACAACACCGCCAGCACGATGAGCAGCACGACGGCGCCCATCGCGACGATCAGCAGCGGTTCGAGAATCGTCGCCATTTGCAGGGCTCGGCGCTGCACCTCGTTGCCGAGCTGACGCGCCGCACGCTCTAACATCGTCGGCAACT